>JANWID010000074.1 GCA_025450095.1 Bacteroidia bacterium | reverse complement strand
GGATAGTCATCAGTCCAGAAAAAACGCGACTCTTTCATTTTGCATGGACAAACCTGCGGATGAAATTCAAAATAATTGAAAACAGAAGTGGTGCCGCATTTGGTGCTGCCACCGATTACCAGGTATTGATTGAGATCCATCAATGAAATGAAATCAGAACGGCCAGTAATAGGTCCTGATTTTAAAGGTACCCTGAATATAAATCATCGACATCAAATTCCAGCAGGCCATGAAAACCATTCCGGCTACGGCGGAACCAATCAGTCCGTACGAAGGTATCAAAATAGCGCAAACCAGGATATTCAGCAACGTACTTGCCAGAAGGATATTCCGGAATACCCGTTGTTTGCCCGTCATGTAAAGGAACTGGCCAACTGATCCGGCGAAAACATTAAACAATTGTCCCATCATCACAATGGCAAGTGCCATGGAACCTTCAACGAATTCCGGTCCGAACAATCCGAGGAGCCATTCCCGGAAAATAAGTATACCCGCAAAAATGGGTATGGAAGAAAAGAATCCAATCTTGGCAGTATGCATGGTATATTTCCGTAATCCATCCAGATCTCCTCTTGCATGAAATTGTGCAAATCGTGGTGCAGCCACGCTGTTTATGGACATCAGCATAAATGCTGAAAACGTTGAAATTTTTAATACCACACTATATATCCCAACATCGCTATCGCTCGACCAAATGCCCAGCATGATGGTGTTGATCCAACCTGAAACCAGTAACATGGAATTGGCCAGCAGCATGGGGATCGCATTCCGGACCATTTCGCCTGTTTTTAATTCATTCGAATTATTTTTTGCATGATTGCGGATTCGTTTCAGAATCATCAGCGTACTGCTGACCGCAAGCACACCAAGACTGATTGCAAATGAGATATTGGGAAGTAAATTATCACGGCTGAATACCGAAAGTATTCCAAGAATAATGGAAGCATACAGGAAATAACTAACATTCTGGCTATACGCATATTCACGATTCATCCGGAATCCCCGGTAACATTCTGAATTGATGAAACGCATGGACATCGGCAGCACGGCAAACGCAATGACACGGAAATAGGGTTCAAGACGTGGTTTATCAAAAACATGTTGTGCAATAAAACCGGAAGAAAAATAGAGAATCACAGAGAGTAAAATTCCCAATGGTATAATCACAGAAAGCGTTCGCTTATAAACTTCCAGGATACGATCCCATCGGTTTGCAGCATGATCGTGAGCGAAATGGCGTACCAGCAATGAATCCATGCCCAATCGTCCCAGTACACTGAAAAGCATCAGTACGGTAAGTGACAGCGTGTGTGCTCCAAGAACTTCAGACCCGTAAAATCGTGAAACTATAAATGTGAATGCATAACCTGCAACCAGTCCAAGGAGTCGCAACATAAATGTTGCTGTGCTGCCTTTAACGATCTCCACGAAGCCCGCATCGGTAAAGTCGCGTTTAAATCCGCGGATCAGCTTAGTGATCATCTTTTCCAGGTACGTTGGACTATAAAATGAGGATTCAAAAGATTTTCCTTATTATAACTCACGGGTTGGCCTGTATGAAAATTTAAAAATGAGCAACCTGCATTTTCGGCAATAGCCTGCCCTGCGGCGGTATCCCATTCCATGGTGGGTGCCAGGCGTGGATAACAATCGGCGGTTCCATCAGCCACAAGACAAATTTTGATGGAGCTACCTTTTGAAACGAAATCCAGGTCGCCATGTTCCCGGCGAATACCGGAAATGAAATCGGCCGTTTCCGGCGACATATGAGAGCGGCTGGCGACAAGTGTATATTTACGAGGTTCAGTAACAGAGGGAAGTTTTACGGATGTAATCAGCAATTGATCCTTAAAAGCGTCTGCTGATCCGGATTCATTCAAAAATTTCCATGCGTTGAATTTCACCATGGATGGCAGCCAGGTGGCTCCGAAATAAAGTGTGCCCGTTACGGGGATATAGATCACTCCGATAACCGGCCTGTTGTTTTCAATCAATGCGATATTAACAGTGAACTCACCATTATGCCTGATAAATTCTTTAGTTCCATCGAGTGGATCCACCAGCCAGTATTTTTTCCAATTACGCCGCTCTTCGTATGAAATGCTTTTTCCTTCTTCACTAAGTACCGGCAAACCGGTTGATTCCAGCATTGTTGAAATTCTCTGGTGCGATTTCCTGTCGGCAATTGTTAGCGGACTCCTGTCTTCCTTCAGTTCAATTTCAGGCGATACATTATAGACGCGGATGATTTCATCACCTGCATGAAGCGCTGCATGAATGGATTGGTATAACAGGAGGTTGCTGTCTGCCATGATGACTGATCTTACATTTATTCCCGAAACCGGAAAAGCGGGGAAGTTTTTAATTCGTTAAATAATCATACCGGCTCCAACAGTTTCGTTGGTTCCTTCATCGACAAGAATAACGCTACCGGTTATACGATTTTTGCGGTAGCTGTCGAAGAACAATGGTGCAGTGGTGCGCAGGTGAACTCTTGCGATATCATTCATAGCGATATTCTTATCATGCTCGTTGCGATGCAGTGTATTGATATCGATTTTGTAACGTACTTCTTTAATAATACACCTGACTTCCTTGGTTGTATGACGTATCGTATATTTCCCCCCGGGAACCAGTGAACGTTCACCCATCCAGCAAACCATAATGTCAAGATCCTGCGATACGGAGGGTACATTATTTTCTCTAACAATCATATCTCCCCTCGAAATATCAATGTCGGTATCCAGGGTCATGGTAACTGACATCGGGGAGAAAGCTTCATAAATGGTATCCTCAGCATCGAATGAATCCAGCGGATTGATGGTTTTAACCCGGGCTGTAAATCCGGAAGGAAGAATTTTAACCTGATCCCCCGGCTTGAATATTCCGCCAGCAATACGTCCGGCATATCCGCGGTAATCATGAAATTCGGTTGCCTGGGGACGAATTACGTATTGTACCGGGAAGCGACAATCAATATGATTTTCATCACTGCTGATATGAATGTTTTCTAACAGGTACAGGAGCGTGGAGCCCTGGTACCAATCCATTTTTTTTGATTTTTCAACTACATTATCTCCCTTCAGTGCACTGATGGGAATAAAATGAACGTCCTTTACGTCAAGCCTCGAGGATAATTTTTTATATTCATTCACCACGTTATCGAAAACTTCCTGGTCATAATTCACCAGGTCCATTTTATTTATGCAAACAATGATGTGTGGAATTTGCAGCAGTGAAGCAATGAATGAATGCCTGTTTGTTTGCTCCAGGATTCCTCTTCGTGCATCCACAAGTATCAATGCAAGGTTAGCAGTTGAAGCACCGGTGACCATATTGCGGGTGTACTGAACATGTCCCGGTGTATCGGCAATGATAAACTTACGTTTGGGAGTAGCAAAGTAACGGTATGCTACATCAATGGTAATGCCTTGTTCCCGTTCGGCACGAAGTCCGTCAGTGAGCAACGCCAGGTCAACATGCTCATAACCTTTGAGGCGGCTGGTGCGTTCCACAGCTTCCATCTGATCTTCGAAAATTGATTTACTGTCGAATAGCAGCCGGCCGATAAGTGTGCTTTTGCCATCGTCTACACTTCCTGCAGTGGTGAACCGCAGCAATTCCATATTCAGATAATTATCGGGGTTACGGGAGCTCATTTCAGAAAATAAAATTCAGGTGATGCATAATAAAAATTGTGTCCATCAGAAATACCCAAGTTTTTTACGGTCTTCCATTGCGGTATCCGATCGTTTATCGTCGGTACGCGTACCCCGTTCTGTGGTGCGGGATGCTGCAACTTCACGTATGATCTGTTCAACCGTTGTCGCCGGAGATAGAACAGCTCCGGTGCAGGTCATATCCCCAACTGTACGATAACGCACATTCATCTTTTGAACTATTTCATCCTCGCGGAGGGAAATATATTCCGATTTAGCGAGAATAACTCCATCCCTGATCACACAGTCACGGTCGTGGGAAAAATAAATGGAAGGCAATTCAAGTTTTTCCATAAGAATATATTGCCACACGTCGATTTCAGTCCAGTTGCTAAGCGGAAATATCCGGAAGTGCTCACCGATGTGTTTTCTTCCATTGAGCAGATTCCAAAGTTCAGGTCGTTGATTTTTCGGGTCCCATTGACCGAATTCGTCACGGTGTGAGAAGAAACGTTCTTTTGCGCGCGCTTTTTCTTCATCCCTCCGGGCTCCACCCAGGCAGGCATCGAGTTTGTACATTTCAATCGTATCCAGCAACGAAACAGTCTGCAATACATTCCTGCTGGCATTCATTCCTTTTTCTTCAATCGCACGCCCCTGGTCGATGGATTCCTGAACAGAACCTATGATCATGCGCACACCCAGCTTTTGCACAACCCGGTCGCGGAATTCAATTGTTTCCGGGAAATTATGACCTGTATCGATATGCACTAGCGGAAATGGAATCTTTGCCGGAAAGAATGCTTTGCGAGCAAGATGTGTCATCACAATAGAATCTTTTCCGCCGGAAAATAATAATGCAGGTCTTTCAAATTGTGCAGCAGTTTCACGGATAACATAAATAGCTTCCGATTCAAGTATGCGAAGGTGATTTAAATTATAAAGAATCATTTTTTTACATTGATCGTATCCATGATGAGATTCATAATTTTATCAACGGTATCACTAACAGATATATTTTCAGTGTTAAGTGTAAGCTCCGGTTGCAATGGCTTTTCAAATGGCGAGCTGATTCCTGTAAAATCCTGAATGGCTCCCGCACGCGCTTTTTTGTACAATCCTTTTACATCGCGCTGTTCACAAACTTCCAGGGAACAATCGACGAAAACCTCGAGGAACTCTCCGTTATTAACCAATGCACGAACACCATCCCTGTCAGTGCGGAAGGGCGATATGAAAGCAGCAAGTACCACAAGACCGGCATCCACAAAAAGTTTTGCAACCTCTCCGATGCGCCGGATATTTTCCATTCGCCCTTCAGGACTGAAATCCACATTTTTGTTCAACCCCTGGCGAATGTTATCACCGTCGAGGATATACGTATGAATTCCTTTTTCATATAATCGTTGTTCCACTGCATTTGCCAGCGTACTTTTCCCCGACCCCGATAACCCCGTGAACCAGACAATGCATGAACTATGTCCGTTCATCCGTTGCCGGTCGGGCTTACTGAGATTGTATTCCTGTGGAAAAATATTTGAACTGGCTTTCACTTAACAATATCTCTGAAAACAGGGCGCAAAGGTAATGATTTCCGGAGGCTAAAACTATCAACTGAAGGGCTTTGGAATTAGCTTAATTCACTATAAGCATTCATGGAAAATCACTGAAAATGAAATATTTGAAGCATTGGCTAAATTCGTATTCAGATGACAGGCATAAGTCATAAGGATTGGAATAGGTGTTATCGCACCCGGCTGGTTGAGTGGAAAAAAAAGAGCCCTCTCGTGAGAAAGGGCCGGGTTCATGGGTTAGGTTTACTATTCTCAGGTGCCAATGGGATGCCAGGTAGTTTTAATTTCCTGGGCATCCATAATCATATAAGGGCTGCGCGAATTTTCAGCATACCAATCATTATAACTCCATTGCACAACTCTTTTCACATTCAGGGCAGCGTTAGTCCGTATGCTCGTTAGTTCTTCAGTATCATTACCACAAAATGCAACTGTATTTACATCCATATGATTTGAAAACGGGATCAGGAGTTCTTTGCGGAAACCGGTTAGGATATTTACTACTCCGGGAGGGAGATCGGAAGCATTAAATACTTCAGCAAGCTCAATTGCAGTTAACGGGTATTTTTCGGCTGCAAGCACAATCGAGGTATTGCCTCCGGTAATGATAGGACACAAGGCGGAAACCAATCCAAGCAATCCGGAATCAGCAGGAGTAATAATGCTTGTAACTCCGGAAGGTTCGGGGAAGGAAAAATTAAAATGCGATGACTCTATAGGGTTAACGCTACTGAACAGTTGTTGGTATTTATCGGTCCAGCCGGCATAATACACAATACGATCGATTGCAGCAGGAACTTCTTCGGTGGCAATGTCATGATTAACTCCCTGGGCAACGAGTGTGGCTTCAAACTGTGACTTTCGTCCTTCAAGAGTTTCAGCAATGCGGTAAAGGATCTGCCCCTTGTTATAAGCAGTACGCATTGCCCAGGGCTCCTGGGCTTTACGTGCTGCGACTACCGCATCGCGAAAATCTTTTTTTGAACCCCTGCAACAATTGGAAATCAGGTTTCCATCACTGCCTGTCAAACGGAAATATCTGCCCGATTCTGATCGGGGGAAGCCGCCGTTAATGTAGAGCTTGTAAGTTTTTTTTACCCCGAGACGCACTTTCTGCGATGACTTTGTGTCACTGTCCGGGTTTCCATTCAGGGAAGTTTGTTTGATTTTCTTTTCCGTCGTTTGTTGTTCCATCTCCTGCAAATTCCGTCACGGAAATATCAAATTTTCACATGCGCCCAGTTTTCGCCCGACTTAATTCTGTAAAGTTGCATTTCAGAAATGTTGTAGTGGTCGGCAATATCCTTCATGGATTCTTTCCTGGCTTTACTGAAAATTTTCTTTTTAATATTTTTAACTGCGTTGGCTGTCAGTTTATGTCCTTTGTAGATGGGTTTATTCATCCTGTCTTTGCGGGCTTTTAAAACCAGCGGACTTGACTGTTGATGTTCTTCCATGTCTTCTTTAGAAGCCCATTTCAGATTTTTAGCCTGGTTGTTCAGCTTGTCGTGATTTCTGTGAATCACAAATTTTTGTTTTGGACTTGATTTTTTCAGGAAAAGTTCTGCTACAAGTTTGTGAATGTAATACGTTTTGTTTTCTCCAAAAGGTTTCACATTTAACGTAGGATATCCACCGATTGATGTTCCGTTAAGAATTTTACCATCCTCGATTTTGGAAGTGAAACTGGCAATTCTTCCGAGACTGGAAATAGCATAACGATAACGTAGTGCTCCTTTCGGCATACGTAACTCTTTCCAATCTTCATTTTTTGAGCTTTTAATCATGTGTTTGGTTTTTAGGTTGTGACTAATATTTGTTCATAGTGTTCTGGGACGATAAAGCTATAAAAATTTTTATTTACTCCAAACTTTTAGTAAAATATACTTAAACAGGATCAACTTTTATAACCGTTATGATGACGGATTTACCACTTTACATAGGGATATATGCCATGCAATCCACCTTCGCGTCCCATACCACTTTCTTTGTATCCTCCGAAAGGTGAGGCAGGATCAAATTTATTATAAGTGTTTGCCCAAACAACTCCTGCTTTCAGTTTGGATGAAACACGGAATGCTTTTGATCCTTTATCGCTCCACACTCCACCCGACAAACCGTAAGGTGTATTATTCGCTTTTTCAATCGCTTCTTCCACTGTGCGGAATGTCTGGATTGTTAATACGGGTCCGAAAATTTCTTCCTGTACTATTCGACTCGATTGTGATACACCTGTGAACAATGTTGGACGATAAAAATATCCTTTTGCAGGAACAGAACAGGAAGGTTGGTACATTATTCCGCCTTCATCCATACCTGTTTTCACATATGCTTTGATTTGCCGGAGTTGTTGTTTTGAATTGATCGCGCCGATATCCGTATTCTTATCCAGTGGATCTCCAACGATAAGCGTACTGATACGGTCCTTTAGTTTCCGGATAACGGTCGCGGCTATATTTTCCTGGATGAACAACCGCGATCCGGCGCAGCAAACATGTCCCTGGTTGAAGAAAATTCCGTTAATGATGCCTTCCACGGCCTGGTCAATTGCCGCATCATCAAAAATGATATTCGCGGCTTTACCGCCGAGTTCCAGCGTATATTTTTTTGAAGTTCCTGCCAGTGATTTCTGAATTATTTTTCCAACTTCAGTAGATCCGGTAAATGCAATTTTATCGATTCCGGGATGATTTACAAGAGCTTCTCCTGTTGCACCCGCACCGGTGAGTATATTCACAACGCCGTTAGGCAGTTCCGCATCACTAATAATCTCCGCCAGCATAAGTGCGGTGAGCGGAGTAGTTTCTGCAGGTTTCAGCACAACAGTATTTCCCGCGGCAAGTGCCGGCGCAATTTTCCATGCTGCCATTAACAATGGAAAATTCCAGGGAATTATCTGGCCTGCGACTCCAAGTGATCGTACCTGTTTACCTGGTAAAGCATATTCAAGTTTGTCGGCCCAGCCTGCATAATAGAAGAAATGTGCGGCTGCTAATGGTACATCGGTATCCCTCGATTCACGGATGGGTTTGCCTCCGTCCATCGATTCAACTATGGCAAGTTCACGGGCGCGCTCCTGGATCAATCGGGCAATCCGGTAAATATATTTTCCGCGCTCTGCACCCGACATTCGTGACCAGACTTTGTTATAAGCATCACGGGCTGCACTAACGGCTTTGTCTATATCTTCAGCTGTTGCCTCAGCTACAGATGCCAGTACTTTTTCGTTCGCAGGATTAATAGTTTCGAAGTATCTCCCTTTTAACGGAGGGGTGAATTTCCCGTTGATAAATAATTCATATTGTTCTTTGATCCGGATATGCTCTGTGCTCTCGGGAGCAGGATCATATTGCCATCCGGTGGAAAATTTCAAACCAGGAACAGTCTTTTTAACGCTTTTTTTCATTCGTATCGGACTTCGGGACCTCAAATATATTCATTCCTTCTGAATCCTGAAATCGTTATTATTCTACTTATTTTGCACAGATTGTAATTACAATTATATCTGTTATTACATTTACCCTGATAAGCCTATAGACCATGAACCTGTTTGTCACCATTTTACTAACGCTGCTTGTAATACTTGCAGCCTTGTTTTACCTGCTTAAGGTAAAGAACGAAAATGCTGGTCCGTTTTATCGCTGGTCCGGACTGTTGGTACTGGCGGCAGCAGCTGCATTGTTGACGTTCCTCATATTTAAGGGTGTAAAACGACTGGTTCGTCACGATCACAGGGATCACCGGGAAATGCAGATGCGCAAGGAAGGTAAGAAATCGCGAATGAGAGATAAGCATTGTAACGGTATGCATGAATGTAATGAAGCTAAGGAAGGTCATTGCTGCCATCCCGGAGAAGGGGAATCAGGCACATGGTCTGACAGCACGGTTTTTCAGAAAGAAGTAACTGTTGATACAACAGATGGAAAAATTACCAGGAAAGAAATCAGGATAATTAAGAAAGAAGAATAGTCAGGGCTTTCTCTGGTTTTCGTACCAGTAGTTGAAGCTTTTTACAACTCCCGGCATTTCACCTGCATCGGGCCTGGTATCAATGATATTTCCGAGAAATTCCGGGTACGCAGAATAAATTTTATTTATGCTGCCTTTCAGTGAACGTCCTTTGGTGAAAATAAATTTCCCGTCAGGATTAGTAATTACAAAATGCTGGTTTGCTTTTCCAAGGTAATATGGCGGAACCTGGTTATAAGCGTGCATCGTACTATTTTTAAAATCGAGCGTATAGAAACGATATAATTGTGAAGGTCCTGTTACTGTGCGATGGAGAAACAATGTTTCCTGTCCGGGTTCAGTTCCATTGGTAACAGCCTGCTTGTATTTTATCGGAATGCGATCATATGCTATATTGTGGTATCCGTAACCTTTCAGATCTGTTGTTGTGTACATCCGGGTTTTACCGGTGCTGTCGTTGAATTCAACTCTGACCTGGCTCATCGCAAAATTCTGAATAACCACGAGTCCATGCAGTGAATCACCATTTTCTTTAATGATATACCCCTTTTCCACAGAACCATTGCGGTATTCACCCAGCAAATCGAGATCAGCATTCTCAACTTTCATGGATTTTTTCAGCTTCCTGGATTTTTGTGATTTGTAATCCATCATATACGATTGTACTTCGTACTTCCGGATGGTATGAATTGATTTATCGGGAGAATCCCATAGTTTGAAAGCAATAGCGCTATCGTTAAGGGCAACAATCCGGCACTTTAGTTCCGATTCATCTTTCCGGAGAACCAAAATATCCTGTGCAAAAACAGCAGGAAAAGAAAGGCAAACAAAAATAAGTAGTAAAAGGTATCGCATTTTAATCGAGAACCCCGAGGCTGTCGAGCTCTTCAGGAGAAACTGCCGGAGGGAAAATGTTATTTTTTATTTTGCTAATAACGAATTCACCCGTGATCATGGCTTTTTCTTCACTTGAAAACCCGTTATTGCCAATTATTGCCGGAACATTAGGCTGGTGTATATAAATTTTTCCATCAATAAGAATATCATATCCCCATCCCCGGCTGCCGTTATATTCTATTGAATCTACTTTGAAAACTTCAACACTTAAATCTGCATTTTCATAAGGATTATAACCTGCAACAGGTTGTTGTGGAGCCGGTGTATTAATTTCTTTTGGTTCAGGCTGACGGCATCCCGGAGACATTATCAACAGGACTGCTGAAACAGTAAAGATCATAACTGTTGAAAATGCGAAATTCATTGTAGATTTTTTAAACATAATTTCTTCGCTTATGGGGAGTCCGTTTTGAAACAGGTTGTAAAAGTAATAAAAACGGGCATTTGACTGCCTTACATTTCAATGCAGTACTTCTTCAAGCACCATATGTGACCTGATGGAGCTACCCTGGGTGTGATGAATTTCAAAATAAGTTACCAGCGCGCCCAACAGTTCCTTTGCGGATTGAGAAGTCAGTTCTACCGACTGGTAATTTTCAAAGCCCGCCATCATAATCCGGTACAACAATGCAGCAGGCTCTTTTTCAAGAATAACAGGATGAGAAGGTTGAATGCCTGTAAATGTCCCTTCCTGCAAGTCAAAGAAACCGGAATTCTTCGTATAGGCACCCTGGGGATAAAATCCCAGGTACCTGGTAAGCTGCACCATGAAACAAATGTGAAAACGTGAACAGTTACCCTGGCTTAAATCAAGGATCTGAATACTGTTATGAAGAAATTCAAAAAGCACCGGGTTTGCTTCTTCTTCCCGGATTGATCGCAAGACAACTTCAGCAAGAAAAATGGCGATGCTGCTCTTTACTATATTGCCGGGAATACCCGAGAATGGCGGGGCGAGCTGGATGTCAGTAATACGTCGCATAGATCCCGAAGGAGAACCACTTGCAACCAGTTCAACCAGTGATAATGGCTGGAAGAGATTGCTTTTGAACCTGCCGTTGCGGGTACGTACACCACCCACAATGAAAGATCCTATTCCACCATGTTCGGTATAGATTTTAACCACCAGGCTTGTTTCACTGTAATCAGTGGTCTGTAAAATGATACCCCGGGTTTTATGGTTCATCGCGACCGGATTATTAATTGATGAAAAGCAACTTTGTTATACACGTATTTTTGCCTTCCTCATCGGTACTGAAAACGAGGTATACTCCGGTATGTGCCTTTTCACCTTTAAAATTTTTACCATACCAGATTGCCTGGGTACCCAGCGAAGTAGTTTCATAAACCAGGTTACCACTTACATCGGTGATCTTTACATTTCCATTCGGCACCAATCCCTTTATGGCTATCGGGCCTGCGTAATTTTCCCTTACGGGATTCGGGTAAACAAGTACATCGTGGCAACCACCTTCACCTGAAATCGCATCACCCATCAGGGAAATCACACCACGGTTTGTGCCTATATGAACTTCACCGCTTTGTTTATCGATGGCAAGTGCAAGAATATAATTGGAAAGGAGCGGTGAATTTAGTTCGTTATAATTGGCGATCTGCTGCGTACCATCGGCCGACATCAGGAAAAGTCCGCCTGATTCCGTACCGATCCATTTCCGGTTAGCGCCGTCCACAGCAATGGCAGTCACTACTTCCGATTCCAGCAGGTACTGGTTAATGCCGTCCTGTTTGATCAGGATCTGCTGTGCGTCAAAATTGGATGATGATATTACCGATGAAGGAGAATAGATCACCGCAACTCCTTTGGCAGTGCCCAGCCATATTTCATTGTCAAGATCTTCAACAATAGCCCGTACATCGGAACTTGGCAGGTTGCCGGTTCCGATACCGGTAGTGATAAAGCGTGCAACATCATCAGTTACATCATCGAAAGTGCCTTTGTCACTGAATACTACCAACCCGTTTCCGAGTGGTGCGTTATTTCCTATAATGTTGATCCATTTCTGACCATACGAATCTATTGTCATATCTCCATACAAAGGAGCTCCGCCAATTACAGGAATGGAATAGGAATGCCATTCACCCGCCGGTGTTCTCAGATTCACAGGTTTTGCAGCAAGTGAATTCAAAACCCAAAGGTTGTTATTGCTGTCGAACTGCATTCCCACTGCCTGGCATTGTGTAGGGTTTCCAACACCGACCTGCAATGTGCTGTTGTTCTCACGATACGCCATTACCGGTGTTTCATTCCGCATTTCGAGAACCCCGTTACCTTTTGAACCAACAAAAACATGACGGGAATCAGTTCGGTCAACAGCAATCGACATCATGTCATAATAGTCCCCTACATTATATGGAGTACCGGTAACAGTTTTGGTATTATACGATTTCCAGTCGTTGTTATAAAATTCAGCAAAATGTCCCGGGGAATAACCGTTAAACCAACCTTGTGTCCGGGTGGCGTGTGTGATCCACAAACGTCTTCCTTCTACAGCCATGGCACTGACTAGATCGGATTGGGGGCCATCGGGGAAAATAAATTCATAATTACCTCCGGTAGTCATTCGAAGCAAACCCTGTTCGATATCTGCAATCCAAAGATTTCCCGAATCATCATACAATGCATCACGTGTATGCGGATCAGGGTAATTCAGGTAATTAATCCTACGTATCAGGCTATATGACGTATTATAAACACTTACACTGTATGGGTTTGTAACAATCAGTTCATCGGCGTCGGAATAAAAGGAAAAATTCTTGGTGATATCCTGGTTGCCGGAAATCGGTGATGTGCCCCATGAAGTTCCATCGAAAGAAATTATATCATCGCCATTGGTTTTGGTATAATTTGCAAACAGCTTTCCGTTAAATTCCTCAATAATATTGTAATCGCCGGCATTACCATTATCAGGTTGTGAAAGTGACCAGTTCACATAATTTGAAAGGTTCTGGTTATTGAGATCAGCACTGAAAATGCCGGATTCTGTTGCAGCAAAAATGGAGTTTCCTAAAAAATCAATGTCGTAAACTGTGATCTCTGTCCCGTTAGGTCCGATAATGTATGTATCCTTAATTTCTTTCTTAACAAGATCAAGAACTACGATACCAAAACCGCACGATAAATATGCAAACTGGTTACGGAAAGCAATTCCATAAATTGTTTTATCCCCGGTCATGCTTTTCCGTTTGATGTCGGAAATATTGATTATTTTATTCTGAACAATAAGATCAATATTCGCGTTGAGATATGCAATCACCAGAACTTTTGATTCGGGATCATAACGCAGGGTACTTACATCCAGTTCCGATAACCCCGATATTTTGGAAAGCGGAGTTACAGTATTATCAACCTGGTTGAAATAAAATAGTCCGCGTTCGGAAGCACAATAGATTTTATCACCGGTATTGGTTACAATTCGCGCTTTCAGGTAAGGAAGGTGTACCCTCCATTGTCCCAATGCCTGGCCCTGGGCAGCGATATCTGAAATCTGAAAGTGTAAAAGGCTTAAAATGAGAAGTATTCTTTTCATAGCTGTTCAAATGATACAACTTCCTTTAACTTTAAAAATGCTGATTTATTTTATAGCAGGATGATAATATTACTGATGTACAGGAGTTTGAGTACAATAAAATTTTCACCTTCCCGGTATAACCGTAAACATTTAATTTTGGAACGGATAGCTTGATCTGCGAAAGTACGAAAAATCATCATTTACGGTCTGCAGGCCGGAATCTCTAAATCCGATCTATTTGTGCGAATAGCTGTAAACACACGACTTTTGATACCAGGTAAGCTGGATGGTATCGGGTGGTTTACATATCACACGTTGCAGCGAATCACGCGGGATCACCCTGAAACGGAATTCCTGTTTTTTTTTGACCGGCATTGGAGTCCGGAATTTGTATTCGGACCTAATGTCACGCCGGTATCCCTTTTTCCTCAGGCCCGTCACCCTTTCCTGTATTACATCTGGTTTGAACATTCAATCCCTTCCGCGCTCCGGAAATATGGCGCGGATCTTTTCCTGAGCCCTGATGGTTATCTCAGCCTTTCCACGAAAGTGCCGCAGCTGGCAGTAATTCATGATCTGAATTTTGAACATTATCCCGAAGATCTTCCTTACCTGACTCGAAATTATTACCGGTATTTTTTTCCAAAATTTTCACGCAAGGCAAAAAGAATTGCAACGGTTTCTGAATTTTCAAAACGTGATCTGGAAACAACTTATCATATTTCATCAAAGAAAATAGATGTCGTATATAATGGAGTTAATGAACGGTATCATCCATTGTCACCTGAATTTATCCAGGCTATACGCGACCGGTATGCCCAGGGTAAACCTTATTTCCTGTTCGTAGGAATGTTGCATCCGCGAAAGAACATTGCAAACCTGTTTCGGGCTTATGACGAATTCAGGTTTCGTTCAGGAGCTATGGTAAAACTGCTTATCGTGGGACACAAAAAATGGTGGTCGGACGATATGGAGGATACATACAACAATATGAAATTCCGTGAGGATATTATTTTCCTGGGCAGGCAACCTGTTGAAGAGCTTGTTAACATCACCGGTTCGGCACTTGCGATGACCTATGTTTCTTATTTCGAAGGATTCGGCGTTCCTGTTATTGAATCCATGCGTTGCGGAGTTCCGGTGATCACTTCCAATGTAACCTCGCTTCCCGAAGTGTGTGGCGATGCAGCGCTGATGATTGATCCTTTTGATGTATCATCGATTGCTTCGGCAATGGAACAGATCAGCAGCGACCCGGTTCTCGCGAAAACGTTATCGCAAAAAGGACTGGAGCAAAGTTCGAAATTCTCCTGGCAATCCACGGCCGACCGGCTTTGGCGGTCGGTTCTGAAAACAATCTGAAGTATCCCGGGATTATTTTTTTAAGGAGTAATTTGTCGGTAGTGGGACCTCAACTTTCAGAAAAATATCCCTTACATTTGCGCTATACAGAATAAGTTTATGACGAAGACAGATACGGTTCTGGTGTTGGGAGCAGCAGGGCAGATTGGAACAGACCTGGTAATGCGTTTGCGGAATGAAATGGATCCGGCACGGGTCATTGCAACCGATGTGAAAGAACTTAAAGGTGAACTTCGGGAAAGTGGTCCCGGATTTACAGTAGATGTACTCGACTTCAACGCTGTTACAAAACTTATCAATCAAAACAAAGTCACCGAGGTATATCTCCTTGCTGCTTTGTTATCTGCAACTGCCGAACAAAATCCCAAGCTTGCCTGGAAGCTGAATATGGAAGGCCTGTTTAATGTACTTGATATTGCCAAAGATATTCCGGCAATAAAAATTTTCTGGCCCAGTTCCATTGCTGTATTTGGCCCTACAACTCCGAGAGTGAACACACCGCAGCATACAATTATGGAACCTTCAACAGTGTATGGTGTGAGCAAGCAGGCAGGAGAACGATGGTGCGAATATTACAATCATAAATTTAATGTGGATGTACGCAGTCTCCGTTACCCTGGACTCATCAGCTACAAATCACCACCGGGCGGTGGCACTACAGATTACGCGGTGGATATATATCACAAGGCACTTGAAAAGGGAAGCTACGAATGTTTTCTCAACAGCGAATCTCGGCTTCCGATGATGTACATGCCCGATGCACTGGATGCGACAATTAATCTGATGAGAGCACCTTCCGAAAAAGTGAAGATCCGTTCTTCCTATAACATTTCAGGCATGAGCTTTTCACCTGCTGAAGTAGCAGCAGAGATTAAAAAACATATTCCTGATTTTACTATGACATACAAACCCGATTTCCGCCAGGCTATTGCTGATAGCTGGCCTGCTTCCATAAATGACCAGGAAGCACGCGAACACTGGGGGTGGAAAGAGAAATATGACCTGTCATCCATGACCGCTGATATGCTGGCACAGCTAAGAGCACAGAAACTGAATACTACATTGAAATAATTTTTTTTATTTTTTATGGACCAGCAAATTACTATTACAAATTCCCTTACACGGAACCGTGAATTGTTTCAGCCTTTGCATCCTCCGCATGTTGGAATGTATGTTTGCGGTCCAACGGTATCGGGAGAAACGCATCTTGGCCATTCGCGTCCTTATGTAACATTCGATGTTGTGTACCGCTATCTGCAGTTTTCAGGTTATAAGGTGCGCTATGTGCGGAACATTACCGATGCAGGTCATTTTGAAGAGGAGGGTCGTGAGGCAGTTGATAAAGTAAATACCAAAGCGAAACTGGAACGTGTGGAACCAATGCAGCTGGTGCAGAAATACACCAACCTGTATCATGATATGATGGACTTGCTGAATTGCGTACGTCCGGATATAGAGCCTACTGCAACCGGGCATATCGTGGAACAGATCGATATGATCCGAGTTATCATAGAAAAAGGATTTGCTTATGAAGTGAACGGCTCTGTTTATTTTGATGTGACTAAATATGCAAAAGATAACGATTACGGAAAGCTGAGCGGTCGCATCCTGGAAGATATGATTTCCGGCAGCAGGGAACTGGAAGGGCAGGAGGAAAAACGAAATGCAGCAGACTTTGCTTTATGGAAGAAAGCTCCTGCTGAACACATCATGCGCTGGAATAGTCCGTGGGGAGAAGGTTTTCCGGGCTGGCATATCGAGTGCTCCGCCATGGCAACAAAATATCTCGGAACACAATTCGATATTCACGGTGGCGGGATGGACCTTTTGTTCCCCCATCATGAAAGTGAGATCGCACAGTCGAGGACCGTTAGTGGTATCAGCCCTGTGAAATACTGGATGCATAATAATATGATCACCATCAATGGCAGGAAGATGGGTAAATCGTATAACAATACTATTACGCTTCGTGAAATGTTTTACGGAGGACATGAATTGCTGGAACGGGCGTACCCGCCGATGACCATTCGCTTTTTCATTCTCCAGACACATTACAGGAGCACACTGGATTTTTCAAACGAAGCCTTACAGGCTGCGGAAAAAGGAATGCAGCGTTTGCTAAATGCATATGAAACGCTCGGACAATTAAAACCCGGAGATAAAAACTCATTTGATATTAAATCCATTTCAGATGCCTGCTATGCAGCAATGAATGATGATTTTAATACCGCGATATGCATTGCCAACCTATTTGATGCAGCCAGGCTCATTAATTCCGTTCATGCCGGTACGGAAACGCTTACTGCGGATGGTATTACCGAAATGAAAAAGCTGTTCGATGATTTCCTGTTTACTATTTTGGGAATAAAATCCGAGAGTAAAGTGAATGGACAGGATATTGAAGGATTGATGCAGCTGATCATTTCGATACGTGCGCGTGCCCGTGATAACAAAGACTTCCAGACATCCGATAAGATCCGTGACGAGCTGGCAGCAATTGGAATTGAGCTGAAAGATACCAGGGAAGGTGTCAGCTGGACGAAATCATAACGGTTGCAAATATGTGTTTCAAAGCATTTTTTAGAACGGTTTCCTGGACCCTTGCTATTTTACTGGCAGCTTGTAATGGGAAGGAACAAAAATTACCGGAAGTTAAAGACGAGCAGACTCAGCAGACTAAACCTGTTATTGCCGTACCTCAACTGAACGCCGATTCTGCATTTGCATTTGTGCAGCAGCAGGTGGCGTTTGGCCCACGTATTCCCGGAACCAAACCGCATGCTGCTTGTGCCAATTGGCTTGCTGCGAAACTGAAAGAATATAAAGCGGAGGTTATCGTACAGAAGGGTATTGCAACAACATTCGACAACCGCAAATACGATTTAAAAAATATAATTGCATCCTACAATCCCGGAATGACACAGCGGGTATTGTTGTGCACGCACTGGGATACACGTCCGTTCGCAGATCGTGATGAGGGATCCAATAAAAATAAAACTTATGATGGTGCTAACGACGGTGGCAGTGGGGTGGGAGTGCTGCTTGAAATCGCCCGACAACTGAGCATGAAACAACCGGGTATCGGAGTTGACCTGATTTTTTTCGACCTGGAAGATTACGGCCAGCCCGATGAAAGCACTTTCCCGGAGATGAAAGACTCCTGGTGTCTCGGTTCACAATATTGGGCTAAAAATCCTCATAAGGCAGGATATTATGCACGGTACGGAATTTTGCTGGATATGGTAGGAGCAAAAGGAGCTGTATTCCCCAAAGAAGGCACTTCAGTTTATTTTGCTTCCGGAATCGTAGAGCGGGTGTGGAATACCGCAGCAAAGCTGGGTTTTGGAAGTAATTTCATCAATACAAATTCAGGAGCGATCACTGATGATCATCTTTACATAAATCAACTTGCTAATATTCCCTGCATTGACATCATTCATTACAACGTAATGGAATCTGATTTTTTTGATCACCATCACCGTGTCACTGACAATATGGATCAGATTGACCGCGATGTTTTGGGCATGGTGGGACAAACGGTTTTGCAGGTGGTGTATGAGGAGGCAGCTTTGACTCAATGATGAATGATGAATGATAAATGATAAATAAAGGAACGCGGATTTAACGGATTTAGCGGATTTTCGCGGATTTGGTATAGGTCAGAATTAAATCCATGTTTTTCACCTGTCACTCGTCACTACAAATTTCGCAACACCAGTTTTATTTTCGCCAATAACTCTCAGCGTATACATGCCAGGAGAAAGTGCATTTATATCCAGAGAGATCTCACCTGTTTCTCTTGCATCAAATCTTAGCCTGCAAACTTTTCCCGACAGATCAATTGCTTCTACCAGGTATGGCGTGTCGTTGTAATCCCATTTGAAAGTAACCATTTCGTTCGCCGGGTTGGGATTTATTTGCAGATTATTTTCTGTTATACTTTCAATTCCTGTTATTACACATCCTGTCACCAGGTACATCACATGTTGAATCGTTGAACTGTTAATCAACACACCGGAACGGTATTCATCAACTCGTACGGCAACCATAGTAGTGCCTACCGTGGAAGGACTGAATGTTAAAGAACCGTTTGTTGAATCCATTGTGACCGAAGTGGATGACATGGATTGCAAAGCAGGAAAAGCAGGCACCGGATTTATGAATGGTGCATGTGGACAGGCTGTGGAATTGTCTTCAATAGGTATCAAATGGTACGAAAGGGAATCACCGTCCACATCAACACTGGTGAAATTATCCCATGCCGGTTGATTGATACAGTAAATAAATGTGGGCCTGATTGAATAAATACTTGAAGAATTTATTGGCAGGTTAAGGTTATCAATTTTCGCTGAAACATAGAGGAAGTTCTGATTGATTCCTATGTTTTGTGGAAATGAAGAATAACTAACGATCCAATCACTTTGTGCGGATGGTAAAGTTATTAATCCCTGGTAAAAGTTTTCTTCTATACCAATTGCCGGGCCTCCGTCACAGGTAGTTAACATCGGTGGCCAATATTGAAATGGAGGCAGATACGGTGAATAAGGAGGAATGCCGGGAGGTATGAAGGTAAGATTCATAGTGCCGCTGACTCCGGCATTTGCAGACCTGTAACAAACTGATAATTGTTGCGGAGCCGGAAGTCCCTGGCAGTCGCGGAACCACCGCACATTTACCAGGTACTGATTGGGTCCCACATAAGTATAGTTAATATCCGTACCCAGAAGGTGCCCGGCAGTAGCAGGGAGTTGAAAGAGTAAAATAAACGCAAGGGCAATCCTTACGAATAATATTTGTAAACAATTATTCATACCGTTAGATTAATTTATAGTGGTAAGATGCAATTCCCGAACAAAAGGTTGCCGGGAATAAAAAAATACCGTTTACCAGGATTCATAATCCCGATCTTTTTCGGATCAAAGATCCTCTTATTTCTTGGCCCGGGATTGCATCCCGATGTGTCAGTCGGGACCCGGGCAGCAATAGGTTATTTAGTGTTCAATTAACAACCAGCTTTCCGCGGGAAATGACTTTAGTGTGGTTGTCAATAATTTCATAAACATAAAAGCCCGGTGGAATATTATTTTTCCGGAGTTGAAATGGAAATAAAATGTTTTGTTTGTTTAGAATTTTAGTCCCATATTCATTAAAAATATGCAACAGATAAATGGATTGGCTGCGATTGTTTTCTGAAGCATAAAAAGTCGCAGATTCATTAAAGGGATTTGGATAGACCGATACTTTGAATTCAGTTTCATGATCGCTGATTCCAAAAAAACCACTGCAAGTACCCACATTGAAAGGAACAGTATTCAAAATTGTATCTGTACTAAAAGTAATACTGTCGGTAACAACTAACCTGAAATAACAATTCATTGAAGAAATTGTGGCAGGAACATTCCATTGATATAAACCATTATTGGGAGCTGAATTTTCAACAAGTGTCCAGGGACCTTGATTTCCTGTCGATGAAAATTCAATTTTTATTCCGGAGTTGTGATTCCCTGGCACCGATGAAATCCAGCTGATGAAACGGACGGCATTGTTAGGGAAACACTCATGTCCTTTTGGTAAGTTCAGCATGAGGCTCAACTGGGTCGCAATAGAATCATTCTTTAAAATTTTCAATTTATTAATATGACTGAACAGACCCGTTGTATGATCCGCCCAAAAAGCAATTTCAGGGAAACCATTGTGATCAACATCAGCAATGGAAATATCTTTACAGGATGTTAAATCCGGGTTGGGACTATAATAGACCTGGCTCCATGAAACACCACCATTCCCGGCAAATATTTTTATACCGCCGGTGACACCGGCAACCACATCCATAAATCCATCGCTGTTTACATCTGCAAGCTTAATGCATGAAAAGTTTCCTCCGTTATTCAGGCCCGCCGAAATATTGTCCCAAAGTTGAGTGGTATTATTCCATCGGTACACATAGGGAATATCATTATAGATAAATGCGAAATCATCGTCCCCATCATTATCAACATCTGCCAGTGAAATATCATAAAACCCAAAAGTGCCTAAAGTGGGAAGGTTTAAATGTTTCAGTGTAAAATTTCCGGTTCCATCTCCGAAATAAACCGCACCGGACTGGTGACAACAGGCAAAATCAAGATTACCATCATGATTCAAATCACCAAACTGTACATAATGCATGTAATTGCCATTGATGTATCCGAATGAATGTTGCCAGGTGCCTGTGCCTAAATTGAGATAAACATGAGTTCCGGCACAGCATCCGAAGGAACCGGAGCATATATCAAGAAATCCATCGTTGTTCACATCGCCCAAATCAGTTCCGAACATGCCATATGTTTCACCTGCAGTTCCCAATGAATCATCCCATGGGATCCAGTTCATCCCCGTTCCGTCTCCTAAAACAGCTTCCAGGAGCTGATCTCCAAAATCGGTAGAAGAATAATTATGATGTATGCCATACGCAACATCTTTATATCGGTCGTTATTTATATCTCCGACAGCGATCCCACCGTAGCCAAGATCACCGGTTTTGAATAATGTCCATCCGGAGCCAGTTCCATTACCAAAAAACACCATAATTCCTTCCTGGTTCGTGTTTATGAATGGACTTCCATGGTCGCCCACAGTCAGCAAATCAACATTTCCGTCTTCGTTGATATCGTTAAATTGCATTTCAACAATGCCGCCATCCAGTTGAATGGCGTTAAACGCGGTAGAATCGAGTGTGTAAGATGGAATTTGCGCGATGGCTGGCAAACCGGAAACCAAAAATATCACAGTGGTTAATTTCATATTCCTGATGTTATGAGAGTAAACTTAAGAAAAAGGATGAAAAAAATCAAAAAAATATTGACGCGTTTAAATAAACGTCAGATAATTTAATTTTTGAAATATTTTTAAATGGGAAATCTAAGATTTCTTCGGAACCTTCATCTCCGTCACCAAAGCCGGGTATTTCGGATTGATTTTCTTCAACGCTTCCAGTATTATGCCAGCTACCAGGAATTCCTTATACCAGTTTTTATCGGACGGAATTATGTGCCAGGGAACTTCATTGCATTTATTAAAAAGTGATGCATATATTTTCATATACTGCTTCCATTTCTTAGTGTTTTCCCAGTCAGAATCTTTATGCTTAAAAAACTTTTTGGGATTGGTCATTCTTTCAGTCAGGCGATCGAGTTGTTCTTCCTTTGAAACATGGAGAAAAAATTTCAGGATAATAGTACCATTTTCTTCCAGCATCTTTTCAAAGTCGTTGATCTGCTCATACCGCTTTTTGATCACTTTCTCCGGAATGAAACCCTGCACGGAAGGAACCAGGATATCTTCATAATGGGAGCGGTTAAAAATATGAATCATCCCGTAAGGAGGCATTTGTGCGTGCACTCTCCACAGAAAATCGTGCACGTATTCCTGCTCGGTTGGCTTTTTAAAACTCACAACGCGCGTTCCCAGCGGATTCACATCTGCAAATACGTCCTTAATGGCGCCATCCTTTCCGGAGGCATCCATTCCCTGGAAGATCACCAGCAGACTTTTTTTCTGTTCCGCATATAGTGCCAGCTGCAGCTCGCCAATCTTCTTTACAAGCCCCGGAATGGCATTGCGTGTTTCAGTTTCATTAATACCCTTACCAGGTAACGTGGAAATTTTATTTGGATTCATAAATGAAAGAACATATTTTAAATGTCGGTGACTCCTCCTGAAATGATGAACTTCATCATCTCAGTTCCTGAAACATCAAGCTGCCTTATATTGGCAGATTCCACAATTAACAACTGTCCGTTGAAGCCATACGAAAAAGGAAGGTAAACCGCGAGTTTCGTGGATTCGATTCCCAGTCGTGTCAGATCATTTTCCGTAACAAACCCGATCCGCTGAATGGCTGGCTGCAGGCTTACTGTTACCAGAACCGGCTTGGTAAAACGTTTCTTTTCTCCAACGAATGCTTCCACGAGGTCTTTCATGGAAGTATAAATAACTTTCAGCAGCGGAGTTTTTCCCAACAGTTTTTCCATCATGTGGAAAAACGGGTTAGCGACAAGAGTAGAAGCAAAGTACCCGAATATGGTAATTATTATAAATAATATGATGATACCGATACCGGGAATTTCGAAATCAACATATCCCGGTATGGATATGGGAAGATGTACCGGAAGCAGGTTGTCGATCCAGAAGATTGCCTGGATCAATACTACAAACGTTACCGTGATGGGCACAGTAATAAGTAGCCCCTGCAGGAAATAATTGAGTATGGTTTTAAAAATAAATTGCCTGCTTTTCATAAATGAAATGTAAATCTAAAGTAAGAAATGCACCATGTAAATCAAGCATGGATTTTTTTAACTAGTAAGCTCTTTCGTTACTACCTTTCATATAATTGATGAAAGAACGACAAACGACTTTATTACCACCGGGGGTCGGGTAATTTCCTGAAAAATACCAGTCGCCGGTATGATTTGGAATGGCTTTATGCAAGTCTTCAATTTTCTGGAAAATAATCTGTACTTCAGCTTGTATATCTTTTGGCCGGATCATTTTGGAAATACGTTCGGAAATCTGTTTTGCTGTGAAAGGCTTGTAAATTTCCTTTACGTAATTCTGCATCTGGGCTGTAGGAAGTGATTGTTGTTCGAGACATTTCCGGTACACTTCATCAATAACATTCTCCATATTATTTTCTTCCAGGAGTTCGATGGCGGCAGCGAAAGCTACAAAATCGCCCAGCTTTGCCATATCAATGCCATAACAATCGGGATAACGGATCTGGGGTGCTGATGAAACAATGATAATCTTTTTAGGTCCCAGGCGATCGAGCATGCGCAGGATGCTGCGTTTTAGCGTGGTGCCCCGAACAATGGAATCGTCAATGATCACAAGGTTATCGACCCCTCTTCGAATAGTTCCGTAAGTAATATCATAAACGTGTGCTACTAGTTCATTACGTTGTGAATCTTCGGTAATGAATGTCCGGAGCTTGGCATCTTTGATGGCAATTTTTTCAATGCGCGGCTTGATCGATAATATTTCTTCCAGCTGAGCTTCAGTTATGGAAGGACCCGCCTTCATTATTTTGCGCTTCTTCACATCCCGGAGATATTCCTCCATACCAGCTACCATTCCGTAAAAAGCAGATTCCGCAGTATTCGGAACATACGAAAAGACCGTATTTTTCAGATCGTAATCAATTGCTTCGAGGATCTCAGCGCAGACCACATGTCCTAGTTCCTGGCGTTCTTTATAAATATCAACATCGCTGCCGCGCGAAAAATAAATCCGCTCAAACGAACATGACCGGCGTTCCAGGGGTTCTCGAAATTGTTGTTGTTCTGTTTTTCCGTTTTTACGGATGACAAGAGCGTGTCCCGGTTTTATTTCATGTAAATCTGTAACCGGTACATTGAATGCAGTCTGTATGGCAGGGCGCTCGGAAGCAACTACTACCACTTCATCATCTTTATAATACCAGGCCGGGCGGATACCATTCGGATCACGCATTACAAAAGCATCGCCGTGACCGAACATTCCAGCGATAATATAACCACCGTCCCAGTTTTTCGCAGCACGCGTGAGTATACGTTGTATGTCGAGTTTTTCGGCAATCTGGCTGGAAATTTCCTCGTTATCATAACCTTCCTGCTTATACCTTTTGAATAGTAGTTCATTTTCTTCATCAAGGAAATGACCGATTTTCTCCAGTACCGTAACAGTATCTGATTTTTCTTTGGGATGTTGTCCCAGTTCAAGCAACTGACCGAACAATTCATCCACGTTGGTAAGATTAAAATTGCCGGCAACCACCAGGTTGCGCGACATCCAGTTATTTTGTCTTAAGAATGGATGACAATTTTCAATGCTGTTCTTTCCATATGTTCCGTAACGCAGATGTCCCAGGAATAATTCTCCTGTGAATGGATGATGTTTCTTCAGCCATTCGGGATCCTGTGCTTCTTCAGGATGTGTACGTGCTGCTTCCGCGAAACGTGAGTTGATCTTTTCAAAAACTTCAACGATTGGTTGAGAAGCATTGCTGCGATGCCGGCTAATATAACGTTGCCCGGGTTCTACATCAAATTTAATGTTGGCAACTCCGGCTCCATCCTGCCCGCGATTGTGCTGTTTCTCCATAAGCAAATACAGCTTGTTCACACCGTAAAAAGCAGTGCCGTATTTTTCTTTGTAAAAGGAGAGGGGTTTTAATAGGCGGACAATGGCAATTCCGCATTCGTGTTTGATCTGATCACTCATTTCCGGATTCTAAGGCGCAAAGATACGAAAAATACGTGTATATTATCACATTGAAATCCAGTATAATATGAAGAAAAAAAGGCTTTACCGGAAGGGTGTTGCAGCTGCTCCCTGGACTGCGTGGGTCTTTTTATCCTGTACAAAAAGGATAACCGTTTTGTTTGATCCCGGCTTGAATTTATTCAACGGTACACGGATAAGTCCTTTTTCAGATGCCACATTGGCTATGAAAAACAAACGGGTGACATTATCATTCTTCAGGGTCTTTCCTTCATTATCGCCTTTGGTTACTTCAGTGACAAGGCCTTCTTCAACAATCGCAATATTCACATATAGGTTGCTGAAATTTTTCCCGGTACCTGAAGGATTCAACTTATAAGAGACATCCAGTGTATCATCAAAAACCTGGTAAGTAAATCCAGGATGATACTTTGAACTTTTCTCAACTTCATTTTTGATCAGCCCGGAAATTTTTTTACCATCCTTTTCGGGAAGCACCACGCGACCATTAAGGATCATAAATGGTGGATAGGTTTCTTTCATTCCCAGTACGGAAGTATAATTCATCAGTCGCTTCGTGTACTTCAGCGAGCTGAACGGATCTTTCCAGCCATAACGGTTCCAGAAATCCACATGCATGGACATGCACTAAACCGGTTGATTTCTTTTTTTGGAATCCTTAATGATTTCACTTAACAATGAGTCTGCAGGCGGTGAATTGATGTCACCTTGTGAAGTGAAAAGTTCTACAACTGCAATTCCGGAAGACTTAACAGAATCGGTTTCCTGTGCTAATGAAAAAAAAGGCAAAACCGAAAGTAGAAACAGGAATCGAAGGTGTCGTAGCATAAGCCACTAATATAGGCGATAGTTTATATAAAAAAAGATTTTTTCATTCCCAACCATTCAAGTGCTGCTCCATGAAGCAACAGGTCCTTGGTCTTGTCGTCGTAGTCCATGCTTTTTACCAGTGATCCCGGAATATTTTCTCCCAGGGGGAATGGGTAATCGGAGCCACATGCCACGCGATTTGCACCTGCGAGACTCACCAGGTATTTCAATACTTCTTTATCATGAACGAGGGAATCAAAATAAAATTTTCCCAGGTAGTTACGCGGATTCACTTTATTATCTACAGCAACAAGATCGGGCCGGCATTCAAATCCATGCTCGATGCGGCCGATGGTTGAAGGGAAAGATCCTCCGCCATGTGCAAACGCAACACGAAGATCAGGCAATCTTTCGAACACTCCACCAAAGATCATGGAGCAAATGGCCAAAGAAGTTTCAGCAGGCATTCCTACCAGCCATGGCAACCAGTCTTTGGGCATGCGATCTTGGCCCATCATGTCCCACGGATGCACGAAGATGGCTGCACCGAGATCGGATGCTGCTTTAAAAAATGGAAACAGTTCCGGTGCGTTCAGGTTCCAGTTATTCACATGACTTCCGATCTGAACGCCACGCATACCGATTTTCATGCAGCGCTGTAATTCCTGTATGGCAAGATCGGGATCCTGAAGTGGAATGGTGCCCAGTCCGGCGAAACGTTTTGGGTAGCGGTGCACAATATCGGCGATATGATCATTCAACATCATTGATACTTCCAATCCGTCTTTTGGCTTTGCCCAGTAACTGAACAACACCGGAATGGTAGATAAAACCTGAACATGAACTCCATGCTGATCGCATTCTTTAATACGTGTATCGGCGTCCCAGCAGTTTTGTTCCACTTCTCTGAAAAACCGGTCACCGATCATCATCCGGGCACAGCAGGGCTTGTGATGATCTAAATGAATGAAATCACCGTACCCGAATTTTTTGGAGTAGTCCGGAAGATTTTTTGGGAGTATATGAGTATGTATATCAATAATCATTAATTATGATTGTTATGATCTATTATGATAATATATTATGATTTATTTGGAGAATTAATATGCTTTTTGGATTCATTTGCGAAGACTTTTCTCTTAAACTGAGGAGTTAATCCATAATTAAATAACAACCCTACTTCGAGGTCAGTTGCACGTAAGCTGTTTCTTAGTTGTTCTTCGTGGCCTGGAACTATAGTTATTGCTGCTTTATGTTCAATTACGATTGCATCTTCTACCAAAAGATCTGGTGTATATTTTCCAACTTCTATTCCATCATAATATACTTTAAAAACTTTTTGGGCCGCAAAATTTAATTTTTCACGCTCAAGTTCAATAAGAAAAGCCCTTTCGTAGACTTTTTCTTTAAATCCATATCCTAGTTTATTGTAGACTTTGTAAAAGAAACCGATTAATTTTTCAGTCAATTCCGAATAAATGTGATTTGATGTGTTCATGTGAAAAGTGATTTAAAAAGTTAAAATATGAAAAAGTAACTCCAAATATACAAAAAACAAATCATAATTTATCCATCATAATAGATCCCCTAAATCATAATCAATCCAATTATCCAAAAATAATTCCCTGAGCGAGCGGCAATTCTTTCCCATAGTTAATGGTATTGGTTTGACGGCGCATATAAACTTTCCATGCATCTGATCCGGATTCGCGGCCACCTCCGGTTTCTTTTTCACCACCGAATGCGCCACCGATCTCTGCACCTGATGTACCAATATTCACATTCGCAATTCCGCAATCGGAACCATCCTGCGCCAGGAATAATTCAGTTTCACGCATGTTGTTGCTGAAGATGGAAGAAGATAATCCCTGTGGAACATTATTCTGCAGCGCAATAGCTTCTTCAATATTTTTATACCGGATGAGGTAAAGTACTGGAGCAAAAGTTTCGTGCTGTACAATGGAAAAATGATTTTCCACTTCCGCGATACAGGGTGTTACATAACATCCCGATTCAAAACCTTCGCCTGATAATTTTTCTCCGCCATAAATTATTTTTCCACCTTCACTCTTGACTTTTTCAATCGCCGATGAGAAATCATTTACTGCGCCTTTATCGATGAGCGGTCCAACGAGTGTTGAAGGATCGAGCGGATTGCCGATACGAACATGCTCGTAAGCATTTAACAACTTTTCTTTGAATTTATCATAGATACCATCCTGGATGATCAACCGGCGGGTGCTGGTACAACGTTGTCCGCAGGTACCTACGGCGCCAAACAATACAGCCCGCAAGGCCATTTCCTGGTCGGCATCGGGAGTGATAATGATGGCATTGTTCCCTCCAAGCTCGAGTAAACTTCTTCCGAGTCGTTCGCCTACAATCCTGCCAACACGTTTACCCACAGCGGTAGAACCCGTAGCGGAAATCAACGGTACTCTTTTATCACCAAGAAAATTATCACCTACATTTTTTGAATTACCGGCAACCAGGCAAACGGTTCCTTCGGGTACTTTATTTTTTTTCAGTACATCTGAAATGATGTTATGAACTGCAACGGCACAGAGCATCACTTTCGAGGATGGTTTCCAAACAACACTATCACCACATACAAGAGCCAGCATCGCATTCCACGACCACACTGCAACCGGGAAATTGAAAGCACTGATCACTCCCACAATTCCCAACGGATGATATTGTTCGTACATGCGATGGCGAGGCCTTTCGCTGTGCATGGTAAAGCCGTGCAGCTGTCGTGAAAGTCCTACAGCGAAATCGCAGATATCAATCATCTCCTGTACTTCACCGAGACCTTCCTGGTAAATTTTTCCCATCTCGTAAGAGACAAGTTTGCCAAGATCTTCTTTATGTTCACGAAGTGCGTTACCGATTTGTCGCACGACTTCACCCCGTTGTGGTGCTGGTATCAAACGCCACTGTTCAAATGCCGCACCGGCTGCTACAATTACTTTTTCATAATCGGCAGCAGTTGCCTGTTTTATTTTTCCAATCAGCTTTCCATCAGCCGGAGAATATGATTCAATCAACTCACCTTCGGTTTGCAGCCAGGTGGTACCGATGTGCGCACCGTTGTTGACATCTTTAATATTGAGTCGCCGGAGTACTTCTGCGATTCCAAAATCTTTATCGGTTGCCGGAGTTGCTGTAGCCATGATTTTAATTGGATTAAATTCTAACGGGTAATATTTTACGCAAAATTACGAATTCCGGCCGCAGTAAAAAGTGCTTCGTGGAGATCGTTAAGAACCCTGAAATCAGCTATTTCAGGGAAATGCAGACATTTTTTTCTTCGGTGTAAAAATTCAGGGCTTCAAAACCCCCATTAAGACCGATGACTGCATTTAAGAAAAGGAAGAACCAGGTTTTACTGGCCCTGGCTGATTATTATTTTATTAAAATAATGCGAATCCCCGTCAACAATTCTGATAAAGTAGACCCCGGGTTCCGCATCATGGAGCTCCAGTTTTATTTCGGATTCATTACTGATTTTTTGTTTCAGGATCAGTTTTCCAGGGGTATCATACAATTCAGCAACGCCTGATTGTATGATCCGACCGGTTGAAATATTGATGAGACCCGATGAAGGATTCGGATATACAACTGCATTTATAGATGTAGAATTTGTTTCAACACTCAGGGGCGTCGCTTCAAACTTATAAATACGCTGGGTGCCACCTGTTGAAATCTGGGAGCTGCATCCCCAAATATTGTTGCCAGCCTTGCAAAATCCAATTGAATAACCAAGACACCAGGGTGCTATTAAATTAACGCCCCCGGTTGCTGTATCGATTTCATAGATCTGTCCCGGGAAAATTCCCAATCCGTAAAGGTGCCCATTGATGAATTCAATAGGCAGGATATAACTTGTTGGTGGCATAACCAGGGTATTCAAAACTGCTCCGGAATTTGCATCCAATTTATAGAGCGTGTGAGGAGCATAATCAAGCACCCAGATATTTGTGCCGTCGAAGGCAACACCGTAGCAATCAAGATTACAAGGTGCTACAATAAAACTATTGACAACATTACCTGTGGAAGGATCAATCTTATACAATGTATCGCTTTGTTCTGCTAACAGCAGGAGATTGGTTCCGTCGAAATCCATATCGCCACCCACCTGGTTATTACCCTGGTTAAAAGGGTTAGGGATGGAATCGACCAGTGTACCCGTGAGGTCATGTTTATAAATAAAATGATTCAGATTCCCGCTGCTGTACAAATGAGTTCCGTCAAATGCAATTCCAGTAGGCCACATATCGACGGCGGGAAACGAAAATATGGTATCGCATACGAATGCAGATGATTGGGAATTTATTACAGGATTATTTCCAATCCCGGAGTTCAGCGATGTCTGTCCTGTAAGAACATTTTGTGATAACAGGAACAATATTGCAGTAATATTTACTGTTTTCAAATGCAGATATATTTGATGAGATCAAAGGTCATGGTGAGCGGAGCCGAACCATGACCTTGGGTTTTAGTAAATTTAATTAAAATAACTAAAAACCAACCCTTACAGGATTATTTCAGAGAAATACACACATTTTTCTCTTCCGTAAAAAAGTTCAGGGCTTCAAATCCACCTTCACGACCAATTCCTGAATTTTTCATTCCACCAAAAGGAGTACGCAGATCGCGCAACAGCCAGCAGTTGACCCAGATGATTCCACTATGGAGCTTAGCTGCGACATGATGTGCGCGGTTCAGGTTCTGTGTCCATACCGTTGCAGCAAGTCCGTATTGCGTGCTGTTAGCATATTTCAAAACTTCTTCTTCAGTATCGAATGGAGCCAGTGTAACAACAGGACCAAATATTTCTTCCTGGTTGGTGCGACAATCATATGGCAGATTTTCGATGATGGTAGGTTCGATGTAGTATCCGCCGGAAAGTTCACCGGGCTGTTGCAGTTGTTTCCCACCTAAAATAATTTTGCCTCCTTCTTCCTGCGCCAGTTGAATGTATGAAAGAATTTTTTCCATGTGTCCTTTCGAAACAATAGCACCCACTTTTGTATCATCCGAACGCGGATCACCTGTTTTCAATGCTTTTACTTTTTCGACAAAAGCATTTTTAAATTTATCATACATGGAGCGCTCTACAAAAATCCTTGATCCGCACAGGCAGATTTCACCCTGGTTGGAGAACGAAGAGTTGACAGATGTTTTTACCGCGTTATCAAAATCACAATCAGCGAAAATAATGTTCGGGTTTTTACCACCGAGCTCCAATGATAATTTTTTAAACATGGGTGCTGCCACTCTTGAAATTTCAGCACCAGTTTTTGTACCACCGGTAAACGAAATTACCGGTATTCCCGGATGCGCGGAAATTGCACCACCTACTTTCGGACCGGTTCCATGAACTATGTTCAATACTCCGGGAGGCAGCCCTGCTTCCATACATAACTCCGAAAGCATATACGCTGTCATGGGAGTTATTTCAGAAGGCTTTGCTACCACACAATTACCTGACGCAAGCGCAGGAGCTATTTTCCATGAAAATAAATAGAGTGGAAGATTCCAGGGTGAAATGCAGCCTGCCACACCGATCGGATGCCGGAGCGTATAATTGATGGCAGTTTGCTCCATCGGGTGTGCACCCGTTTGGTTATGCAAAATTCCGGTACCATAAAAATGAAAGTTTTTTGAAGCGCGGGGAATATCAACCTGCCTGGCAAGCCACACCGGTTTACCATTGTCAATCGATTCAGCAAGCGCGAATTTTTCCAGGTTCTGATCGATCAGCTGCGAAATTTTTACCAAGATTGCCGACCTTTTTGCAGCAGGTGTTTCACTCCATTCGGGAAACGCTTTTGTTGCAGCAGCAACCGCTTCGTTCACATCCCGTTCATCGGAATCCGGTATCTGGCTATACGCTTTCCCGGTTGCGGGATTGATGTTATCAAAATAACTTTTACTGATCGGTTCCTTTAACCGGCCATCAATATAATTCAGTATTTTTTGCATGTTCCTCCAAAATGGAGTACAAAGGTAACATTCCCTTTGTTGAGGAAATTAGTTATCACTCCTTAAGAGAAAGATACCGGCAAATTTTTCAGCGAAAAACTACTAATATGGCTGATAATAAATAATTTACCTTAGCCTTAATCAAAATTCATAGGTGGCACTAAACTCACCCATCGTAACATATGTATCACTTATGCAATCAAACTCGAAAATACCATAGGTTTGATTTCCCGGGATTCCATAATCATAAAATTGTATTTCATTATTTGTGAAACTAACGCCGTCATCTTGATTAGTGTATAAATTTGACCCCAATTCAATATCAACCACATTTGACAGGTTATACAATAAATCATATGTCATGTTACTGTGATAATCATCACTATAAATAAATATATTACATGGGATATTTCCAGGAATTACTGTTCCCTCAACATAAATTTCAACTTCATCAATTAAACCATCCGAATCATAATCATTGAAATGGGCCCATTCAGTTGTAATATTATTTAATGCATAGCTTGTTGAAATCCCATTATCGGTTATTGTAAATTTATTCCCGGTCGAAGCTATACTGCATAAATTGATATTGGGAACATTTGTAGTAATTCCAATAGCACCGGTTTGAACGGTTAGATTTCCTGAATATCCGGAATAAGTTGCGGTAACTAATACATTTGTGTTTACAGGGGCACTGATATCATAATTTCCTGTACTACTATAATGAGCCATGCTTCCGCCTGACCAGGTAATTATTACGAATCCGGGACTCAGAGCATTTCCATCACAAGTCATAATTGATCCTGTAATCCTGGTAGCGCAAGGAACAATTAAAGTCGGAATAATATTGACTCCCGCCATTGCTGTTATGCTCTGAATCGGGCTATTATTGGGAATAACAGGATTATTTGCCTGTAAGACCTGGCATTGGATTAAATAACCAACCGGTACCCAGGTTGTAAATGATCCCGAATTATTCGTAGTAACTGTAGTGAAGCCATTTATTGTTACCACCATATTTGCCATTGGAATGTTATTGCAATCCACAACAGTACCCTGGATATCGCAACGTGGACCGCTGTAATCGCAGTTCCAGGTTGAGAAATGACTGACTGTTCCTATGTAAAGATTACCGGATTTTGTAGCCTGGCCTTCTTCATGCCAAATCCCGGCAGCTTCATCAAGATACCATAATGGAATAGTATTTTGAGCTAAAGCAGTCTGAGAAGGATCAATCGGAAATTTTAGTTCGGCAGTTTTTCCCGGAGCAATTTCTAATTCATTCAACCCGGTATTATCATACATTTTTACTTCGATCATGCCTAATGAAACAAGCGTTTGAGTTTCATTTGAAGTATTGATTCCAGTAAGATCACCTCCCGGTACCAGTTCTTCAAAATTATCCTGCCCTGGACTAAAGTGACGCGTATAAATAATAGCAGTTCCTGTGTATAGTTGTCCGTTTGCATCAACAAACGAATTAACCGGAAAAGTTACCTGTGCACCTCCGGTAATATTCAACACACCACCTGTTGTGCTGTTAACATTTCCTGGAGTTGAAAGATCCTGCATTGTAAGATTGATATAATTCGTTACGCCGCTCTGTGTCTTTTTTGCTTTAATGCAATCAAAATAACCAGATTTATTTGCTGCTAATACTATTCGGTCCTTGGGAACATTAGCATTCACGAAAAGGAAATAACCGTTTACATCTGTGACAGTTGTGATGCTACCCATCTTAATAGTAACATTACTTAAAACAATCCCGTTGTCATCAGTAACTTTCCCGGTAACACTGGTTTTAATTGTGGAACTGTAGGAAGGTTGAGGAGAATTGTTGTCATCATCCTTCCTGCATGCGGAAAACAACAAAACAGTTATCATTACCAATCTCATGAGACTGGTAAACATTCCCGGGTTTTTTGTCATTAAATAAAGTTTAAAAAAGTTAAATAAAATATTTAATCGGAAACTCCAGAATCAGTTTTTTGAAAACCTGGTATATCCAACCAACTCTCCCGATGTAATTCTTACCAAATAAATTCCATCGCTGAAAGAAGCAACATTAATTTCATTTGAGTTACCTTTCGATATAACCGGAATGTCGATAACACGTCCTGTCATGTCAATAACTTCAACTTTGTCAGCTGTTATTCCATGAGGCAACTGAATATATGCCTGGTTGGTTGCAGGATTGGGGATTATAGCAACAGGGAAATTTCCCGGCACTTCCGGCAATGATACTCCGGTGGACCAGCAGTTACCATAAATATAATTATAAGTTCTCTCGATATCCTGGTTAATTATTTCACGGATCTGCTGAATGCATATAACGGTGTCCGTAATGGCAGAAAAATAAATCCTGCAAAGTTGTTGGGGAACATTGGCTCGTGCGAGAGCCGAATCCTGTTGCGAAATAGCGAACACTTCATTGGTTGTTCCCACGATCCTCACATCAACCGGGAATTCCACCGGGTCGGCAAGGCTCACAACATTCGAAACCGTTACACCGCTAACACTGAACTGGTATGCCTTAATGTCGGCGTCGGTGCAGAATAAATCAATATCCATATAGCCGGCACTGAAATTCACATTTGATATGGCTAATCCAGCAGTATCATTCGGATTGAAAATATTATGAGGGAAATTACAATCATTGAAATTACTTCCTGCGGGGTGCGGATGGTGCGGAGTATGATTGCACCACATGGCGAGCGCGGCATCATAAACAGTAAGCATGCTGTCGCCATTCAGATCGTTGCATGTTGATGCGGTTGCGGTATTATCTTCAAGAAGATTAGTGTATTCCATAACATCGAGTGAATCGAGCACCAGATCACCATTGATATTTCCAAATATACCCGGTCCTCCGCAAATGCCATTGCAATCGGGAACTGCGGCACCACCGGGAATTCCCATGCAATCAACAAAAGGTGTGCAGTTCGGGAGTATAGTAAATGAAGGAACACCGGATCCATTTGTGGTAATATTTATGCAAACCTGTACAGCATTGTTGGTATGATTAATTTCATAATGGTTAAGCGCATCGGGCAGGTGATGTGAATTCACAATGATCGCCAACCGGTATTGACCGTCAGGTACATCGGTAATATCAACCCACTGACATTGTGTTCCGGCACCGTAAGCATCGTAACATCCTGCTGAAATACCCATATTGCCACAAGTATATTGTCCAAAGCCACACAGGTCAATTACACAAAAACCATTTTTGTGACCAACGGGAATGAGATTACCGTTCACATCATACAAACGGTAATCGCCATATCCTTCGTAATGCGCATGGCCGTGACAATTTACTGTATTGAACATTGTAGGTTGTGATGCAGGGTTTCCGATCCAATAATCCAAAGGACCAATATTGTCGATTTTAGAAGTGAACGCAATTACATAACGAGTACCGTAACCAGTAACACAACCTTCATCCACATCACAATTGCTTGCAGTGATGGTCATCATCATGAGACTACTTACAAAAGCAAGTGAATCGAATTTCAAATCAGGACCTGCACAATTTGGATTCGGAAAATAAATACAGCTGCCATCATCCACTGTTGCCATCGCATTATAATTACAGGCAGTGGGATCGGTGCATCCCTGCACGGGACCAACATAGGTGAATAAAAAGTTTTCGATTCCCGGGCAGTCGTCATTGTTATCGCCAATTCGGATGTAATAAGTCTGACCCGCAACGAAAATAACATCCATATTTGCCTGGGTTCCGCACGATGCATCGTTGTTGTATGCATAAGTTCCTACTGCTCCTTCGTCAATGACATTACCAGAGCAGGAACTGTACACCCAGATTTTGGTATCACAGGTATTCAGACCACACGTGTTAATATTATATGTCCCGGTAAGGGTACATACGAATTCATAATAGGTATTATCATACGGTGCGGCATATGCTCCGGGTGTTAGTGGCAAAGCGCCGGAACAATACATTCCCGGAGGACACGAAAGCGGAACGGTTTCACCATACCCGAATGCATATCCGGTTGCCATCAGAACGCTATCGGCATAAACCCAATAACCACCTGGCGCATAAATTCCATCACCAAACGAATCATAAATCGAAAACATCACACAGGTTCCTGTTGGAACACAAACGGTGGCACCCGAATCCAGTCCCGAAGCCAGAACGGTACCTGTGTTGGTAGTAAGCTGCCACGAAGTTTCATAATTCCATTGATCAGGAACAATCACAATAACATACTCCGTGTTTCCTGGCGGACAGGTAGCATTGACATGAATGTTCAAAAAGCAACAAGCAACGATCAGGCGGTAAATGTATTTTTTCATTTCAGGGAGTATTAGGTTTCCGGATTATGAAATTAGTCAAATGGCGGGTATCTGGCAAATCTTCTTTCAGAAGACGGATTTAATATGTCAAAAGAACACCTGGTTAATAAATATTTTTAAGCAACGTTTGCAGGTTTATTTCAGTCTTTTATTTACCCTTATTTTGTAATTTTATTACTCGCCATAATTATTCATAAGAACATGAAAATCAGAATTATAATTATTTTAATTGCCTTAGTTTCGTCTACAAGCAAGACTCAGTCACAGGGTTTTGAATGGATCCAAAGTGCACTGGCAAGTTATGGGATGAACCCAGAGTACCCTGAATTCCCGGTTTGCTATAATGCTGTCACCGGGCAGGTTATTCATTCCAGGTTTATCGACTATACGATGCTTTACGGCCAGGATGTGTTGGCAACCAATTTCATCGAAGGCCGCGATTCTTTAGGAAATGTGATTTGGTCGAATGTAATAGGTGACAGTGCCATGGTGCAGCGGATAATTACCGATAATCAGGGCAATATTTATGTTGCCGGAATTTTTCAGGAAACACTCCATATCAATGGTACAGATTCACTGATGTATATTCAATCGTTTGTTGCACAAAACACTTTTATCTTGAAATTGGACGGTCAGGGGAATTTATTGTGGAAGAAAAATGTTACCGTTAACTGGCAAATGTATGAAGGTATCGAAGCGCTGGCTATTGATCCTTCGGGTAAATGCTGGTATGCAATGACGGATTATTTCATTGCAAAGATTGTTCAGCTTGACAATTCAGGGAACGATGTTACTATTCACACCATCTCTAATGCAAAACGTATAGGCAATGTATGTTTTGATCCGTGGGGTGGTATGTTCATTTCAGGTGCGGCCACAACCGGTGATTTTATAATGGATGCCGACACATTCAATTGTCCGTATCAATACAGCATGTTCATTTCCCGTTACGATCCACTGGGAAATGGAGTCTGGGCTCATTTCGGATATGATATTACATTCCAGAGGCCAATGATCTCATCGGATGCTTCGGGAAATGTTTTTTTTGCGGGACTCCGGTATGATACCACTTCTTTCAATGGGACGTCTTTTATTCACCCTTACCTTTTTGAAGATTTTTTCGCATTTAAGATGGATACATCCGGCACGGTGGCGTGGGGAATGCAACAGCCGGCATTCGGGATAGGACCGTATGGCTCTTTTACACCCGGTACAAATCTTATTACTGCCGCTGACACATCCGGCAAATTTTATCTTGCCGGAATCCACCAGGGCAATGTCGACTGGGGCGGTGGATTTACACTGACCACACCTTCACCCATGGACAGGAAAATGGCTGTTGTGTGCATCGATTCTTCCGGCGTTGTGTTATGGGAAAAGCTGGGCGGGGGTTTTTCCAATAATTACATTCATGCACTGGCCGTTACACCAGGAGGAACCTGTTACTTCACAGGGTCATTCAGGGACACTGCAACGTTCGATAGTATTGAAGTATTCACTACCAATACTTTTAATTTCTGCCTTGGAAAAATCAATCCGTTGCTTTATTTGAGTGTTGATGAATTGCCGGAAGAAGAAGTATTGCTATATCCGAATCCTTCATCAGGACTAATACATATTGACGGAATTACCGAACCAGTTGTAATGGAAATTTACAATGCGAGCGGACAGTTGGTGATGCTTGATAAAAATTTCCGTGACAGGGAATTAAACCTGCAGAATTTTCCACCAGGTTTATACCATATGCAATTCAGGAGTCCGGATCAAATATTTTATTCACGGGTAAGCATTATGGAATAAAAATGTTTGAAGGTAGTTTATAATTTTCGAAGAACTCTTTGTTAAACTTGGTTTACTATGTTCCTTGGTTGTAAAAAAAACAACAAAGGAAACGCAGGGACGAAGGAGAACGAAGAGATCTTTTTTGAGGATTGAATAGTCGAATTACGTCACTGTAGACAGAGCCGAACTGTGACGGCATTTTTTATTTCATAGTCTGCAGGTAATCAGGCCATGTTTTGGATTTAAAGATGTCCTCTCCGTAATAGTAGAGTATTTTTTTCAGAATAGCCGGTGGAAGATAAAACGGTATCGCGTCGAGTAAATTATTGTTTTCATCAAGTATTGCCATAGTTGGGATCACCATATTGTTTCTGCAAAGTATTTTTGTAAGCTCGTGAAATGGCATTTGCGGAAGTCCTGGGTTGGTATAGATTTTCCCCTGGTATTGTAATGAATCTTTTATTTCAGGATTGAAATCGATCAACGTATAAGTGGAATCGATATATGAGAATACCAGGGAATCAATAAACGAAGTCCGTTGCATTACGCGGCAGGAATTACACCAGCCGGTATGAATAAAAACAAGAGACTTCTTTTTACCGGAAGCAGGTTTATTGAAAAAATCAGCAGGAGTTTTCCACGAAATCTTCTCAAGTTCTTTTTCCAGGGTAGAATCCCGGAATGCCCGTTCAAACTGGATATTAAAATCATCAAATGAAGCATTCCTGAAAACATTTTCTACCGTAAAAACCAGCATGGGTTCAATTTTATTCCGTTCCAGGAATCCAGCTGCGCGCATGTTCAGGGTAAATTCATTCTTGGTAGCATCAAATCCATTCAGGAATAAAGTAGTAGGATATGATAATGATCCTTGCAACATCTGTATGGCAAACTCGTGAGGAGATCGCGGTGCAGTCCCTGTTGGCTTATAAACTTTTCCGAGAAAGGTAATAGTGTCCTGTCCTTCCGCGTTGAACTTTACCGGGTAGAAGTAAGTGTTAACGTAATCAGCAAGATCAGCCTGCGAATAGGTTGTTTTCATCATATGCTTACACCATCCGCACCAATCAGTATAAAAATCAAGCAGGATCGGTTTCTGAACTTTACTGTGTTGTTTCATGGCTTCTTCCAGCGACATCCATTTAACCAGTCCATGTACAGGATCAGGCTGTTGTGCCTTGAGAACTGCGGAGCAACAAAGAATAACTATAGCGACAATGATCTTTTTCATAGCATTCAAAAATAGAAAAGGGAAGTGAAAGGTGCAACTTCAGTCGGCAGCCAACAGTCAGCAGCCGGCAGTTGGCAGCCGGCAGTTAGCAGCCGGCAGTTGGCAGCCGGCTCCCGATCGCATTTGTGCGCGTCGGGGCAACAGTTAGTCTGGTACAATTAACATTTTCGTAAAAAAGAAATTATATTTGAAGCACTGTGAAAATGAAGTTAAGTTATTTGTTCCTGATGTTTGCGGTATTATTTCAAAGCTGTACCAGCAGTTTTACGCCGGCTGTTTTGACGGTTCCATATACGCTTCCGCCGCCGCCACCCGATTATTCAAATAGTAATAACTGGGCAGCGCTTCCCGGTAAAAAGGATAACGCCGACCGGTATCCGTCTGCACCAGGATTCTCTGATATGCAACAAACAGCACGGGCTGATGTGTTTTTTATTCATCCAACTTCCTTTACGGAACACACCGAATTGAGTAAGGGATGGAACGCTGATGTTGATGACAAACTATTAAATGAGAAAACGGATCAGGGCAGTATATTATACCAGGCAAGCGTTTTTAACGGCTGCTGCCGGATTTATGCTCCCCGCTACCGCCAGGCATATATTTATTCCTATTATACTCAGGAAAAAACAACAGCACGCCAGGCATTCGATACAGCTTACGCAGATGTGAAAAGTGCTTTTGAATATTACCTGAAGTATTACAATAATGACAGGCCGTTTATCATTGCCTCCCATAGCCAGGGTACTACTCATGCAATCCGTCTGATACAGGATTTTTTGGATCACGATACGGTACTCAGCAAAAATTTCATTGCTGCGTACCTGGTGGGAATGGATGTTTATGATACCGCGTTTGCAATTCTGCAACCCTGCAAGGAACCGGGTTCAACCGGATGCTATACTTCGTGGCGTACCTATGCGGAAGGATATTATCCCGAGGGATACCAAAAACCATTTAAAGCAGCG
>JANWID010000073.1 GCA_025450095.1 Bacteroidia bacterium | reverse complement strand
TGCGATCCCTCGCTCCGCCCTTGAAGCATGCGCTTTCGCTTAGCTTCAAGGGCTCTACTCGGGATGACAAAGCATTGTAGGGATAGGGCGGGCGGGGGATGCGGATATTATCAATTTTTTCCCTGGTGTTGACGTTGCCGCATCCCCCGCCCGCATTTCGCATAGTCCAGGCCGTCATCCCGAACGAAGCTCAGAAGTGACCGCAGGTCAACTTCTGGGCGAAGTGAGGGATCGCATCATATTTGCACAATGTAAATGTGTAGGAAATCATAATCCTCATATCTGATCTATCGATACAAAGAATCTGTAATCTGTACATCCGATTCCGTTGTGACCGGAATCCCCGCATGCCGTCGGGCAGGTGTAATCCGTACCCAGTACTACCTCCATCGGCCCAATTGTGCCGTTTGTCGGAAATGTGAAGTGCTTTTTATAAAACGGGTACATCTTTACCGCATCATTAGCAACAACATGCAACACGCGGTAAAATACATTCTCACTTTATTTACGTTGTTACCATCGATCAGCTTTTCACAGGCAACAGTTTCAGGAAATGTTTCGGTAGGTGGAACGGGTATTCCTGGTGTGAATATTTATATCCAGGGAACGGTGGATGGCAGTACCAGCGATTCTACTGGTAAATTTTCTTTTGTCACAAACACATCCGGAGAAAAACAACTGGTTGCAAGTATGATCGGGATGGAAACGAAAATTTTGCCTGTTATTCTGAACAACCAACCCGTATCGGTAAAAATAATCATGCAGGAAACTGCTACCGAACTGAATACTGTTGTGATTTCTGCTGGCAACTTCGAAGCCGGTGATGTTAGCAAAACAGCTGTGCTGAACACTATCGATATAGTTACAACTGCCGGAGCAACCGCTGATGTATTTGGTGCGCTGCGGACATTACCAGGTGTGGTGCCTTCCATGGAGGAAAGCGGAATGGTGGTTCGTGGCGGGGATGTTTCTGAATCCAAAACATTTTTCAATGGTATCCTAGTCAACAAACCGTTCACTTCTGAATTGCCTGATATTTCACAACGCGGTAGATTTTCACCTTTCATGTTCAAAGGCACATCGTTCAGCACCGGTGCATTTTCTGCCATTCATGGCAATGCGCTTTCATCGGTTGTACAATTGGAAAGTAAGGATCTGGCCACGGAATCACATTCATCGGTAGGAATTATGTCGGTGGGATTGGATGCCGGACATACACAACTATTTAAAAACAGCTCGCTGGAAGTTAACGGATCGTATTATAATCTCGAACCGGTTTATAATCTCATAAAGCAAAATACCGACTGGACACATGCTCCCGAAGCTGCACAGGGAAATATTTTTTACAAACATAAGACTGGTGAGAATGGCATCATCAAAATTTATGGTTCCTATGAACAATCTCATACTGGTTTGATGAGCTATGCACTAAATGACGCAACAAAAGATTCACAATACGATATCAGGGGTAAAAGCCTTTACCTGAATGCAACTATATCACAATTTATCAAAAGTAAATGGAAAATTACAGGCGGTGCAGGTTTTGGTAATGATAAAGATGATATCAATATTGGAACCGACAGCATTATTCAGAAAGACCGTTCTTTTCATGGTCGTTTCGTTGCTACCCGTTATGTGGGGAAGCTTTCGGAAATCACAACAGGAGCGGAATACTTTTACAATTTTATTTTTGAATCACTTAATCACCGCGGGCACGATCAACAACAGCCACTTGCTGCAGTATTTACGGAAGCACAGCTATATGCAACACGGAAACTGGTTTTCCGGCCTGGAATCCGGTTCGAATATGCTCATGGAATTGAAAAGAGCAATCTCTCTCCACGGGTCGCTCTTGGTTATTTGTTGAATGATGCAAATGAATTATCGGCCGGAACCGGTGTTTATTCTCAACTTCCATCACAGGAATACCTCTTCGATGAATCAAACCTGGATTTTGAAAAAGCTTCGCACCTGGTTCTGACTTACCAGTTCCGTAAAAACAAACGGGTATTCCGGTCGGAAGTTTACTATAAGAAATATGATAACCTGGTTCTGATCAGCGAAGCAGTTAACAATAACGGTTATGGATATGCCCGCGGGATTGATATTTTTTACCGGGACAATCAAACAATTAAACATGCCGATTTATGGGGCACTTTTTCATTGATCAAAAGTGAAAGAAAGTATCGCGATTACCCGGTGAGTGCAACACCGCCTTTTGTGGCAAATGTTATTGCCAATGCAGTAGGAAAATATTTTAATGTAAAGTGGAGCACCAGCATAGGAGTTACATATACTTATGCCAGTGGCAAAACATATTACAATCCCAATTCCGAAAAATTCCTTTCCGACCGAACTAATGATTATCACAACTTCAGCATCAATGCCAGCTACCTCACACATGTAGGGAAAATGCCGGCAATAGTTCATTTTTCGCTGGAGAATGTATTCGGAATTAAAAACGTTTATGGTTACCGGTATTCTCCCGATGGAAGTTCGAGAACCGCCGTAACCCCTGCCGCCCCGCGAAACATTTTCCTGGGAATATTCCTGACCATTAACGGAAGAGAACCCGACCTCTAAACCCAATTTGCATAAATTAATAAATAACCATAAACGATTCAACTCAACAACCCAACAACTCAATAACTAACAACTAAAAAATAACCATCATGAAAAAATTAATGTTAATTACCTGCTTCATCCTTTCAGGGATTGTCACCACTTACGCAGATCAGTATCAGAGCCAGATGCTGAAAGGTATTGAAATGCTGCAAGCCGCATCTACACCTGATGCTGCCATGGAAGCACAGGGGTACTTCGAACGATTGTCGGCATTATATCCGAAGGATTGGTTGCCGCTTTATTATGCTGCATACAGTTCATTGAAGAGCGGATTCCAGCAGGAAAAATCCGATGCGAAGGATGCATATTATCAAAAAGGAATTGAATTTATTCACCATGCAAAACAACTGAATCCGGATGAGAGTGAAATTTATGCCATGGAAGGATATCTTCAGCTGATGTATATTTCAAACGATGCCATGCGGCGTGCTCCTTCACAAACAGTAGCCGCATTGGAGTTGCTTGAAAGAGCGAAAGCAATGAACCCATCTAATCCACGCCCCTGGTTTGTGCACGGTCAGAATACTTTGTTTACTCCTGCATTTTTTGGTGGCGGAGAGAATAATGCAAAGCCACTACTGGAAAAAGCGCTTGCGTTATATAATGGTTTTACTCCTGCAAACGAATTAATGCCAATGTGGGGAAAAGAGCGGTGCGAAAAGTTGCTGGAGAAATGTAATAAGTAATTGTCATTTACTTACTGAATTGTCGTTCGCGGAAAAAACCACGGAGGCACAGAGGTACAAAGTTTCACGGAGGCCTCCGTGAAACTTTGTACCTCTGTGCCTCCGTGTTAAATAGACTCGACCCGGCAAACTGAAGGGACTTTTATTGGCGTCGCGGAAACAATGTACAACGGCGAATACAGACTCCGTCCTAACTCAACTTCTGATTGGGTAAAACATCAAAAAGTAGTGGCGAACAGTTCAATTTATTGGGTGAATGGCAAAAATCAAAACTTTTCAAAAATTTTATATTTGATTTTCAGAGAGTTATAAATTATTGATAATCAATTCCTCCTTTTGTTGCACCCAATCAATATATTTGAACCTGCAGACCTCCTGATTGGCCACCCATCACCGTATTCACGTTAAAAGCATCTGCCTGTGCAGGTGCCTTAATGTGTAAAAAAGGAGGCATCCCATGAACAGTTAAGAAAACCAGGATCCCCCGGGAAGGGAAAGGGTCTGTTATTGTCACATCATAAATCCAAAAACCAATATTATGCAATTCAATTACTTCAGGAAAAACATCCGGCCGACGCTTGTGCTGATGACGGCAATGCTGTCATTAAGCTTCCATGCGAACAGCCGTGAAACGGGCGAACCCGGGAAAGTCGCCCAACAGATTTCTGCATTACAGCAGGAAAAAACAAATTTCGCTAACACGGCATTGTTCAACCTGGCAACAAACCAGCAGAATGAGATCGTGGAATCTACCATCCGGAATTACTCACTGATTACAGTTAACAATTCCGTTCTTGCAACAGTACTTCAAACAAAACCGGAATTTATCAGGGTGAGCATTCCGGATAAAAACAACAATGCCATTTCGGTACTGTTATACCGTGAGACAATTTCAGGTAACGGATTCACGCTGCTTACCAGTGATGGAGGCCGTTATAATGAGCTGAACACAATTGTACATTACCGCGGCAGAATGGAAAGTGATATCAATTCTGTAGCAGCGTTTTCTTTTACGAATGAAGAGATCATGGGTATGGTAGCAAACGATCATGGTAACTTTGTTTTCGGTAAGCTCGCTAACAATAACGACCGGGAATATGTGTTTTATAATGACAGGGACCTTGTACCTCCGTTTACATTTGTATGTGGTACAAATACCAACAGCCCGGTAAGAGATTACCAGCAACAACAAAACGGAAATCCGACAACTTTAACGGTCAATTGCGTAGACTGGTATTATGAAACCGATTATGATATTTATTTAGACAAAGATAGTCTTGCGGGGGTGAACTCTTATATACAAGGAGTTTTCAACCAGGTTTCCACGCTGTATGATAATGACGGAATTTCCATTACGCTTCAAACGTTATTTGTCTGGACAACTGTCGATCCGTACACCGGACCGTCTACAAGTAATTACCTTACTCAGTTCGGAACTTACCGTACTTCGTTTGCCGGCGACCTGGCAACACTGATAGGATATAACGGTGGTGGAGGTGTTGCATGGCTCGATCAGCTTTGCGGTTCTTCTGTTTCTCATAAAATGGGTTATGCCGGAATAAGCGCCAATTACAGCACCGTGCCAACGTATTCATGGACTGTTGAAGTGATAACACATGAAGACGGACATCTGCTGGGTTCGAACCATACTCACGATTGCGTCTGGAATGGAAACAGCACCGCCATTGACGGATGTGGTGACGCAGCAGGTTATAACGGTAGTGGATCATGTGCTACCGCAACAGTTCCTGCAAGCGGAACCATCATGAGCTATTGTCACCTTGTTGGTGGAGTGGGCATCAATTTCAATAACGGATTTGGCCCTCAACCCACAGCGAGGATCCTGAGTGAAGTTAACAATGCAAACTGTCTTTCAGCATGCACTACCTGTCAGCCACCATCACAACCTGGTACCATTACCGGTGTTACAACTTATTGTGGTTCCACATCACAAACATATTCCATAGCAGCTGTCAGCGGCGCGACAAGTTATACCTGGACCAAACCTTCGGGATGGACCGGAACTTCGACTACCAATAGCATCACTGTTACCACATCAGGTACCGGTGGAACACTTTCTGTAACTGCGAATAATACTTGTGGAAGCAGTTCGGCACGTACGCTTACCGTTACAGGTAACACTGCTCCACCGCAACCCGGTAACATTGCAGGCAGCAACAGTGTATGCCAGGGTTCATCACAGGTATATTCAGTTAG
>JANWID010000072.1 GCA_025450095.1 Bacteroidia bacterium | reverse complement strand
TTGCACGAACTGTTATCATATCCGGATAATAATATACTGATTCCGGCCATACCTTTTTCTGCCAACTACCACCATCCCAGCGGTTATTCCGGTTTTCGTCCTCCACCGCACGTAAACGATATATGCCGGGTTCGATTTTCAGGAAAATACCATTCATATTTCCATTTATTATTCTCTGTCTTTTCAATTCATCTTTATCATTTACCAATTGCAGGAGATATTCTGAATTTTCAAGTCCGGTGAAATTGAAAGCAATACTTCCGGCTGTATTTTCTGCAGTAACAATAAATGAATGGCGGATTGTATCGTTACTGTTTCCATACATATCGATAGCAGCATTTGCAGGTATTAACAGCAGGTAATTCCCTTCTTTCCAACTACCGTCGAAAGAAGTTTTTAAATGAAGTGAATCCGAAAACGAACCACTGACAGGAATTTCCACGGAATCCCTGAAAGCTTTTACCATTGAAAAGTCGAATGATTTCAATGGAACATTCCAGGTAAGCGAAGGCACTGTTTCTGCCATTAGGGAAGTTCCGGCTGCCGGATTTGTGACAGCGGTTGACTTTATTATACTGTCTTGTTTTGATGCTAATTTCGTTTTTTGTGAACGATAAACCGTAGTATCTATAACCTGGTTATTTTCCTTCCATAATATAATTGCGGAATCACTTATTGAAGGGAATCCATAAAAAATAAGTGAATCCCGGCCTTCATTCCAATTAGGTATAATTGTTCCTGGTTCATTCGTTAGAAAATTCCAGGTAACATTTTCAGTTGGTCGTGCAAATACTGTAATAAGCTTACCAGGAGGTTCACGGAATGCAGTTTTTATAAACTGGCGGGAAGGAGGTTGCCTGGTCATTAGCAGTGTTGATGAAACTGAGTCGCCGGCAATTACCAGCTCTTTCAGTATCCCTGTAGCTTCATCTGAAAAATCAGCAATAAAATTACTATTCTGATCATCTATACCGGTTACACGATAACTACCCTCATGCACACTTTTTACTGTAAAAACCCCATTCTCACCAGCTCTGCTATAATATGCTGGCGGATCGATTCCTATTGTTGAATCCGGAGTGTTTGAAGTATACAATAAAATAAGAGCATTTTTTACCGGCTTTAATGTAAGTGCATCTAATGCATGACCTACTATGGTCAGTGAATCTATTTCCGGCCCGGTTGAAAAAACATATTGAAATCCGGTAAGCACATTATTTTCTGTAAAATCTGTAATTGCATTTCCGAAATTGATGTTATAGGTTGTATTTGGATGAAGCGAGTCGGGTAATGAAATAATTATACTTTTCTTACGGATTTCTATTTCCGGTGGAGACGCTGTAGGGGGAGAAACCAGAACCTGCTTCTGTTGATCTACTATCTGTATATATTCATTGAATGAAAGAACTATTTCACGGGATGAAAAATTTACACTGTAATTTTCAGGTTGTGAACCAGTAAGTACAGGTGGATCTAAATCCTTTTCCCCACCGGTTGGTGCAACTTTATTTGCACAAGAACATAGCAGAAAAATTCCCGTATGAAATAAAATAGCTGAGATCCGGTTCAAAGGTTTTCGATGATTTTGATTACTTCGCCAAGATATTTTTCGTCATCGCTATCGAAACCGGATAAATACTCGCTGTCAACATCCAGAACCAGGAACACTTCATTATTTTTATATGCAGGCAATACAATTTCTGATTGTGATAATGCATTGCAGGCAATATGCCCGGGAAAAGTATTAACATCATTTACCCGGATTATTCTTCTTTCCTTCCAGGCTGTTCCGCAGACTCCTTTCCCAAATCCAATTCGGGTACATGCTACCGGGCCCTGAAAGGGTCCCAGTACGAGCATATCATTTTTAACCAGGTAAACACCTATCCAGAAAAAACCGAAAGTTTCCTTAAGAGCTGCAACCAGGTTAGCAACATTCGCTGTAAAATCAGGCTCCCCGTTCACGAGTGCTTTTAATTGGGGAATTAGCGCTTCATAGCGTTCCTTTTTCCCCGAAAGGGAAGCATCAATAATCACAGATTCGGCCATGGTACGGCAAAATTACATTTAATACGGAATCAGCGGAACTGATTCAAAATGTACACTCATGCAACTGACATTTACAATTTTGCATATGCAATAGTAGCAATACTGACCCTGGATCCGGGAATTTCAAGTAGCGCAGCAACACTTGATGCAAGTGTGGATCCGGTGGTAATAACATCATCCACAAGTAGAAAATGATGCGGTTGTAATTGATATTTTGTGTTGCACTTAAAAATACGGTCTACATTTACAAATCGTTCAAACCGGCTTTTATGTGTTTGTGTAGTATTTGCCTTTTCTCTCACAAGGTAATCCTGTATCATAGGTATTCCCAGAGTTTCTGCAAGTCCTGATCCGAAATATGCAGCCTGATTAAACCCTCGGGTTCTTAGTTTCGAGATATGTAAAGGCACCGGAACTACAATATTCAAATCACGAAACCGCTCCGATTTGATCAACTCCTTACCAAGGAGGGTTCCCGCAAAAATTCCTACCTCCTTTTCGCCATGATATTTAAGGCGATGGATCAGGTGCTGCACACGTTCTCCTTTATTAAAATAATATAAAGCTGTTGCGGCATGCACGGGTACCTTGCCCCAAAACTGTTTTTCTACAGGATTATCAGGAGTACGGTGAAAATTGGTTTTGGGCAGGTGAAACAGACACTTAGTGCAAAAAACAGATTCTCCATTGAATAATCCGTTATTACATGCTGCACAAACTCCAGGATAAAACAGATTTATAAAATCACTTAACCAGAAAAACATTTAAAAATGTACAAAAGTTCCAGTAAAGTTATATAATATATTTATTGTAATGCGCCAACCTGCGAGCTTTGGGCAAATACCAGAATAATCCCACTATAATGCCCTTTTAAAAGGCAAAGACAAACAAATAATTGACTGGAATTCATTAAAATATTAACTTCGTAGCCGTTTTCAAAAATCTACGCTGAACAATAACCGAACTACCTAACTACCCCCATGGAAGAGCAACCTATACAGCAAAACGATTTCGATAAGAAGGAACAGGATTCCAAAAAGGTAATTATCATCGTGGTAATATCTATCTTATTGGGTGTTAATGGATTACTTTTGTGGCAATTCTTTGATAAAAAAACTCACCTGGAGGAAGTAAGTATGACCCTGGAAAGTACTCTTTCCGAAAAAGAATCCCTTTCAGCGGAATTGCAGCGTATGAAGGTGGAATATGAGAAAATCAACCAGGAAAATTCCGCTTTACAAACCCAGCTAACTGCAAAGGATGAGGAAATAAAGTCGAAAATGGCTGAAATTCAAAAACTTATCAACTCCGGTGATGCAGCCCAATTGCGTAAAGCACGTGAAGAATTGGGAGCTTTGCGCGAATTGAACCAGAATTATATTGCCCAGCTTGATTCACTAAAGCTGGCCAACGAAGAACTCAATGCACAAAATTCTACGCTTAACACTGATCTTATGTCGGAGCGGGGACGCGTACAAAACCTCACTGAGCAGAATTCAATGCTGGCAAATAAGGTAGCAATCGGTTCTGTACTAAAGACCATGAATTTGAAAGCTGTTGGAGTAAAGTACAAGGCAAACGGCAAAGAAACCGAAACTAATAAAGCTTCATCGGTTTCTAAAATTAGGACCTGTTTTACCGTACTTGAAAATCTTGTTGCAGACCGCGGCTCCAAGGAAGCTTTTATCCGGGTGTTAAGTCCTGATGGTGCTGTTATGTCCACCAGCTCCGAAACATTTGTTTATAATAACCAGGCAACATTATATACTACACGGGAATCATTTGAATACGATAATAAGCAAACCGACCTGTGTCTTTACTGGACCAAAGGTTCACAATACGCCAAGGGAAAATATACTGTTGAAGTTTACGTCGATGGAAGCCTGATAGGATCGTCCTCGCTTACTTTAAAATAAAGTCGTCTCTTTTTCAGAAAAAGGCTCTTGCCTGCACACCCCCGGTGTGAATAATTTTTGTTCCTTCTGGTTTTCTGCCTTCATAATTCAAATTTACCTGTATGCTGTTTGAAAGTGTCCGCTGGATAGAAGCGCCCCAGGTATAATTTCTTCCCTTTTTCAGACCTTCCAGAATTTCATAAGAAATCGGCGTATTGTCGGGACCGTTATAGTCAATCTGGATGAGGTTGAATTTTGTACTAAAAATTCCTCTTTTCACAGAGCTATACTTAAATTCAATACCACCTGTATGCTGATCGGATCGCTCTCCCGTTTCACCATTCCTGTTTTGCTTGTTCACAAATTCATAGATTAATGTAGTGCGGAATGAAATTCCGGGTTGTATGCTAAGTCTTGGTTCTACACTGTAAAAAAGAATCCGATAATCGCGGTTAGAAAGAAATTCGGAACTGTTGGATTTTTCACCATTCTCGTTCGCAATATTTACACTGTAAACTCTCGTAAGATTCCACCTCAAATTATTTATCAGGCTACGCAACACCCGGGTTTCAAAACCGCTTGTAAGAATGGATTTATTCCGGTTATCCTGCCACGTCAGGTCCATACCAAATACCGTACTGGTGCGGTTAAAAGCCAGCGTATTTCTGAAAGCCGAATTTGTTGCCAGTAACTTTTCGTCAGAGATGTCGTTACGAAATGGATTCAATGACTTTAGCAGATCATCATCAAGAGTTTTGTTATCAATCCGGTAAGATGTTTGGTTACTGAAACGGGAAACCAACTTTTGCCATCCCTGCTGCTCCTGAAATATAGCTCCAGGAGTTATAGTAAGCACCTGGTTGAATTGATTAGTGTGTGTTTTCACATATTCGGTGGTCGGTAGAAATACCTTAATAAAATTTGCCTGGTCAGGAAAGGCGGCAATTTCAAATTCATCCAGATCTTTGACACCATTGTTATTATAATCGTCAACATATGTATAAACTCCTGTACCCGGCGCAACTTCAAGAAAAGCGTATTCCTTTTTAAGTTCCTGTCCTGATCCAACTTCGTAAAATGCCGACCATGTGATAAAACCCTTCCAGATGATCGCATTATACTCCACTCGATTTAACAACGACTCTTCAGGTTTATGAGTCGTCAACAACGAATCCGAAATGTCCAGGTTTCTATAACCTGAAGTAATAGTAAGCCGGCTGCGTGGATTTCCGGTAAATTCCAGTAAGGCAGAAGCTTCATCCGCTTCGGTAGATCGTTTATATTCATCTTTCCGTACAGCATAATCATAACGACGGGCTACCTCAAAACGAAAACGGATCCTGGATGTATCCGATGAAGCAACATAAAATTTACCAGCGTCAAATGAATAACTGTTTTGCAACATGGAATCCGTAAGGGCATTCAATAATCGATTGCGTTCCTGCTGATAATTAGCACCAAGAATAATCGCTCCTATCGGCCTTGAAAGATCGCTCACAGACCGAAGAAACTGTGTATTTACCTGGGGACTTTCACTCGATAAATAGCTTCCATCGGCAACCAACAGAAACTTTTTAATATTGATTCGTCCCTTCAATGAATTCATGATTCCTGTATAATCTGATCCTTTAATAAAAGTCCGGATCTGGTAAGTAATCTGCTGAGTTGGTTTAGCAAGAGTCAATGAAATGCCACCGGCATTTTCATTTCCTTCAAGCTGAACATTGCCCAGGTTCCAGTCGCGATTGAATTCAATATTGCGGAATGTTTCCAGCGGTGTAAAAAACTTGTAAACGTGTTCAAGCCGTAATGCAGTAATCAGTTTCCAGCCATTTAATGTGTCCTTCGATAACCTGTTCTGTCGTTCAAATCCGCCTGCTAAAGCGTAACCGCCGTCATTGGACTTATCGCTGTTGGAAAACCTGTTTATATCAAAATTGGAATACGCAGCTTCAACAAAAACTTTGCTGACCGGTGATAATTTATAATCTGCTCCCAGTGTAAAAAGCTGCTGTTTTTTAGGTGTGATAAGTAACAGGACCGGTTCATAACTTCCCTGTGGTATTCCATTTACCGGGAAAACAAACTGAAAAACCCTTCCGTTTGCGCTTGAATTAACAGGAACATAATTACCATTATTATTTCCAACAAAACTGAATCCCAAACGGAAAAATGCTTTGGTGGAATCAGTCGAATATTCATAGTATTGAAAACCGAGAGAGTCGCGCTGTGCATATAACACCTCTGTTGAGTTGAATGGTACACTGTCGATATTGGGATAAAATGCATGGTTAATGCTGTCTCCGACCGATGCAAGCAGTCGCTTCTGGTTATCGTCGAGATCTTGTTGTAATGGTTGGTTTTTCGCATCCTGTTCCGAAAAAATGTTGCCCTTGATTTTCAAACGCGGGTCTTCATATTCCTGGTTAATGAAGAACATGGTCCTTGAATAATTTTTATCCGAATATTGGAATTCAACCGAAATTCTTTTATCCTTGTTTATAGGACGACGGGTAGTGAACGTTATTTCGGAAGTATTGTAATCAATGATATAATCAAACTGTTCTCCTCGGACCATCTGCACACCATCAATGAAAACTTTTTCAGTTCCTGCAAGCACAATAATATAAGTTTCATTTTCGGAACCTGTCAGCCGGTAAGGGCCCTGGTTTGCTTCCAGCCCATTAAATGAATTCCGGGCAAATTTACCTTTGGAAATGGCACCACTAACGGCAGTGCGCATCTGCTGATCTTTTCGCAGCCCGGGTTGGTATGCGGTGGATAATACTCCACCCTGCCCTTTCTTATAAAAATTCATAAAGTAACTTTCAGGCCGGTTCAACTCGAAGTCACCAACAAGAAGCTTGGTTTTATTCCTGGATAGCTGAATAAAAACTTTATCGAAATCCTGGATTTGCTGGGTGTTGCCTTCCGGTTGAACGGGAATGTTGTTATCGGTTATTGCGGCCAGAATTTCAACGTTGTCACTAAGAACACCTGACAATTGCAGGTTGAAGCTTGAATTAACAACTACATCCTGATTGTTACCAAAGCTTATTCCTCTTGATATATTACCATTCCTGCTCAGGCCTTCCATTTTAAAAATGTTATTCTCCGAATTCCGTTCGTCATAAGAAAAGGGATTGTATAATCCGGAATAATATTTTTCAATAATTGAACGATCGCGATTACTATAAGTCCGGGAAAGTAATATTGGAAAGACTTTGTACACAGCCAGCAGGGAATCAGGAGCTCCGGTAGCCTGGTGAGGAAGTATCAGCAAGGAAGCTGCGTCTTCCAGTTTCCATGAAGATGGTAACTGGAAATGGTTCCCGGATGCATCATATAAATTAAGTGAACCCGGCAAAATGCTTAACGTGTCCAGTACGATGGTATCGTTCTTCGGATATATGTATTTCTGCCTTGTATTACCGGTAATCTGAGCATTCGAAGTGGCAGAGCCAAAGAATGTCAGGACCAAAAACCATATGATAATCCTTGTATTCAAATAAGGTTTTTCCATCCGGAATTGGTTTCCCGAAACCTATATAACCGTTTAATATTCCGGAAATTATTAAACCGGTGAAAATAATTAAAAGGGGGCAATTAAGGATCGCCGGGCTATTCATTAGTGGAATCTTTAACCCGGGTGGATTAACTTTTTGAGCCGGTTGCTACATATTTCACCAGCGTTCTCCTTGCCAATGGCAAAAGGGTTTCCTGCAAAGGCACATTCAGATCGGATTCAATCACATAAGTAGCAGGATTGGGCAACTTCCGGTTATATCGTATCAGATCCTGCTTGATATTCTCAAAGGAATTATGCAACGTGGAAGCATACGAACAAATAAAATTTGTGGAAATTCCCCGATACCTTTCATCAGGATTTTCAAAAATGGTAATTTGATATTCATATACCAGCGTATCACCTTTGGGATTATATTTAAGCAAAAGGTAGCCTTCGTCTGCATTCAAAGGCATAATTCCTACTGGAAAGATATTTATCCTGGATTCAATGAAATCATATATCGCTTTTCCTTCGGAGATATATTTTTCGAATTGGGGGATGGAAAATTCGATTATGTTCTCAATTTCACTCATAATCTGGTCATCGTTCAACAGCTTTTCATAAATCATGTTGAAGCCGGACAAATCAGCGCCAGTTAGCCTTTCGGGGAAGCTGTTAAACAGATCTTTTTTCTTTTCCCTTAGGGCGATTACATTGCGATAGTGTGTAACTAATTCACTTAGAGATGGATACAATTTAGATTCTGTAAAACTTTCACTCACTCCTTGCAGATATCCAAGCAACAGATATTTTTTATACTCGAAATCTATATGCTTTTCGGTAATCCAATTGCTACTGAGCTGTGCCATCCTGAAGCTTTATTGATATAACATACTATTTAACGATTAAACTACGCAAATCGTTTCTTTTTAAGATATTAAACCCAAGCCTAAATAAAGTAAAAAATAACTGAATAGCTGACATCATCTGGAATGAGTAATCTACATACGGCTGTTAATTACTAATTATACGAAGCCGATTTAAAGGCTAAAGTTTTGCCATTTTTGTCAAATCCGCATCCATATGGATCTGGAACATCTACCATAATAATTCTTACAAATGAACTGCCTGAAAACTTCCATTTTGATAATATCGTCAATGCTTATGCTTGCTTCCTGTGTTCCTTCCAGGATGTATGACGAAATGAATACTTCAAAAATGAAATGTGATGAAGAAAATGCGCGACTCCGGGCAGAAAACCTTGAAGTCAATACGCAAAAGTCAGAACTCAATCAAACCGTAAAAGATCTTCAGCGGGAAGTGACATACTTGCGTGCGGATACAAACACATTGGGGACCGGCAACCGCCGGCTTACAACACTGTACAATGAAATGTCGAATTCATATGACAAGCTACTTGCTAATAATGATAAAATCGTTGCTTCAGGACAAATTGAATCCAAGAAACTTATTCAACAGCTTCAGGTTACCCAGGAAGAACTTCAGCGGAAAGAAGATTCCTTAAAGCTTCGTGAAAAAAGCATTACAGAAATGGGAGAACAGCTGAAACTTCGCGAAGAGAAAGTAGCAGAGTTGCAGCGAATTCTCGACAGTAAAGACAGCTCCGTTAAAGCGCTGAAGGAAACTGTTTCAAAGGCACTCTTAGGATTTCAAAATAACGGATTGACTGTTGAGCAAAAGAACGGGAAGGTGTATGTTTCACTGGAGGAACGATTGTTATTTTCATCGGGAAGCATCATAGTAGATCCCAAAGGTGAAGAAGCATTAAAACAACTGGGAAAAGTACTTGAAAAAGATACCGATATCAATGTGCTGATTGAAGGACATACTGATAATGTTCCAATCAAGGGGGGTGCGATTAAAGACAACTGGGATCTGAGTGTAATGCGGGCGACCTCGGTAGTTCGTATTCTTACTAAAAATGATAAAATAAACCCGGTGCGATTGACGCCTGCGGGACGAAGCGAATTTTTGCCTATTGATCCGGGCAGCACTGCCGATGCCCGGAAAAAAAACCGGAGGATTGAAGTAATACTCACTCCAAAACTCGATGAGCTTTTGGACGTATTGAAATCAAACTAATAAAAAAAGCAGCGGTAAATTTAATACCCCGCTGCTATCTGCTGAAACTTTATTTGGTTTTATAACCGGGAAACACTACCCGTACCAGAAATTTCTTTTTTGATCATCGGATCGCCTTTGTATTTAACCATACCCGTTCCGGAAATTTCCACATCCAGTGATTTTGATACACTGACTTCGGCATTTCCGGTTCCGGAAATATCAATTTCATAATCATCGGCCTGTAGAGACACGGCCATGAATTTACCTGTTCCCGAAATGTCAAGATCTACCTTTGGAACAGCCCCGGCTAAAGTTGTATTGCCAGCGCCACTGATATCTACTTCCAGGCTTTTGGCCGTTAATTCCAGGTTTGTTTTACATGCACCGCTGGCATCGAGGGAAAGTTCATCAAACTGAAGCTTTCCTGAAGATGCAAGCGTGCCTGCACCGGAACATTCAATTGATTTTAGAGTTTTAAAATTAACAGTCAGTGCTACTTTATCATCCGACTTAAAATTTTTCTCAGTATAAATTTTCAATTCCCCTCCCTCCACTTTTGTAATAATATGCGAAGCAATTTCTGATGTGACGTCAAGTACAACTGATTCTTCATTTCCTTGAATTAGGGTTACCGAGAAAGCTCCGCCTATATCCAGCTGATTGAAGGATCCAACATTCCGTTTTTCTCCGGCCACCCGGATTGCTGCGGCCAGGTTTTCGGTTTGGAAGCATGTGGCTACCGACAATATTGTAAATGAAATAAATAAGGATGCAATTTTTGAATTTTTCATAGTCAGGATTTTTTAGTTCAGAAATAAGATGAATATCCTGACTTAAAAGTTACACAAAATCTTATTAAAACCACATTAAAGTTGTAGCAATTATTTTATATACAATTACTCCCACATCTAAATGTAGCCTGTTTATATTCAGCAATCAGTGAGTTAAAACTTTTAGCTTTGTATAGGTTATGTGTTAGCAAGCATGAGAGTATTTTTTTTATTTATTGCCCTGTTTTTAACAATAAATTCCAGGGCCCAGGATTCCCTGAAAATTTACCAGGCAATCCGTATCGAAATTCCGCCAAAAATTGATGGTGCATTAAATGAAGCTACATGGTCAGAAGCTGTACCAATGACTCACTTCTACCAGTACCAGCCCATCGAAGGTTCTGCACCTGATCACCCAATAGATGTGCGTATTGTTTATGATAATTCTGCAATTTATGTCGGCG
>JANWID010000071.1 GCA_025450095.1 Bacteroidia bacterium | reverse complement strand
ATCCTTCCACTCCCGAAGCCATGGAAGCGCTCACCGGTATCAAAAATATATATGTAAGCAACGGAAACCCGCAATCGTATTTCGATTATGTGAAAACTGTATCAACCGCCAGCATCAGCGAAGGAGCACAGGATACCATTACTTATGAGGCAGCGGAAACCCTTTACATGAAAGGAGACCATGCCCGAGCTTCAAAAAATTTCGAAGAATACCTGACAAAATTCCCACAGGGTAATTTTGTAATGAACGCCACTTTTTATAAGGCGGAATCTGATTTCCGTGCCAACGATTTCGATAAGGCATTAACCGGTTACCAGTTCATTGCCGGACAGCCGAGAAATATCTTTACAGAGAAGTCATTGCTGAAAGCTGGTACCATTCTTTATAAAAAAGGAAATTACGACGAAGCGCTTGTGAATTATGACCGGTTGGAAGAGAGCGCCGATTTTCGGGATAATATCATTGAAGCGCAGGCCGGACAAATGCGAAGTCATTTTAAAAAGGGTGAATATGAAAACACCATCACCAATGCACGCAAACTCATCGATGGTGAAAAAGTTCCAAATGAGATCAGGAATGAAGCCTTCCTTTTACAGGGAAGATCATCAATGGCATTAAACGACTTCCAGGCAGCAGGTGATGCGTTCACAGTGCTTGCAAAAAATCCGAACAGCGAGAACGGTGCAGAAGCCAAATACAGCCTTGCGCTCATACAATACAAACTTAGTAATTACAAAGACTCTCAGAAAAAATGCTTTGATGTGATCAACCAGGTTCCGTCATATGAATACTGGATCGGTAAATCGTTTATTCTGCTTGGCGATAATTATATGGCAATGAACGACCTGTTCCAGGCAAAACATACATACCGTTCGGTGATTGATAATTATGAAAAAAATGCTTCTGATCCCGAAGATCTCCGCGCGATAGCACAGGAGAAACTCAACGCGATTGAAAAAGGTGAAAATGATAAACAGCAAAAAGAAATTGAAGAAAAAGAAAAAACATATTTCGGTGGCGTACAGGATACCACAGGAGGTGATAATGATTAAGCAACGCGGAATAAATATCACAAGGTCAACCTGGAGGCAATTATTAATTATACCTGCATTGTTCATTGCAGGTATGATGCCCGCATATTCGCAAAAAGAGAATCTCGGAGATGAGCAGATCAACGTTGTGAAAGCATACCAGCCAACACTTTCTGATGCATTTAAAATCAGCGATACTCCACAACGCGATACCGCGGTGATGTATACGCCCGATTTGAATTACAATATTACACCGGTTCAGTACCAGACCATCTATACCATAACACCGATCAAGCCTCTTAAAATAAAAGACGAAAACATTAAGAAGCTTTATCGCGGATTTGTAAAGGCAGGATATGGTACAAAGAACACTCCTTACGGGGAAATATTTTACAACAGCCTCCGTTCAAAAACAGCGGATGCGGGACTGCATTTCAGTCATATTTCTTCTTCTGGTAAAATAAAGGAATCGGGTTACCCCGGAATGAGTGAAACGGGGATCAAAGTTTTCGGAACACGTTTCTTTGATAACAATAACCTGAAAGCTGAAGCGGGCTACAACCGGAATGTGTATCATTATTACGGATATAATGATCCTCCTGATATCTTTTCAAAATCGGATACCAAACATTCTTTCGACGATTATTTTGCAAACGTGGCCTTTAAAAGCACCGATAAGGATGCTGACCGATTCCGGTACACAGGGGGACTTTCATTTTACGGAATCAACGACAACCGTCACACTGATGAATCGGATGTAATGGTTTATGGAAATATGGGAAAGCTGGTGAACGATTTCGATTTCAACGGTGATATTATGCTCGACTTTCTCAAGCATGAAAATAATTCGTACGGATCCGAAAATCATACCATCATACGGGTGAATCCACGTGTTGTAAAAGTCATCGACCGGCTTAAATTAACTGCGGGCTTTAATATTCCAATGGAAATAAACGATCTTACGCATTATCATCTGTATCCGCATGTGAGAATCGATTATACTTTGATTTCCGATGCAATGACCGCATTCGGTCAGGTAACAGGTAATCTTGAACGGAACAGCTTCCGGAATTTTTCTAAAGAAAACCCATTTATCGGAATGGATTTTCAACTTGAGAATACCAACAACAAACTTGATCTCTCCGGCGGATTACATATTAAGCTAGACAAGCAACTTGCTTTCGTGGCAAGTGTTGCATTCCGACGGTTGAAGGACGATGCGTTTTATTATAATCTTCCTCCAAGCAGTACACTTGTTGTTTACAATGTTGCTTACAGCGACAATTCACAAACCAACCTGCACGGAGAACTTATCTGGGACCAGGGTGAAAAAACCTGCTGGAGTCTTGCGGCGGATTATTATTCCAACAACCTGGAAGGAGACAGCAAAGCACTTTTCAGACCTGATTTCAAAATCACATTGAATGGAAATTATACCATGGGGGAAAAAATATTCCTTACAACTCAATGGTCGTATGTTACTTCACGCTACGCGATCGATTACACTGATGTAACGGGTGACGGATATACGACGTTGAAAGGATTCCTGGATGCAAACCTTGGAGTCGAATACAAATACACCAAAGTGATGTCGTTTTTTGTCAATTTCAACAACTTCACCTCGTCCAAATACTCCCGTTGGTATAATTATCCCTCCTACCGCTTCGGAGCGCTTGGCGGCCTTACCTATTCATTTTAACATACAAGGCTGATAATCAACAATATTATCCTTAATTAAACCCCCGTTCCGGAATACCAGGAACGGGGGTTTTCCGTTTATTCACAATCACCTCTTTTTTTGTTGATAAATAGTCCCCGGAACGATCAAAAAAGCAATGAATTTCAGCCCGTTGAACGCTTAAAAATGCTATCTTTGCATGAGATCATACATATTTTATAACTAACTGATAATGAGGGAGAACCTAGCAGAAACTACGATTAAAAATAATGCCTATTCAGCCGACAGTATCCAGGTGTTGGAGGGGCTGGAAGCGGTGCGTAAAAGGCCCGCAATGTACATCGGTGATATCGGTGTAAAAGGACTGCATCACCTGGTGTATGAAGTGGTTGACAATTCCATCGACGAAGCGCTTGCAGGACACTGCAAAAACATTAATGTTTTCATTCATCCCGACAATTCCATAACGGTTAAGGATGATGGCCGCGGAATTCCGGTCGATATGCATGAAAAAGAAAAGCGCTCAGCCCTTGAAGTGGTAATGACGGTGTTGCATGCAGGTGGAAAGTTTGATAAAGATTCCTATAAAGTTTCCGGAGGTTTACATGGTGTTGGTGTTTCGTGCGTAAACGCGCTTTCTGATCACCTGAAGGTTGAAGTGCACCGCGACGGGAAAAAATACATGCAGGAGTATTCAAAAGGGAAACCGTTGTACTCCGTTAAAGAAGATGGTGCTACTGAGATTCGTGGAACTACCGTAACGTTTCATCCTGATGCATCCATTTTTATTGTTTCGATGTATCAGTATGATACAATCGCTGCACGTATGCGCGAACTTTCGTTCCTGAATAAAGGTATTCGCATTACACTCAGTGATCTCCGCGAACTGAATGAAAACGGCGAGCCGACAAATGAAGAAGAGTTTTACAGCGATCGTGGGCTCGTTGAATTTGTTGAATTCCTCGATTCCACCCGCGAAAAGCTGATGGAAGATACCATTTACATGGAAGGTGAGCGGAATGGCATTCCGGTGGAAGTGGCAATGCAATACAATACTTCGTTTAATGAAAACGTGCACTCTTATGTGAATAATATCAACACGCACGAAGGAGGCACGCACCTAGCCGGTTTCCGCAGAGCGCTCACACGTACCCTGAAAAATTACGCTGATAAGGAAGGCATGCTTTCCAAGCTAAAGTTTGATATCAGTGGAGATGATTTCCGTGAAGGACTGACTTGTGTGATATCAGTAAAAGTTCAGGAACCGCAATTTGAAGGACAAACTAAAACCAAGCTTGGGAATAACGAAGTAATGGGAGCTGTGGATGCTGCTGTATCTGACATGCTCGCAAATTACCTTGAAGAACATCCTCGCGAATCCAAAACAATAGTTAACAAAGTTATTCTAGCAGCAACAGCGCGTCACGCCGCACGTAAAGCACGTGAGCTGGTACAACGCAAAGGAGCTTTCTCAGGAATGGGTTTACCTGGAAAACTTTCCGATTGCTCAGAACGTGATCCTGAAAAATGCGAATTGTTCCTGGTCGAGGGAGATTCCGCTGGTGGTACTGCCAAGCAGGGACGAAACCGTGCCTTCCAGGCAATTCTTCCTTTACGGGGAAAAATCCTCAACGTTGAAAAAGCGATGGAGCATAAGATCTTCGACAACGAAGAGATCCGTAATATTTTCACTGGCCTTGGTGTATATAAAGGAACCACAGAAGATCAGCGCGCTTTGAACATCGACAAACTGCGTTATCACAAAATTGTGATCATGACCGATGCCGACGTGGACGGAAGTCATATCACCACCCTGATTCTTACTTTCTTTTTCCGTCATATGAAAGAGCTTATCGAGCAGGGATATATTTACATCGCTTCTCCCCCACTCTACTTAGTTAAAAAAGGAAAAGAAGAACGTTATTGCTGGAATGATGAAGAGCGTGAAAAATTCGCGAAAGAAATAGCCGGTGAAGGAAAAGAATCCAGCGTTACCGTGCAACGTTATAAAGGTCTGGGTGAGATGAACGCAGAACAACTCTGGTTCACCACCATGAATCCTGAAAACCGGATCCTGAAACAGGTGACCATTGAAAGCGCCGCTGAAGCGGATCGGATTTTCGCCATGCTGATGGGAGACGACGTCCCACCCCGCAGGGAATTCATTGAAAAGAATGCGAAATACGCGAAGATTGATGCGTAACAGGAAGTTATGTTTAAAAATTCAAACCCTGGTTGTAAGACTGGGGTTTTTTTATAAAATTCTCTTAAGTGAGAGTTTTAAGTATTGTTAGAAGCGTAAAAATTGATAATTTGCGACTGTATTTTGGTAAAACAAAGATTAACTATAATAAATTTTATTATTCTTTTTTAAACTATTTATTGATGAAAGTATTCAATATTTCTCTAACTGTTATTGGGATTCTTTTTGCGAACAACCTTATTGCGCAGGTTCCAACTTTTCAAAAATATTATACTAATAATTTAAGTAATGGATTGGATATAACCCAATCAGCCGATAGTTGCTATTACATCACAGGTATTGATATTGATACAGTTTCCAATCACTGGCGAGGATATCTGATCAAAACCGATAAATTCGGAAATGAAATCTGGTATAAACTTTTGCAGGGTGGTTGGGGAATATCTTTTCAGGGAGTTGAAGTTTCTAACAATCAAATTTATTTATCCGGGATATGGAAAGATAATAATAACGCCAGTCAGGGAATGGTTATGAGTCTGGATACAAGTGGAAACATTCTATGGAGTTATAAGTATGGTAATGGTGGTAAGACTCAAATAACTGCGATCGATAAAACAAATAATGGAGTTGTAGCCGTAGGTTATACTGGTGATTTTGGAGTAACTGACAGACGTGCTGTTATTATAAGTATAGATAGTTTAGGAAATACTTTGTGGTCCAAAACCCTGAGTGGGCCTCTAGAATATTTTTTTCATGCTGTTCAGGTTCTTGATAATGGGAATATTGTTGCCGCTGGCCTTCTTTCAGATGGAGGTTTGGTATCTCTTTTTGATAATGTTGGAAATTTGTTGTGGAGTAATGCCTACTATTATACAGGTGGAACAATTTTTATTTCCGGAGTTGCCGCAACAACTGATGGGAGTTTTGTTATGGGAGGAACATACAATAGAACTAACTCACAACCATTTTGTCAAATGGTAATGAAAATTGATTCACTGGGAAATTTTACCTGGTCAAAAATTATTGTCGGACCCTTCAGTGTTGGGGACACGCCAGATATTATTAGCACTCTTGATGGTAAATATTTAGTTGCCATTGAGCCTGAAGGATTCTATGATCCCAGTTACTGTCAATTTGGCCTTCTCTGTATGGATTCGTCAGGCAATGCTATCTGGAATAAATTTTATAATGTAAATAATAATTATTACAATTTTCCCCATAAGGTTATTCAGTCACTAGATTCAGGTTTTGCTGGTATAGGTCATGGAAATTGTATGAACGATTGGCTTACAGGAGCATACTTTGTTAAAACAGATAATGTTGGTAACACAACATGTAATGACACTACATATATAATTTCAACTTATGATACACTTGCTGCACAACAAAATGTTGGTCAGTTAAATACTGGATTAATTGAATACCCTGTCACGGTCACAGGTATCAACAATTCGATAGTTGTGAAAGATGCTTGTTCCTGTTCCACGCTTTCCATAGCTGAAGCAGAAATTTTAGCGCCAAGGATAAAGGTATACCCTAATCCATCACACATATCAACGACTATTGAAATTGATCAAGATCTAATATTAATTAACGCATTTCTTGAACTTTACAACACTTTAGGAAGCAAAGTATATTCATGGAAAATTGACCGAAACAAAATTCATATTGGTGATGATATTCTGCCAAATGGCTTATACATTTATAAAATTTATAATGATAAGGTACAAATTGCTAACGGGAAATTAATTATTAATTAATTTAAAGACTCAATATTAGCTTGCCACCGAATTATAAAACATTATTATTGATGAAAGACATATTCACTGTAGCTATTATACTACTCGGCTATTTTAATTGTATTGGACAGACTGATACGTTACAGAGCCAAACCGATACAACCAAAGTCCCGATGATAGCTTATTGGTCAATTGGTGATACCTACGATTTCAAAATCTCCAAGATCAAACAGAAATGGGAAGCAGGCAATCTTAAATCCGCCGATACTTCCGCCTATATCGTGAACTTTATGGTTGCTGACTCAACCGATTCGAGCTATACAATAAAATGGCGATATAAGACCAATCTTACTGAATTCAACATTTCAGAAGAACTGGTAGAAAAATTATCGAAATATGAGTTTACTGAGGTGATCTATACCACTTCTGAATTGGGTGATTATTTAGGAATTGAAAACTGGGAACAAATTTCTGCCATGATGAAGGAAATTATGGGAGATGTATCAAATTATTACAAGGATACCAGTAAGATACATGACCGTGAAAAATTTGATCAGGCAATGCAGCCTTTTTTAAATGCATTCAGTTCAAAAGAGGGGATTGAACAGGTATTATTTAAGGAACTTAGTGTGTTTCATTTCCCTTTTGGTGTTGAATATTCTGTTTCGCAGCCTTTGGTATATGAAGATCTTATTCCCAACGTATTCGGTGGCGATCCGGTACGCGGGGATGCTAAGATATATGTGCATAGCGTCGATTTCGATAAATCGCATTGTGTATTGAAGCATGAAATGAAACTGAATGAGGAGGATATGAAGAAAATGATAAAGGATCTTTTGAAAAAAATGAAGCTTAACGATAAGGAAGTGAAGAAAATTTTTAAAACGGCCAAAATCGACATTCAGGACCATAACAATTTTGAATATTTCTACAACCCGGGTATTCCCATTAGACTTGAATCCAGCCGCGAAACGGTGATCATTTTTGACCAGGAAAACATGAAAAATGTAGAGCAGATAATTATTGAATTGGTAGAGGATTGAGATTTTAATAATTGTTTCCCTGGATGATCACGACGCTCCTCCCGCCAGGTGTTTACGAATCCATTCGTGATTTTACTGCGGGAGGGTTTAGTTATAAATAGATTTTCTACCAAACTGTCGCTCCTACGGAGCTGTGATTTCGATAGACCAAAAATTCAGACAACTCCGTTGGAAGATTTTGTAAAATAATTTAGCAAATAAAATGCAAGCCTCGTAGAGGCGAAAGTTTGGTAGCAATAAAATGGCATTTGAAAAACCTCCCGCACCGGCGGCATCAAAAAAATCGGAAATATTTGGGGGGAGGAGGAAATGAAAACATAATGTTTTCCCAAGGTGATTCCGACTCTCCTCCCGCCAAGTGAATACGAATCCTTTAATAATTTTTTTGCGGGAGAGATTGGGTCTAATTGTTTTTCTACCAAACTGTCGCTCCTACGGAGCTGTGATCTTGAATTAAAAGAATTAAAGCCCCAGCGGGGCGAAAGTTTGGTAGAAAATAATTGTTAAAGAAAATACCTCCCGCACCGGCGGTATCATAAGAATCGGAAATATTCGGCGAGAGGAGGAAATGAAAACACTATTGTAACCAGGGAAATGAATGATATTTTTTATTTATCATTTATCATTTACCTAATCACCGTCACATGATTAAAACGATCATGCGTATTGCCGGCATTGTCGGTGAGGGTGACTTTGTAAACATACAATCCTTCGGGCACGGGTAAACCAGATTCGTCGAAAGTGCCATCCCATGCGGATTCATTATTTTTTGCGTAGTGAACTAATTTTCCCCAGCGATCGAAAATGAAGAGCTGGTAGGAGACAAAACCCACACCGTAAATTTTAAAATAATCATTGGTACCGCTTGCGTTTGGTGTAAAGGCATTCGGAATATAAACCTGGAAATCATCTTTCACATGCACTGTCTCTATAGTAGAATCCAAACAACCATCCGGGCTTTCAACCTGCAGACTTACAGCATACGTGCCGGTATCAGCATACACATGATGCACATTTTGTTCACGTATTACCGGCGTATTGTCATCAAAATTCCATAACCATTTAATGGCCCCTGTGCTCCTGTCGGTGAAATAAACATCCGGGTGATTCCGTGTTGGATCGGGAGGATCGTAAATAAAACGAGCTATAGGAACTGGCTTTACATCTACGGCCTGTTGGAAATCAATCTGGGTAGCACAACCCGGAGCAGCAGAATATGCAATGGATAACGATACATCATATATGCCATCGGTCAAATATGTATGCACCACCGAATCCAGTGATGATGTATAACCATCGCCAAAGTCCCATTGGTAAATAAATCCGGAAGGCAAACTTTGTGGTACCATAAATAAAGCAGCGAATGGTGCACATCCTGATTGCGGTGGAATAGTAAATGTTACGGATGGAGCTATTAAAGCCGAAATGCTTATTGTTGATTGTGCCGATGGTGTTGTACATCCATCCGAAAGCGTAACCTGGATTGTAGTATCGCTGGTAATTGTGAGGTTGTTGGTAGCACCACTGAGTCCATTATTCCATAGGAATGAATAATTACCATCGCCACCTGAAGCTTGAATTGTGATACTTGCGCCATCTCCGCTACATACTGAACCTGGTGAGGAAACTGAAATCGACAATGGTGGCAGCACCGACACAGAAACAGTTCCCGGAACTGAAGTGCAACCATTATTATCAGTAACGGTAATCGTATAGGAAGTTGTTGAAACAGGACTTACATTTGATAAAGCTGTATTACTTCCATTGCTCCAGGAATATTGGTAAGGTTGTGTCCCTCCGGCAACAATTGCCTGCAACGTTGTATTTCCGTTAATGCAGATTGTAGTTGAAGGTGAAAGTTGTACCGATAAAGGATCAGGCTGCGTAATTACCACTTGCTGAAAAGATGAACAACCACCAGCATCGGTAACAGTGATATTATAGCTTCCCGCGGTAAGTCCTGTAGCAGAATTTCCCGTTGAAACATTTCCCTGCCATGCCCAGATGTAAGGAGAAACTCCGCCGGTTACTGAAAGTGATGCAGTGCCTTCATTACTTCCCGAGCACAAAACATTTGTAACCGAGACTATAGAAATCACCGGAGCATCCGAGGACTGAATATTGAAAGTTGCTGAGTCACGGCAACCATTCTGATCTGTTACAGTGAGAGTATAAATTCCTGAATAAAGAGAGCTGATACCCTGTGAGGTGGCTCCGTTGCTCCATTGGTATGAATATGGAACTGTTCCACCGGAAATTGTTGTGCTGATGGAGCCGTCGTTATTTCCGCAGGTAGTTTCTATTGTTGTTCCCTGTACCAACATAGGTGCAGTGGGTTGGGTAATCACTGCCTGAATTGAAGCACTGCAGCCATTTGCATCTGTTACAGTGGCCGTATATGTTCCTGCTATGAGATTACCGGCAGTT
>JANWID010000070.1 GCA_025450095.1 Bacteroidia bacterium | reverse complement strand
GAATCTACGAATGTAACGAATGTACGAATAGGCTACGCCTTACGAATCTACGAATGTAACGAATGTACAAACAGGCTGCGCCATACGAATCTACTAATGTAACGAATGTACGAATAGGCTGCGCCTTACGAATCTACGAATGTAACGAATGTACGAACAGGCTACGCCTTACGAATCTACGAATGTAACGAATGTACGAATAGGCTGCGCCTTACGAATCTACGAATGTAACGAATGTACGAACAGGCTGCGCCTTACGAATCTACGAATATTGGACTATTCGTAATTCGTAGATTCGTATTCATTCGTACATTCGTTACATCGTTAGCATGGCAATGTTTCTTTTTTCCCATCGCCGACAGGGCCAAATGATTTAACCATAGCAGACCTCAGACCTGATAATATGCTTTTCCACATGTAATTAAATACAAAACGATCGTTTCGGTGCAATTGGCAAATGCTTCCTTTTAAGGCTACTTTTTCGTTTGATTCTTTACTTTCCTTTTTAACAAACAGGGATGCAACGGATGTAATAGCTTTTGATATAAATCCGGTTGTATCTCCCTCAGGCTGGCCACGGATTGAAAAATCAAGATTCGTGTATTGAATTTCAAGATTGCCTTTTGAATAATTCTGATCCGCTGTGAAATCAAATTTCATAACATTTATCCACCCGTTTGAAAAAACAATTCCTGCTGCAGGTTCTGAGATCCTGTTAATTTCCATGAATGGCATTTTGACAAGGTTTCCCTTACAAGTGATTAACTGGCTATTGTATGGAAATGCAATAACTCCCTTCAAAAGTCCTGAGTTCATAAAGTCCGACTGAAATTCAACCTGTAATGCAGAATCCGGCGAAGCCATTCCAGCACAGAGATGCGAGAGATTCACCGAAATTTTATTAAATTCAAGCGTACCCGTTTCATTATTTTTTTCAGCATGTTCACGGTACCGGATGACTCCATTCGAAACTAAAATGCTGTCGATAAGCAGTGGATGCAGAAATTCACCTAAGTAATTTTGCAACGATTTATACTTTTCTCCTCTTTTCCTGGGAATTCTGCGATCGCGATACGCATCGAGATTAATTTCCGACAGCAGGATTTTTTTTACTTTCAGTGTATCATTACTGTGATAAGGATGCAAAACAATTTTCATATCCGGAATGACAATGTCGAAGCGATCGCTCTGGTACCTCTTCCGTCGTGCGAATTCTGCATCTTCAAATAGTGGTCGTACTCTTATAGAATCGATGTTGATTAGTTGTTTCTCTGAATCTCCGGAAAATTCTTTTAAAGAGATCTCATAAAGGCTGTCGGATGTTTGAAATAAAGTCCGTGAACAGGAAATTTTGAATTTCTGATTTTCTTCAAAACGGTCTGCTTTAAAAGGAGATATTTCTACATTAATTTTTTTGCTGATAAGATGATCGCCATTCTTATTTATAAAATCGATACTGGCATCTGAAAACTCTATTGTTTGAACCATGCCTAGCTTTATGCTGCGGTCAGCAATATCTCTTAATTCAGGGTGCGGGTCATAACGGGCATCGATGATTGCATTTTTGAATTTCAGTTTTTCAATGTTGATCACATCGTCCCCGCTCCAAAATCGAAAATCAATTCCGTTAAAACAGATTTCCGCAACAGTTCCGGAAAGTGTATATGAAGTATCCATTCGAACATGTTCGGCTTTTAGGTTTTTTATGACAAGGCTTCGATTGAATACACTTATCGTTACATTACCAATACTTGCCTTACCCGAAGTTTCCAGGCGCTTTCTTATGTATAACGAAGTAATAACCGGGAACAACAGCAATACTGTCATCAATGAAATGAACGCCATTTCCACTACCCATTTCCATGATTGTATCTTCATGATTAAAATCAATTCGTGCATATGGTCAAAATTGATGCCCGGTCAATTTGGTTTAATTATTGAAAATAGCGGAACATGCCCCGGATAATTTACGATTTAAAGATTCCATCGCTGAAAGAGTTCTGGAATCTTGTAAAAGATACACTTTCTGAATTTAGCGATGATAACGGTATAAAGCTGAGTGCTGCACTGGCTTATTATACAATTTTTTCAATACCACCACTGCTGGTGATAATCATTCGAACAACTGGAATTGTATTCGGGCAAGAGGCTATTGAAGGACAGATTTACGCACAAATTCAGAGTCTTGTCGGGAAGCCTGCAGCAGCACAGATTCAACAAACAATAACAGCAACGATATTCGATAAAAATTCATTCTGGGCTACGAGTATAAGCATCATCGCGCTTCTGTTCGGCGCAACCGGTGTATTCGCCGAAATACAGGATTCCATCAATATTATCTGGGGCTTGAAAGCAAAACCGAAACGCGGTTTTTTCAAGCTGATCATTAACCGGGTAATCAGCTTTTCAATGATAGTAGTAATAGGTTTCATTCTTCTGGTTTCCCTTACACTAAATGCCGTGCTTGATATATTCAATTACCAGTTGCAACGACTCTTCCCCGATGTGGCAGTTTATGCATTTTATGCGCTTAATATAATTCTATTGTTAAGCGTGATCACCATGCTGTTTGCTACCATTTTTAAAATACTCCCGGATGCCCGTATACGCTGGAGAATTGTAATCTTCGGCGCTTTGTTTACCACCATAATGTTCATGATTGGAAAAGTCCTTATAAGTTTATACCTTGGCAATTCCGATGTCGGTTCCACATATGGCGCTGCCGGTTCTGTGATCATTATTTTAGTCTGGGTATATTATTCCTCAATGATCCTGTTTTTTGGGGCGGAATTTACTCAAGTTTATGCTGAAAGGTTCAGCACTGGAATCGAACCAAATGAATATGCTGTTTTTGTTAAACATATTGAAAAAGAATTACCAAAATAATATTTCATCGAACGTATGACGCAACGAAATATCCGCATCCTTTTGATAGACGACGATGAAGAGGATTATTTTTTAACGAAGGAACTATTTGATGATATGCCTGGATTCGATCCACAGGTGGACTGGACTCCCGATATCCAGGTAGGCATTAAAAGCCTGAAAGAAAAAGCACACGAGGTTTATTTTGTTGATTACCTTTTGGGAAATGAAACCGGAATTGAATTCCTGAGAAGCGCCTGGCAACTGGGAAACACAAACCCGATCATTATGCTTACGGGCAAGGGCGACAGGCATATTGATAAAATGGCAATGGAACTCGGCGCCTCCGATTACCTCGTGAAGAGTGAATTGGATGTGGAAAAACTGGAACGTACATTAAGGTATGCCGTTGATCGCTATGAAGCCAGACAAAAGCTCGAAAAGAGTGAAGCCAAATACCGCAATATATTCGAACGGACACGTGATATGCTTTTCATCGCCAATGAACACGGAACATTTGTCGATTCCAATGATTCTGTAACACGTATACTGGAATATACTCCCGGCGAGTTAAAAGGTTTAAAAATACAGGACCTGACGACTGATGAACATTCCAGGAATATGATTGACGATCTACTGAAATTGAAGAATGAAGTGCATGATTTTGAACAACATTTTATTTCGAAAACCGGAAAGAGTAAAATATGCCTGCTTTCATTCAGCTTCCAGGAAAATGATAACGGTCATCCGATGGTGTTCGGTGTAATCCATGATATTACAAAAAGAAGAAAGATCGAACAGGATCTTGCTACTTCCGAAAAGCTTGCAGTTACCGGACGTATTGTGCGTATGATTGCTCACGAAATCAGGAATCCCCTCACAAATATTAACCTTTCACTGGAACAGCTTGAAGCAGAATTACCAGTAAACATGGACCTTAAGATGTATTTCGATATTGTCAAAAGGAATTCTGACCGGATTGGCAGCCTGATTACGGAACTGCTTAATTCCTCCAAGCCCGCGCAGCTTTCTGTCAGTAAATACTCCATCAACAAACTCATAAAAGAAACGCTTGTATTAGTTCAGGACCGGCTAATCCTGCGTAACGTAAAAGTAAATACCAACTTCAGCCCCGACATTTGTGACATTTCGGTTGATGCAGGTAAATTAAAAATCGCTTTTCTGAATATTATTATTAATGCAATTGAGGCAATGCACGACTCCAATGGTGAACTAACTATTATTACAAAATTAGATGATCCCTATTGCGTGATTGAAATTGAAGACAATGGCCGGGGAATTCCTCAACAGGATGTCGGCAGGATATTTGATCCTTTCTTCAGCGGGAAACCAAAGGGAACTGGTCTTGGCCTGAGTACAACTCATAATATTATTCTTACTCACGAAGGCTTGATTGATGTTGTAAGTGTTGTAGGAAAAGGCACAAAATTTATTATTAAACTAAAAGTAAATTCCTGATAAAATGAAAGGCAGAAAAATTTTAATAATCGAAGACGATAAAGAATTGTTATACGCGATAAAAACTATTTTATCCCTTGAAGGATATGAAGTAGATACCGCTGATTCGGTTCATACAGGCAAAACAAAAATATCAGGAGTGAATTATGACCTGGTTATTACCGACATTATGCTTCCTTATTGGGGCGGATTCGACCTGGTGGATGCTGTAAAAGAAAATGAAGACACCAACAAGGTTCCGGTTATTGTTATTACCGGGCTTGACGAAGATATTCTAAACAGCACCATAACTTTTGCTGATAAATGCATAACCAAACCATTTAATAAAAAACAGTTGCTGGATGCAGTCAGTTCCCTTGTTAATTAATAAGGGATATAATCATTCTCTAAATTCAAAATAAGCCGGGAGCGTTGACCCGGCTCTTTTTATGTTCGGAAATATTAAATAATCCCACTCCTAAAAAAGTTGATGGAATTTAATCAGGGTGAATTCTTCTGATTTCCGCAATCTCATCATCGGGTTCATTCAGGAGAATAATTTTTTGTGGTCCGGAATTTTTAACCAACGGCTTGAGATCATCCTCTTCTCCGATCAGGTAACCATACGGGCGGGTAGATTCAAAACTGTCCATAATTACTTTCAGCATTCCAAGAAGCGGTATAAAAAGCATCATCCCGACAATGCCCCACATCATTCCACCAATGATAATTGCAATCAGTGTTGAAAGAGGATTAATGCTGACGCTTGAACCAACAACTTTAGGAGTAATAAAATTATTATCCAGGAATTGCACGATACCACAAACAGCAATCGATCCGAATGCTACAGAAGTGGAATCTTCCGTAAGTAATGCAAAAAAGAATGGAAATATGCTTCCTACCAGAACTCCGACATATGGAATAAGATTAAGTAAACCAGCAAGAAGCCCCAGCAGAATAGCATGATCAAGACCAAGAATCAGGAATCCGGTTGCATTCAATAACGAAACGATGAGCACATCGATAAGCAATCCCTTAGTGTACTTTTGTGAAACAGAGACGGTTTTTTTTACAACTTCGAGCAGGTATTCATTGTGTTTACCCGGAACAGCCCTGCAAATAAATTTTTTTATTTTATCGCGGTGGTAGGTTAGAAAAAAAATATATATCGGAACCAATGCGATGGATGTAAGCAGGCCACCCGTATAAGTAAAAATTCCAGTCAGGTAGCTGCCGCTGAAATTTAATATACTATCCGATTGTTCGTGATACCATTGGTTTTGTTCCCATTTGCTGATGTTAAAAGTGGTTGAAATAAATCGCTGCAATTCCAGGATTTTCTGATCCAGCTTTTCCCGCAACACCGGTGCATCATCCACAAAGATCATGATCTCATAATAAAGGAATGTAAAGAGAAGTCCAAGGAATGCGAAACAGATAAGAAGTGTAAAGATGATAGCTAACTCGCGGGGCAATCCTTTATTTTCCATCATGGAAGAAACCGGAAGCAACAGAAAGGAAAACAGCACTGCAATGGTAAACGGAATAAAAAAAGTTTTTCCTGCAATTAAAAGCGCAAGGATGATTGTAAAAATCAGGAGTCCACAAGTTGTCCGGATATAGGCGGGTTGATACAGCATTTTAATTCGATTTATACCTAAAAGGCAACTAACATACCATTCATTCTATAAATGAACGGATTGGGTATAAACGAAACTGTCCGGTGAAATTGTAGAAAAGTTTTCCTTTTAATCCTCAAAAAAATTAAATTTAATACGAATCGACGAATTATAAAATCCAACATTCGTAGATTCGTACGGCGAAGCCGATTCGTATATTCGTTACATTGGCGAAGACTTGAAAATTTATTGAACCTCTTCAGGGATTTCAATTAAAAGTTTTCTTTTTTAATGGATCACAAATTTTTCGCGACCGGGCTGATGGCTCCATCCCGACGGTGCCAATGCAAAAATATCTGATAAAATCCTGGTAATACCGTGGTAACTTGCCGGCTTCTGAATATACAGGCTGGCCCCATTATTATATGTATCATCAACGTGATCGCGGTTAACAGATGTGGAATATATGAGAACGGGAAGATGACGGAATCGCTCATTCGATTTAATTTCCCGTAAGCACTCCAGCCCGTTTTTGTACGGCATGTTGAGATCTATAAAAATCAGATCTGGTAGTGAGTCCTGAAGTTGCTTTAAATGTGAAATCAGGTCTTCGCCATTATGAACCGTGGTAAGAGAAGCTGCCGGAGCTACTGTCCTGATTGCATCTGCAAAAAACATCCGGTCGTCCTCATCATCATCGGCAAGCACCACCTGGAGCTGATTATTTCTTCCAGGTATTGTTCCCGATGCTGAAGCAAACTCAGGATGAAATACTGCATACAGTTTTGCATTTGACAATAATATACCCTTATCTACGAATTTGCATTCGTAATTCGTTGAAAATACCATAATTATGTAATTAAATCCCTACTGTGGTTAGTATACCTGCCTGCCGTCCATTCCCGCGGATTTCTGCACGCAAATCATATAACCCCGAAAATAAGAAAAAGATTTTAATTATGTGAAAATTTTCACATAGTCACTAACGGTTTCCGATTCTGGCACTTTAATTCCCCACTCCAGCCAAAAAAGCTATCCCCACGAAATATGGTGGGGATAGTATTGAACCTACTCAATCCTTATTTTTTATTTAATAATTTCAAATTTTTTATAAACTGCGACATCTGCAGATGAGATCTTTAACTGGTAAGATCCGCTACTAACTCCTTTCAGGTCAATATCAAAATTATTATGTCCGGGAAGAAGGCTTTTTTGATCACGATAAAAAACACGTCCGGTAAGGTCGGCTATCTCAATATCAACATTAATTTTTTGTGCCGCATCAAATTCACAAGTGAAAAGGCCATATCCCGGGTTTGGGAAAATGGTCAGGTTGTTAACCTGGTCCGAATACGCTTCAATGCCGGTAACTGCGTCAATGATCTTAAAAACTGTTCCGTTACTCTGGCTGCTGATGAAAAGCTCGCCGTTATAGTTTTCTCCAAATGTGGTGAACATATTGCCTCCAAATGTTCCCGCAGTAGATATGAGCATTGCAGGTGACAACGTATTTATAACACCATTGCAATAATCCGAGAAAAAATAATATCCTGACAAAGCAGGGAATTGAATTCCCCGGTAAACATAACCACCTGTTACAGCACAGCCCGCTGTAGAATTATGATCGTATTCGAAGACCGGGGCAACGTATGCACTTATTGGTGAACAACCGGTTGTATTATATGGATGATTTGCTTCATAACAACGCCATCCATAATTTTCACCACCTGTAGAAGCAGCGGGTTGAAAATCTATTTCCTCCCAGTCAAACTGGCCTACATCACCAATCCATAAATTATGATTATCGCGATCGAAAGTAATTTTCCAGGGATTTCGCAATCCATAAGCCCAGACTTCAGGCGCACCTCCTGCAGTTGCAAATGGGTTCGTGGGTGGAATAGCATAACCAGTTGGCACGGAAACATCTATTCTCAAAATCTTTCCCAACAGCGAATCCGGATTCTGTGCCCGGTTACCCGGATCCCCGGCATCTCCACCATCACCCAGTGCAACATAAAGGTAACCATCATCGCCAAACGCAAGGGATCCGCCATTATGATTTGAAAAAGGCTGGTAAACATTCAATATAATTTCTTCTGAAGCAGGGTCTGCTATATCGGGGTTTGCACTCACAGTAAACCGGGAGATAACTGTATTTCCCACACCATTTTTATCGGTATAGTTAACATAAAAAACTCCGTCAGTTGCAAAATCAGGACTGAATGCGAGCCCGAGCAATCCCTGTTCATTTCCCGGAGAAAATGTTGTGGGTGTAACCTTGCTGTGTATATCCAGGAAATAATTAGGCATCACATTACCTGCCGAATCCACAATTGATATATATCCCAATTGTTCAACTACAAATAATCGATTATCACCGGCATTTGCGATGTCACTTATTCCGCCAGAGAAACCGGTTGCAAACGGAACCAGGTTAACTGTGGGTTGTGCCATCAGGCTATGTATGCTCAAGAGGAGTATGATGGAAGTAAATATTTTTTTCATGAGATATAATTGTTTGATATCTAATTAAAAATTCAAACACTATGCCACCACCCGCATATACATATTTCCAGCATTTTAGAATGAAATACCGTATAAGCCTCTTATGAAATGTGGAATTGCATTCCCTGATATGTTTCTGAATTTACCCAAGGTACGGATTACAGATTCAAGTCTCGGCGGAAGCGCCTGCCTGCCGTCAGCATGCCTTAACGATTATAGAATAAATAAACATACTGGTATCAACAATAATCCATGCTTATCAGACAGCAGGCAGGGATGTACGCCTGCCCGACACAGGCGGGGATTACAGATTCTGGTTTCGACGGTAACCGGGAATACCGGTGTTTGAAATCCAATTAAAGTTGATTCCATTTTCCTTTTATAAAACTGTTAATTATTCCCGGGATGAGGTTTGAGAAATTAAAGGTGGTTTCATGTTCATATATGCGGTGGTTTTCCTATTTTTATTATATGAAACGGTTTGCCCTGGGGATTTTTACCTGGCTGTTCGCACTTCCTGTTGCAGGCCAGTCCCCTGTTTTCGTATTTGAGCATTTTGGCTACGAACAGGGACTTTCTGCAGCTGTAGAAAATATTGTTAAAGGAAAAGATGGTTTTTTATGGCTCGGTAGTTCCGATGGTCTGATTCGTTTTGACGGGAAAAATTTTACATCGTACCGGAACAAACGGAATGACTCTTTATCCATACCAAACAATATCATCAATTGCCTGTATACCGATCATAATGGCAATATCTGGGCGGCAACTAACGGCGGACTTTGTTACTACGATTTTGCATCCGATGTTTTTCGAAGGTTTCGGTTCGATTTCGCACTTGAAAAGATCGACCGGCACCGGGTATATGCAATAACGGAATCGTCACAAAAAGAAATATGGTTTGCAACCCGGACTCATTTTTACAGAATTAAAAGCACCGGCGAAATTATCAGCTTCGACATTCCTGGAAAACCTGATAACCTGATAATAAAAAACCTTCTTTTTGATTCCCAAAAACGATTATGGATCGGCACCAATATAGGTTTATATGTATTCTATGAACAGACCGGTAAATTTATCCATAACGAATTGCAGACCCCGTTTACGATTGCCGGCAAACTCAATGTTAGCTGTCAGTCGGTATTTCCTTATAAAGGCGATACCATGCTGGTGCCTACCTGGTATGGCGGTGTTCAACTTCTTTACATTCAAAATGAGACATTGTTTAATATTCCGGTACCAGATAGTATTTCCTCTGATCCCCGGAAGTATATTATAAAAAGTGTTACGAAAGATAACCTGGGAAGAATCTGGACAGGTTCATATGGTAACGGCATCAGCCTGTGCGAAATGGATCAACAGAAATTTTCAGCACACATGCAGCATGATCCTGCTGTACCCGGCAGTATCGGTAACGACTATATTAATGTAATGTTTACCGATGAAACAGGCATCACCTGGATAGGGCATGAAAGCGGACTCGATAAATTTGATCCGCTTACACGGCAGTTCTCCAATGTCGCACTCCCAAAAGTACCCGGTGAATTCAGTATTTACCGAACCCCTTCTGCGATCTCCATTGATCGGCATGATTCAACAGGTAAATGGATGTGGGTTACAGTTTCGGGTATCGGGCTACTCCACTATAACAGGGAAACAACGGAATTTGAAGTCTACAGGAATGATACTACCGATACAAATTCCCTTGCAGATAATAATGTCAGGGCTATTTATTATGACAATCAAAACCGGTTATGGATCGGAAGTCGTACGGGGGCCTGCATTTTCAATCCGGTTACAAAATCATTTCAGAAAGTTTCCTTCCCGAATAATATGAATCCGGTTTCGGTAAATGGTTTTGTGCAGGACAAAAAAGGGAAAATCTGGCTTTCAACTTCTGGCAACGGATTATATTGTTATGATGAACACGCTGATAAAATTTCCTCCTGGAGATACCTGCAGGGAAATCCCAGGTCGCTTCCTGATAATTTCATTTTCTCAATGATCGTTGATCATGATGATATGATCTGGCTGGGAACTCAAAACAACGGCTTGTGCAGGCTCAATCCTGAGACGGGAGAATTCCTGTTCTTCATGAGTCGCCGTGACGATCCGGATGCACTTCCCGACAATGGAATTTTTGATCTTTATGAAGATGCGCAAAATCAATTATGGATCGCAACTGAAAACGGTATTGCCAAAATGGATCCTGTTACCAGGAAAATGAAAACGCTGACTACAGAAGACGGCCTCAGCAATAATATCGTTTATTCCATCAGCTATGATGATCAGGGAAGCCTTTGGTTCGGGACAGCCAATGGACTGTGCCGTTATGATCCAATAAAAAAGACTTTTAAAAATTTTTTTACGAATGACGGGCTGGGTTCCAATCGTATGGATGGCGCAGTTTATAAATCAGGAGGAGTTCTGTTTTTCGGATCTTCCGGAAGTATCAATTATTGCCGCCCGGAGCAGTTAAAAATGAACAAAAGGCCACCACCAATTGCAATAACCGGGATACGGATTTTTGATGAAACGCTGCCACTCGCCAGGACTGGTGGAACTCCTGCTCCACTGAAACTATCATACCGGCAGAGCATGATCACTTTTGAATTCGCAGCAATGAATTTCACAAATTCCTTTCTGAACCGATATGAATACCAATTGGAAGGATTTGATGAAAGCTGGATTCCCAGTGGCAGTCACCAATCAGCTACTTATACCAATCTGCCTGGCGGCAATTATTTGTTCCGGGTCCGTGCTGCCAACAACGATGGAATATGGAATGAAACGGGTGCGTCTATACGAATTTCGGTGGCGCCACCTTTCTGGAAAACATGGTGGTTTTATTTATTGTGCTTCATCGCAGCCGGTGCGGTGCTCTTCGGCATTTACAGAGTTCGTGTGAAACAGCTCATGAGGTTGCAGCATATACGTATGCGTATTTCACGCGACCTGCATGATGATATCGGTTCCACGCTAAGCAGCATTAACATGATCAGCAGCATGGCGGCGAAAAAACAATATGGTCTTCAGAAAACGTCCGAGCAACTCAGGACAATTTCTTCAGCTTCAGGACTGGCTATGGAACTGATGAATGATATTGTCTGGTCAGTAAATCCCGAAAATGATAAAATGGACATGGTTTTTTCGAAGATGCGGCAATATGCTTCCGGAATACTGGAAGCCGCCGGGATCGAATTTACCCTGAATATGGATGAAGCCTGCTCGAGGATCAGTATCCCGATAGAAAAACGAAAGGATTTTTATCTGATATTCAAAGAAGCTGTAAATAATCTTGCAAAGTATTCCGGGGCAACCAGGGTCGAGATCAGCCTGAATTGCAGAAATAAAATACTTCAGCTGGAAGTCAGTGATAACGGAAAAGGAATCACTGAAACTACAGGTACAGGCGGCAATGGCTTAAAAAATATGAAAGCACGTTCAGTTACTTTGCGTGGTTCTCTCGATATCAGAACAGCGCCCGGAACAGGAACCACCATTGAATTGAAATTTCCAATATCCCCATAATTATGGGATGGTAATATGGTGATGCATTTTTAATTTTGAAACAATATGAAAAGAACCGATGTAATTGTGTACGAGGATAATGTTTTTCTGCGTGAGAGCATTAGTGAGTTGATTAACTCATCGGAACATCACCGGCTCAAAGGAGCATTCCCGAATTGCGATCATGTTTCGCTCGATATGGAAACACTTAAGCCTGATGTTGTACTGATGGATATTGAAATGTCGGGGACTAACGGACTGGATGGATTAAAGATCATAAAGAAAAAATACCCGGAGGTACAGGTCATCATGCTCACTGTATTTGAAGATAATGATTCTGTTTTTGAAGCCATCTGTGCGGGCGCATCCGGTTACCTGCTGAAAGGAACACCCCATGAACGAATCACAGATGCTATTGATGAAGTGTTGCAGGGTGGTGCACCCCTGACTTCATCGATTGCAAAAAAAATACTGGGACTTTTTCCACGAACTCCATCTTCAAATGATGAGATCAGCCGGCTTGCCCCACGTGAACAGGATGTTTTGCAATTGCTGGTAAGTGGTCATAGCTATAAAATGATCGCTGAAAAATTAGGTATCACCTTGGAAACCGTCCGCTCTCATATCAAGCGCATATATGAAAAGCTGCATGTTCATTCCGCCACAGAAGCAGCTGAAAAATATTTTCGGAATGCGAAGTAGTTGGCAGTAGCCAGTCAGCAGTCGTCAGTCAGCAGTCGCCAGTAAGCAGCAAGCAGTAAGCAGTCGCCAGTCAAGTGCGATCACTCCAGAGGGGTGACATCTTGGTAACCCCGGGTTGTGTCGCTGCGCTCCTTACCCGGGGAAAAAAACAATAACAATGTCGCCCGCACAAAAAGCAAATGAAAAAACGAAATTTAATCGCGGGCGGAATTTCGTATACAAATAGTAAAGTCATTTACCGCCGCCCGGGATTTGCAATCCCGGGCGAAAAAATGTGAGGATCTTCGATCCGCCTTTAAGTAGTTGATGTAAGCAAAGCACATCCACATATAAAAATTAAAAAACGAAATTTAATCGCGGGCGGAATTTCGTATGCAATTAGTAAAGCCGTTTACCATTTTTTTGAAACTGTGTTAATCAACATAACCATATAGAAGTGACAGCCTGGTAAAATTCCCATACATATGGCATTGTACCTGCAAGCCGGCAATCTGAAATTTGAATTCATAAATCAACCCATCATGAAAACAAAAATCATCTGCCTGATGTTCCTGCTATCAGCTTACTCAATCACATCAATTGCACAGGATAAAAAAATGGACAAAGCATTCCTGAAGCTCCTCTCCGATACCACATTCATTACAGCTGCGGAAGTTTCACTGGCTCCCGGACAAAAAACGGATGTACATACTCATCCCGCGCATTTTTTCTACGCACTTACACCCTGCAACCTGAAAGTTCATTTCACCGATGGTAAAACAGAAAGTTATGAATTAGATGCCGGTGGAAATGGTTACAGTGGACCTGAAGGTCCGCATTTCACTGAAAACGCTGGTAAGAAAACTGCGAAATTCCTGATCATCGAGTTGAAAGAACATCCATATATGCAGAACGGAAAAGCTAACGCTAAATAATTTTTTACGTGGCTTAACAAAAATATTTCATTCATATAAAATCATACATAATCTGGTAACAGATTATTAAGGATTTAAGGATTTAAAGTAAAAACTTCCGGCCCGATTGTATTCTGTGAACCTCCCTCATCACAGGTACATCCGGGCCGGCTTTTTTTAATATACATGCAGCTAAGACCCGGAATTATTCGTCTGAAACATAATAATCCGGATTTTTTGGTTTGTTTTTATGATTCCGGAGGCATAACTTTATTACGTCTTCATTAGGGGTGCCAGTTCTTAACTCACATATTTTTAACCATTTTCTAAAACATTTTAATAATGAAAAAAATTCTACAATTCTTATTCATTTCATTTTTGTTGTCATCAATTTCTCAGGCTCAAACCACAGGTTTTAAAGGTCTCAAACCGCTTCCTTTAAAGAGCACCGTTGCAAACAAACCTACGTTTCTTCAAAAAAGCCTTACAGGGGATGAAACTATTTCCCCGGGTGAAGAAGGGACTCAGCAGCGAAATCCAGATAATTTAAACAGCGCATCGGTTCAGGTTCAGATTGGAACCACAACCTATGACATGCAAACCAACGCTTCAGTTTGCAACAGGATCTATCAACAATTCGGAAAAATAGGAACAACCTGGACTTACAGCGCACAATTTGGAACTTTTTCCGACCGGGGAACGGCTTACAATTTTTACGACGGTGCCGGTTGGGGAGCTATGCCTACTACTACAATCGACACTCTCAGCTGGTCAACTATTGATATCGGTAGTAGCAACACAGAATATATTCTTGGTCATAATAAACTCAGCTCATCAGATAACCTGGTATTGATGACACGTTCCCCTGCCGGTACCGGAAACTGGACGCGTTCGGTAATGCCTCCACATCCGGGAGGAAACCGGTTACTCTGGCCACGTATGCGCGTAGGCGGTGCTAATGGCCAAACTCTGCATGTGATTGCACTGACACAACCTGTTTCAAATGGCGGAACATTATGTAATAATATCGATGGCGCTTTAACCTACAGCCGTTCACAGGATGGAGGACTCACCTGGGATATTATACACGCTGCGCTTCCGCTGGTTGATGATGTACATTACGCTTCTATGAAAGCAGACTCCTATACGATCGATGTTAAAGGTAATACTGTTGCAATTGTGCAGGGTTCCATGCACAATGACTGGGTATTATGGAAATCGATTGATAATGGCAGCAACTGGACCCGCACAGTAATATTTCCGTTCCCGATTCCGGTTTATTCTCCTGAAGCAATGACAACAGATGTTAATGGTGACTCGGTAGCAGATACAATAGATTTTATCGATGGTTCCCTAACTGTATTAATTGATAACTACAATCAGGTTCATACATGGTCCGGACGGATGAGGGTATATCAGGATAGTATCGGCAGCACTAATTTTGCATATTTCAAAAGTACTGACGGACTCTTATACTGGAATGAAAGTTACGCGGGCTCACCTGTTATAATTGCAGTAACTGAAGATATTGATGGAGACGGGGATTTGTTCTTTCCTAATGGAATATCCGGTTATCCGGCATCACTCACTTCCTTTCCTTCTGCGGGAATTGATGGAGGACAAAATATTTTTGTTATTTATTCCGGTGTTGTTGAAAATACTACTAATGGAAATCCGGATCCTTCAATGGAGCAATCATACAGGAACCTGTATGCCTTGGTTTCACCTGATAACGGGAATAGCTGGTCGTTACCTGTCAGAATTAACCCTGATGATTTTATGGAATCCGTTTATCCATCGCTGGCGCGTAATGTCGGACCTAACATGCATTTCGTATGTCAGGTAGATTTTGAACCTGGAATATCGGTGAACCTGGATGATCCATACGGAATAAACGACATCATGTATTTTGAAGAAGATCCCCAGGTTTTGTTCTCGGGAATTACCGTCATTCCATATAATTTTTGCCAGCTGGCTGGAAATATTTTTTATGACCAGAATCAGAATGGAATCAACGATGGGAGTGATTTTGGTCTGACCGGATTTCCATTGTATCTGTCGCCGGATAATCTGACATATTATACGAACAGTGCCGGCAACTATCTTATGACAACCGATTCGGGATTGAAAACTATTAATCCGGGTTTATCAGCGAACTGGATTATCACTACGGATTCCTCTTCGTATACTATATTAACCGATACCGGATTAATTTCAAATCTTGATTTTGGTTTGTACCCCTCTAACCTGGTATATGAGGTCAATACAACCCTGGCAAGTGGTATTCCCCGATGCAATAACTACATAAATTACTGGATCACGTTTCACAATACTGGCACGGTTACTACATCGGGAACGGTTCGGTTTGTGAAAGATAATCAGTTGGTGTATTCATCCGCAACACCTCCATATACAAGTGCCTCTGCTG
>JANWID010000069.1 GCA_025450095.1 Bacteroidia bacterium | reverse complement strand
GGTGGTGAGATCACCAATTCAGTATTATTCGGATACTCCAACAAAGCTCATGATGGATTCCTGGGAAATTCTGTGATCGGAGAATGGTGCAACCTGGGTGCTGATACCAATAATAGTAACCTGAAGAATAATTATTCAACAGTCCAGGTTTATGATATAGAAAACCAAAAGATGATTTCCTCGGGATTAACATTCTGTGGATTGTTTATGGGTGACCACTCAAAGTGTGGAATCAATACAATGTTTAACACCGGAACTGTAGTCGGAGTATGTGCCAATATTTTCGGTGCAGGTTTTCCACCGAAATACATTCCTTCATTCTCATGGGGAGGCTTTGATGGTGCCCCAATATTCCGGTTTGACAAAGCAGCCGAACTTGCCCGCCAGGTTTTCAAACGACGTGGAATAGAATTCGACCAGGTTGAAGAATCAATCCTGAAATCGGTTTTTGATATGACAGAAAGTCGTTAATTAAAGTGTCAGCAACCTTTTAAAAAATTACTTCTTATTGCTTAAAAATCAAATAATTAAGAATACAATAGGTACTTTATCAACAGTTCCCCTTATTGGCATATCTATTGACCGGAATTCGGGAACTATTAAAATAACGTCAAATTGAAGCATACCTGCCATTTTGACCTCAATCCTTTACTACATGTTCGATAACGGCAATACTCACCGGATTTATGGAATTTCAGGAATATCAGATGACGAACCGGATTTGATTCCATTGCTTTCGTCGGAAGACGAGGAGCAGATGAATTCTGAAAAAGTTCCGGAGATTTTATCAATTCTGCCTTTACGCAATACAGTTCTTTTTCCCGGAGTGGTTATCCCGATTACTGTTGGAAGAGACAAATCCATCCGACTTATCAAGGAAGCATACAAGACTGATAAGATTATTGGAGTGGTTGCTCAAAAGGACAGTTCTGTTGAAGATCCACAGGTTACCGATCTGAACCAGGTTGGTACTGTTGCAAATATTATCAGAATGCTCCGCATGCCCGATGGAAATACCACGGTCATAATCCAGGGAAAACGCCGCTTCAAGATAAATGAAGTAAAAGCTACCGAGCCATACCTGCGTGCAAGCATACATCCTTTAACAGATAAAAAACATTCGCTTTCTGAAAAAGAATTTGTGGCTTTGATAGATTCATTACGTGACCTGTCGCTGCAAATCATAACACAATCTCCGAATATTCCCAGCGAAGCATCTTTCGCGATAAAGAATATCGAGAGTCCATCCTTCCTCATCAATTTCATTTCATCGAATATGAATGCTGATGTTGAGAAGAAGCAGCAGCTCCTGGAGATGGTTGATATGAAAGAACGGGCTACGATGGTTCTTGAGTATCTCACTCGTGAGCTTCAAATGCTGGAGTTGAAAAATCAGATACAGTCGAAAGTTAAAATAGACATCGACAAGCAGCAACGGGAATATTTTCTGAATCAACAGCTGAAAACCATACAGGAAGAACTGGGTGGTAATTCGCAGGACCAGGAAATAAATGATCTGAGAGAAAAAGGACTCCGGAAAAAATGGTCAAAGGAAGTTGCAGCAGTTTTTGAAAAGGAATTGGAACGACTCAACCGGATTAATCCTGCTGCTGCGGAATATTCAGTAACCCTGAATTACCTTGAACTACTGCTTGACTTACCTTTTGAAGAATTCACTTCTGATAACTTCGACCTGAAACGAGCTCAGAAAATACTGAATGCTGATCATTACGGACTGGATAAAGTAAAAAACAGGATCCTGGAATACCTTGCCGTGTTGAAGCTGAAGGGAAATATGAAATCCCCCATTATGTGCTTATACGGTCCTCCTGGAGTCGGAAAAACATCCCTGGGTAAATCCGTCGCAAAAGCATTAGGACGAAAATATGTAAGAATGTCGTTGGGCGGACTACGTGATGAAGCTGAAATTCGCGGCCATCGTAAAACATACATTGGAGCCATGCCCGGCCGTATTATACAAAACCTGAGAAAGGCAAAATCATCAAACCCGGTATTCGTGCTGGATGAGATCGATAAACTTTCCAGTGACTTCCATGGTGATCCTTCATCCGCATTACTGGAAGTGCTCGATCCTGAACAAAACACCACTTTTTACGATAACTATGTTGAAATTGAATATGATTTATCGAAAGTGTTATTTATTGCCACAGCAAATTCACTGAGTTACATTCAGCCTGCTCTTCGCGATCGTATGGAAATTCTTGAAATCAATGGTTATACCGTTGAGGAAAAAATTCAGATCGCGATAAAACACCTTATCCCAAAACAACTCGAAGCACATGGCCTGAAAAAAGGCCAGGTGGTGCTTACGGATAAAATACTGGAACGTATCATTGAAGATTATACCAGTGAATCCGGAGTACGTAACCTTGAAAAACAAATTGCTTCCATTATTCGTCACACTGCGAAATCGGTTGCACTGAATGAAGTTTACAATGAAAAAATAAGTGAAGAACAACTGCATAAAATTTTAGGTGCTCCTATTTTCCAGAAAGAAAAATCTATTGATAACAATGTTGCCGGTGTAGTTACGGGCCTTGCATGGACTCCTGTTGGAGGAGATATTTTATTTATCGAAACCTCACTGAGTAAGGGAAAAGGAAAACTGACTCTTACTGGGAATCTTGGTGAAGTAATGAAAGAATCGGCGGTCATTGCCCTCGCCTATCTGAAATCGCATAGCGATGTATTGAATGTTGATGCCTCGGTATTCGATAACTGGGATGTGCATATACACGTTCCTGAAGGTGCAACGCCAAAAGACGGACCGTCGGCAGGCATTACTATGCTGACTTCACTGGCTTCAGCATTTACACAAAAGAAAGTCAAGAAAAAGCTTGCCATGACCGGTGAGATTACCTTGCGTGGTAAAGTGTTACCGGTAGGCGGCATTAAGGAAAAAATCCTGGCAGCAAAAAGAGCAGGAATCAGCGATATCATTCTCAGCATCGACAATAAAAAAGATATCGAGGAGATCAAGCCTCATTACCTGACAGGCCTGAAGTTCCATTATGTAAAGGAAATGATAGAAGTGGTGAATTTTGCTTTACTCAACGAAAAGGTTAAGAATCCGTTGAAAATGACTAACGCCTGAGGGCAATTGCTTCAATATTCTGAACGAAAAAAGGCTGCCGGTTCGGCAGCCTTTTTCAGTTTTAGTCAGGTTTAAATTATTTCAGAACATATGAAGTTGCACCGCTCAGGTTGCCATCAATATATACCTCGATAACATAAGTTCCGGGAGCAAATATCCGTTCCTGCTCTTCCCATACCAGGCATTGATCCTGTTTGTTGCTATCGTAATTCATTTTATTAGATGATGTATACTGTACTTCATCTCCGGAATTTGCCATCCTGAAAGTCCTTGAACCTTCTGAACGCGCACCCATTGTTTTACCTCCCGGTTCAACAATTCTCAGGTAAACTTCTCTTTCTCCGGCTCTCGCGATTTTATTTTCAAGAACAGAGAAACAAACCTCCATTTTATTGGTCCGTTTCGCCATAGCTGTTTCGGCATATTTATCATTGCTGCGTTTCTTAAAGGTTTTTACACGCATATATTCAGATTTAAGCACCGAGGCCTGGTTGACCGTGCTTTCCAGGTTTTTTGAGAGATTTTCAACTGTGCTGGTAAGCTGTTCCTTGTCTTTTTTGAGCTGCTCATTTTCAACCAACAACTGATCGATTTTTTCGAGATATTCATCACGCAGCTTTTTAACTTCTTCAAGCTCTGCTTTCAGCTTTTTATTGAGGGCTGCGGAATTTTTTTCATTTTTTAACAGTTTTTCAATACGTGCTTTCTGCTGATCAATGGTCGTGTTGGCTTCTGCAAGAAGACTATCGAGGCGCTCATTGATTCCCTTGTATTGGTTGAGTTCCTGGTAAGTTTCACCCAGTTCCTTGTCGACATCCATTTTAGCTGTCATCAGGCTGTCGGTTTTAAGTTCATAGCTTTCCACGACACTGTTTTTATTCTGCCATTGGTAAATGTTAAAAATGGCTGAAAGCGCAAAAAGAATAATCCAGATCTTGTTGTTATTGCTTTTCTTCTCAGCCGGTGGATTCGGTTTGTTTTCCATTTTATCGGTTTTTTAGTTGGTTCTGATTCCTGTTGATTCATGCAAAAGTAAATGCGCCAGATGCCGGCAGGAAACTATTTACAGAAATTTATTCACAAAGGAACTCACAAAGGGGAATAGCGGGCAAAAGGACTTACCTGCTGGTCGGAAAACCGGCCTGCTTTAAAAAGGAAATATCCGGAAATAGCTACCATTGCAGCATTATCGGTGCAATATTCCATTGGAGGAATAAACAACTCCCAATCTTTTTTGGCAAGCAGCGTATTCCGTAATCCACTGTTTGCCGAAACGCCGCCCGCCACAGCAACTCTATTGATGCCGGTTTGTTGTACTGCTTTTTCCAATCTGGTGACCAGAATGGATACAATAGTATGTTGAACAGACGCACAGAGGTCATTCCTGTTTTTATCAATAAACCCTGGATCAGCTTTCATTTCGCGGTTCAGGAAATTCATTACTGCAGTTTTCAAACCGCTGAAGGAAAAGTCAAGACCTCCTGCGTTGGGCTGTGGAAACCGGAATGAATGGGCATTCCCGGTTTGTGCCAGCTGATCTATTAGTGGCCCGCCGGGGTATGGGAGTTTCAACAACTTCGCAATTTTGTCAAATGCCTCCCCTGCAGCATCATCCTGAGTCTGACCAATTAATTCCATCTCCAGATAATTTTTTACAATCAGGATCTGCGTATGTCCCCCTGAAACTGTTAAGCACAAAAATGGGAATTCAGGTTTTCGTTCCGGAACTCCTGGCTTAATTGCAAAATTGGCCAGCACATGTGCTTGCATATGATTAACCTGGATAAGAGGAATATCCAAAGCAAGGGCAAACGACTTCGCAAAAGAAGTGCCCACAAGGAGTGCCCCCATAAGACCGGGACCGTTTGTAAAAGCCACGGCATCAATATCGTTTTTCGCTATATTTGCCTGTTTAAGAGCCTGATCAACAACAGGAATAATGTTACGCTGATGAGCCCGGGAAGCCAGTTCAGGAACGACGCCACCATACGCTTCGTGAACCGCCTGGCTGGCAATCACGTTGGCAAGGATGTTGTCATTTACCGAAACCGCAGCAGCAGTTTCATCGCAAGATGACTCAATTCCAAGAATCGTTACAGGTTGTTTCATGGTTAATCAAACTAAGCAAAATTAACAATTGAGTAAGTTGCTGCCCTAAAAACCTGTTCGGTATTAAAAAAGTACTTAAAATAACTGCCTGGATTTTATTAGCCTTTTTTTTAACGGCTACCGGGCTTATTCTGGCCGTTCGGACTCCCCGCGTACAAACCTGGTTGGTGCAGCGTGTGACCTCTTATCTGGCAGGAGAACTGAAAACTGAAGTAACACTAGACCGGATCGAGATCGAGTTTTTCAGGACGTTGAACCTGAAAGGACTTTATATCGCAGATTTGCATCACGACACTTTGCTTTACGCCGGAGAACTCAGTGCTGTTATTGAATTGTTCAACCTGAATGCCAACAAAATTTACCTTTCGGGAATATCACTTAGCGACGGAGTAGTCAAGCTTCAAAAATACCCAAATGAAAAGGGACTCAATTTTAAATTCCTCGTTGATTATTTTTCTGTAGAGAAAACCGATACCACACCTTCAAAACCCTTCGATTTCAATCCGGGTGAAATAACATTATCTAATATTGATTTTGTATACAGGGACAACCGTTATAACGACTATTTCAAAGGTGTCGATTTTGAAGATATCCGTGTCACAAAGCTGGAAGCAATAATTGATGATATCCGGTTCGAAGAGGATAGCGTTTATGCCAATATACAGAACCTGGCTTTTACCGAAAAAAGTGGGTTCCGTGTAGAATATCTGGAGACTGCCGCAAAATTCAGTCCTGTATGTATGGATTTTGAAAACCTGTTGCTGAAAACTCCATATACGCAACTCCAGGGTTGGGTTACGTTCCGATTCAACAGCTGGGATGAATTTGATGACTTTATTGATAAGGTAAAGCTCAATTCCGGTTTCGATGAAAGTGTGCTTTCATCACGCGACCTGGTATTTTTCACAAGTGAGCTGGAAGGATTGGAGCAGGATATAGCTTTCAGCGGAAATATAAAAGGTACTATCAACCAGTTACGCGGTAAAGACCTGGACATCGCTTTTGCAGATCATTCACATTTCAAAGGTGATATCAGCATTGCCGGCCTGCCCGATTTTAATGAATCATTTTTTGACCTGGTAGTTGATGAACTGGTTACTGATAAAAAGGAAATTGAATCCATTCCCGATTATCCCTTTAACAGGAATATAAAAATTTCATTACCTGATAATATTGGTACGCTCGGTCGTGTGAGGTTTTCAGGAAAGTTCACAGGTTTTCTCAATGACTTCGTAGCTTATGGTAACGCGCAAACCGCGATAGGATATCTGACCTCGGATATCAATTTAAAGATAGATGAAGAAGTTAATCACAGCTCCTATTCCGGTCACCTTTCAGTAACTGATTTTGATGTAGGAAAATTTACGAGCAATACCGATCTGTTGGGGAATACTTCATTTAAAGCTAAAGTTACCGGAAGCGGATTTGCACTTGAAAAAGTAAACGCAAGGATGGAAGGAGTAATCAGTTCTCTTTCGCTGAATCATTACGAGTATAAAAATATCGAGGTTAATGCGCAGATGGCCAAAAAACTTTTTAATGGAAACCTCAAGGTTAATGAAGAAAACCTTGGACTGGATTTCAACGGAACGATAAATCTTAAAGATAAGATCCCGGTTTATGATTTCAGGACAACCATAGATCATGCAAAGCTTGCAAAATTGAACCTGCTAAACCGGGATACCACAACTACATTTAATACAGTTGCTGAAATTAATGTCCGGGGAAAGGAAATTGATGAGCTCACCGGTTTTATCAGGCTTGGAAAAACTGATTACATCGAAATTAATGATACCATTCACCTGGATTCTCTCGTATATACTGCACGTTATGATGGTCAGAATAAAATGGCAATCCTTCGCTCCGATATCGTTGATTTTAATTTGAATGGTTATTATAAACGGTCGTCAATGTTCAGCGAAGTTGAAAAATTAATTGTAACCTATATCCCGATACTTCAGGATCGTAATAAGCATGTACCTAATTTCTTTAATGCAACGTATGACCTGACATTCAAAAATACAGCAGCGGTTACCAAAATCTTTTTCCCTGACCTTACCATCAGCCCGGGAACTGTTATAAGTGGAAATATTAACAGCTCTGAACAAAGGGTCGCAATCCTAATGACTTCTGATTCTATCCGGTACCAGGAAACGGTATTCTCCGGGGTCCGGCTCGATGCAAAAACAGCAAACAATTATCTTAATATTGAAAATACATATAATAAGATTACTTCCAGTGACACACTTAAAATTACCAATGTCAGAATAGAAGGACGAACAAATAAAAATGAATCCACTTATTCCATTGCACTGGCTGCCACCGATACACAAAAAACAAACCTGGTAATAAGAGGACAAACAGATTACCTG
>JANWID010000068.1 GCA_025450095.1 Bacteroidia bacterium | reverse complement strand
CCCCGGTACTGATACCCGGCTTTTTTTCATCGTCAGAATTTTCATTCTCCATATCATCGGGTCCTCTGCGTTTCACTTCCTTTGATGAAGCCCGTACGGTGGTGTCACGGGTTGATACCGATTGAATAGGAACAGCGGTTACATTATTTACTTTGGTAGTCTGAATTTCAACTGTTGCAGACATTCCAGGGCGGAAAGGTGACCAGGAAAGTTTGTCGGCAGGGATCAGATCCTGGTACGAATCACGTAAGATGCGAACTTTTACAGTAAAGTTCGTAACCTGGTCGGTAGTCATAGTGGCAGTAATATTTGCCGAATTCGCGATTTCAGTAACAACACCTTTGAAAGTTTTATTCAGATACGCATCAATGTCAATCAAAGCTGTATCTCCCAATGATACCCGGATGATATCACTTTCACTGACATCAACACTAACTTCCATTTCATTCAGGTTTGCCAGTCGCATTACTTCAGTTCCGGCCATCATTTCTGTTCCCACCACACGCTCCCCTTTTTCGACACTAAGTTTTGATATAGTGCCATCCACGGGTGCAAAAATTGAAGTCTTATTCAGGTTTTCACGGGATTCCTTAAGTGATGCTTCAGCGCTTTTCACTCCAAATGATGCAGCCGAAATGCTCTGTTCAGCAGCTTCCATTTCTGCTTTTGCAACTTCGTATGCTGACTTGATGGATTCGAAATCAGAAGCTGAAATAACACCATCATCATACAATTTTTTATTGCGGTTATAAGTCAATTCTGTTTTCAAAAACTGCGATTCAGCCTGCTTGTACCGTGAGCGGGCACTTTCAAGATTCGCCTGAGAGCTACTTACCGACGCATCCATTCTGTCGAGGGCAGAAATATAAATTTCAGGATTGATTTTAGCCAGTAATGTGCCTTTCTTTACGAGATCACCCTCTTTAACAAACAGCTCCACTACTTCACCTGAGACATCGGCGGCAAGCTTTACTTCCACTTCCGGCTGCACCTTACCACTTGCAGACACCGTTTCAATAATAGTTTCGGTGGTTACTTTTTCCGCAGTTACTTTTATATTATCATCTTCACCAATCCAGCCAGATCTGCGTGCCACCACGAGGAAAATCAGCAATATCACTCCTGCGATAATACTGTATCGTATCCATTTCTTTTTCCCCGCCATAAATTTTATCCCGTTTAATTTGGTTGTGGCGAAAATATAAAGAAAAGTGCAGTTGACATATAGTTGGCAGTCGGCAGGTAGCAGTCGGCAGTCAAACAATCTAACAACTTAAAAACCCAACAACCCAACAGCTTAAAAAGCCAATGATCTTCCCAGGTAAAAGTCGATCACTTTTATACGAAAAATCAAATCGTATTTCGCCTGTAGAAAATCGGAATCTGCCTTGCCCATGTTATTCCGAACATTTAAAAATTCAATAGAGCTTAGCATCCCGACATTGTACTTTTTTTCAGCATAGCTGAATGATTCGCGGACTGCGGTTGCCGCTTTTTCAGCTGCAGCATATTTCTGACGAGCTGCAATTCCGTCAGCATGTGCCTGTACAATACTTTTATACGCCTGGTTACGGGTCAACTGATCGTTATATCTCACATTTTCAAGATTGATCCGGGATCTTTTGATATTGGATTCCGTTGACCAACCGTTGAAAATAGGAATGGAAAGATTTACTCCCAGGTATTTGTTATAATTATCACCGAGCTGGTCATTAAATGGCTTCAGCTCACCGGATAATATCCGCTCAACATTTGAATACCCCGAAGAGAGTCCGCCGTTCAGACTTAACCTGGGAAATCTTGCTCCTTTTGAAATCTGTAAACCTTTTTCAGCGCTTTTAATATTCAGTTCTGAAGCTCTGAACTCCGGAAGTGTTTTAAGAGCTGTAGCATAAATCTCTTCAGCGGTGAGTGCCATCCCGGACTGATCAGGTAGTTCAACAGCAGGTTCTGATACATCAAATCCTTCCATTGATTTAAGCTCGAGCAATTGTGTTATGGAAATAATGGAACTTATTAACTGGTTATCGGCATTAACCATGGCAAGTTCTTCTGCTGCCAGTGCGGATTCTGCATCTAACAAGTTTCCCTGGGCCATACTTCCTGCATTCACCATTAGCTTGGTACGATCACGGTTTTCACGTGCAGCTGCGAGCCTTTCGGTAACTAGTTTTTTGGTTTCCTTGCTGTAAAGAACTTGCAGGTAAGCAGCTGCAACATTCAGGGAAATATCATTTTTGATTTTTGCAAGGTTTTCATTGCTTGCCATGTATTCATACTTACTTTGGGCAAGGCTGTTCATGATCTGGAATCCGTTGAATACCGGAAGGTCTCCGTTGGCGCTAAAGGATGCAGATTGCACTTCCTGATTGGTATAAACATTCGTATACGGATCAGCTGATCTACCGAAATTATATGTGTAGCTGGCATTACCGTTAATACTGGGCAGGAACTCCGCTTTGCTTTGTGTATAATTAACGGATGACAATTCCGTATCCAGCTCGGATTGCTTTACGGTAATATTATGTTGCAGGGCATAATCGATGCACTCCTGCATTGACCAGATTTTCTGCGCACGGGATGGTGTTCCTGAAAAAAATATTACGATTAATAAAACTGATATTCTCAGTTGGAATTTCATAATCTGTCTGGGGTTACTGAATTATTTTTTCAAAATTTAATACTACAGAACTTTGTAGTGTGAACAAAGATAAAGGAAAAAAAACATGCGTTTCCGCACATGTACGCGACCGTATTGGCAACTTTGCAATCACATAAAGATGTGAAGAAATCCGATCCGTTTTAATCATGAATGACTTAATTCTCCCGGTTTACAATCATGATTCCGCAATAACACCTTTCACTTCAGGCACCATTTGTTTCAACAGGTTTTCGATTCCTGATTTTAACGTAACCGTGGAAGAAGGACATCCGCTACAGGATCCTTTTAACACAACGGTAACAATCCCCTCATTGAACGAGCGAAAATGAATAGCCCCGCCATCCTGTTCCACTGCAGGTTTTACAAACTCATCCAGCATCTGCATAATTTGTGCTTCGACTGCAGAATTTTCACGAGCTTGTTGAGAATCCTGATTGTCGGTTTTTACAGCAGCATTAATTGCGTCCTGTTGCAGCATCGGATCAGAAACAAATACCCGTTCGCCCGACATCAGGTATCCCCGGATGAATTCACGGAGAATATTTGTAATTTCAAACCAATCGATATCGTCGGGTTTGGTTATGGTAATAAAATTAGTTGCAATAAAAACACTCTTTACTCCGGTAAAAGAAAACAGTTGTGCTGCAAGCGGACATGCTGAAGCTTCAGAAGGACGATTATACGTCACCGAACCATCTTTCATCAGAAGCAGGTTGCAAACAAATTTCATTGCTGCCGGATTGGGTGTTGACTCGGCGTAAACATTTACAGGTATTGGAACTTTTAGATTTGAATTCTCCACTTTAAATATTTTGATTAATGAATTTCTAACAGAAATAATTTGATTTTATTTTACGAACGCACTTATACTTTTTTTGGGACAGAACCTTGCTTTTCAATTTCAAGAATCCGTTTTTTCTGCGCAGCTATTACCTGGTTTCGCCGGTAAATTCCAGGTGCCATAAACAGGAGTCCGATAACAAGACCCATGATCAATGTTAAGACAAGCACTAATGCAAGATTGGCATGTGGCAGTTCCCAGAAAATCATTCGAACTGTTACCAGGCTGTCATTTTGCAGTGCAAAAACGATGGCGATAATTGCAACTGCAACAGCAATAATTAGTTGTCGCATGATCTAGTTAATTAACTTTGTGCACGAATCTCCAAAGTTAACATTTTTAACCGGCTCTTGTTTTTGCCCAGATGACTCAAAAGAAGACAGATCTCCTTGTAATAGGTTCCGGAATAGCAGGGTTAAGCTATGCGTTGAAAGCCGCATCCTTTGGTACTGTTACCATAATTACCAAAGGAGATGAAGATGAATCCAATACAAAATATGCTCAGGGAGGCATTGCTTCTGTTATTGATCCCGGGGATTCTTTCGGAAAACATGTTGAAGATACAGTAATAGCAGGTGACGGATTATGCAATGAAGGCGTGGTACGGATGGTGATCCGTGAAGGGCCAGACCGCATCCGTGATATTATAGAATGGGGTGCTGATTTTGATAAAAAACCTTCCGGGGAATTCGATCTTGCCAGGGAGGGTGGTCATTCTGAATCGCGGATATTGCATTATAAAGATATAACCGGGTTGGAAATTGAGAGAAAGCTTTTACTGAAAATCCACAACCATCCTGGCATCCGGCTTTATACTCATTTTTTTGCGATGGAGATTATTACCCAACATCATGTAGCCGGTACAATACCCGATGAACCGGAATGTTATGGTGCCTATGTATTAAACCTGCAAACTGGTGGAGTTGAAACCATTTTATCAAAAGTAACCCTCCTGGCAACAGGCGGTGCCGGAAATGTTTACCGGAATACAACCAATCCACGCATAGCAACGGGCGACGGAATTGCTATGGTACATCGTGCTAATGGCAAAACGGAAGGCATGGAATTTATTCAGTTTCATCCCACAGCGTTGTACAACCCTGGTGAACGCCCAAGCTTTTTAATTTCAGAAGCAGTTCGCGGGTTTGGAGGTGTTTTGAAAACAATGAAAGGAGAAACGTTTATGGAGCGTTATGATTCCCGTTTATCTCTGGCGCCACGCGATATTGTTGCCCGTGCAATTGATAATGAAATGAAAATTTCGGGAGACTTATTTATCTATCTCGATTGCAGGCATTGTGATGCAGAAAAGTTTAAGGTACATTTTCCAAACATTCATCAGAAGTGTCTGGACTCAGGAATCGATTTCCAAAAAGATATGATCCCGGTAGTACCCGCTGCACATTATACCTGCGGAGGAATTGTTGTTGACCGTAACGGATGCAGTTCGATAAGGAATTTATATGCAGCAGGTGAATGCAGTTCAACCGGACTTCATGGTGCTAACAGGCTTGCATCAAATTCACTCCTTGAAGCAGCAGTTTATGCGAACCGGGCCGTTGTGCACGGAAAGGAATCGATAAAGAACATACGACATAAAAATGAAATTCCCGAATGGAATGCCGAAGGTACCCGCCAGCCTGAAGAAATGGTGCTTATAACCCATAACTTATATGAACTGCAAAATGTGATGAGTGATTATGTCGGAATCGTCAGAACGAATTTACGTCTCAGGATAGCCATGCAAAGACTGAAAACAATAGCAGCTGAAACAGAGGAGCTATATAAAAAAACAGTAGTATCGGTTCCGCTTATGGAATTGCGGAACCTTGTGCAGGTTGCGTTCCTGATAGTTCAATCAGCAATGGAACGAAAAGAAAACCGGGGGCTGCATTATAATGCTGATCTTGCAAAAACAACCGGTGAAAAAGAAATTGTGTAAACAGTAATACTCATTAGTTTTACAAAAACAACAGACCGGGTGTTATTCGATCCCAAAAAATTCTGGAATAGTACCCTTTTAATTCGTGAAGAAGCAGAATTCAATAATCGTTGTCTGCAACTTTATTATTATCAATCGGAACATGTTCCGGTTTACCGCGATTATATTCGTTTAACAGAAAAAGCAAACCTGGTCCCGGATCATTATTCCCGAATTCCTTTTCTTCCGGTTTCTCTTTTCCGCAGGAATGTTGTCACTGACAAAAGTGAGCCTCCGGAGTTATTTTTTTCGAGCAGTGGTACAACAGGTGATTCAACAAGCAGACATTTTGTTGCAGACTTGTCAATTTACAACAACAGCTTACTGGAATGTTTTCGATATTTTTTCGGATCTCCTTCTGATTATACTTTCCTTGCATTGCTCCCTTCCTACCTGGAGCGAAAAGAAAGTTCGTTGGTTTATATGATGCAAAAACTCATGAATGAAAGTAAAAAACCGGGAAATGGTTTTTTTCTACACGATCATGAGAATTTACTGGCTTCCATAAACCGGCTAATCGAAAAAGGAGAACGAATATTTTTAATTGGTGTCACGTTTGCCCTGATGGATTTTTTTGAAAAGTACCCGATCGCCTTTCCCGGGAATACCATTGTAATGGAGACCGGAGGTATGAAAGGTAAACGTAAGGAAACGGTGCGTGGAGAAGTGCATAGTTTTCTATGCAGGCAGACAGGTTTGAATACAATCCATTCGGAATATGGTATGACCGAGCTGCTGACACAGGCATATTCTGAAGGTCATGGAATATTTAAAACTCCTCCCTGGATGAAAGTACTTTCCGGTGAACTGCATGATCCGTTTGCGCTCGCACAAACCGGTGAAACAGGAATATTGAAGATTATTGATCTTGCAAATATTCACTCCTGTGCATTTTTAGAAACACAGGATCTGGGAAGAACGCATGAAAATGGATTTGAAGTTCTGGGAAGAATTGATCATAGTGAATGGAGAGGCTGCAACCTGATGGTGGATTGATCATTCCTTTATCATTTGCTACTTTCCGGATGCACGTGCTATGGAATTGTTTTACATTTGTGAATTCTAATTAAAAATCCGGAGAGTTTTCATGACCAACAGGCGCAGAGTTGTTATAATCACATTTTCAGTAATACTTGGAACCATGCTTTCGGCATTTATGGTTTTTCTTAAGAGGGGAAGTCTCGGCAGAGATGAGTATTTTCTGTTGTTTACCAATCTTTTCTTTTCCGTTGTTATTATTTTTTCCATTGGTTATTTCCTGGCGTGGCGAAAAAAAGATTGAACGGTTTGTGTTTTGTAATGCTTTTGTTTAATTTTATTATTCAGCCTTTTCGTTTTTACTTTTTGTTTCTATTGAACATGACAACCAGAAAAACACTGCTCTGGATTAGAGAACAGTTATCCAAAAAAGAATCTAAAACCTGCATCCGGCATTTGCAGAAAAATCAGAATTTTTTCACAGTTATCTTTCAGGATCCCAGGGAAGTTGATTTCGCACCAGATTATGAAAACATGTTGATGGAATTAAACTGGTTGAAACCGGAAATGTTTTGTGAGAAATTAATGTCGGAGAAAATAGATTTTTGCAGATTTATTAACCGACCGGAGAAAATTATTCCAAGTATTGCGTGGGTAGTAAGGACCGTAAAAGTTATGACCCAACCTTTGAAGCCTCCAGCTCAAAGTACATTTCCGGAACTAACAGATTTCCGGAACAGGCGTGCAGGAGAAGTTCATTATCTGATGAAAATGCATTCGATTCCTATGGAATTTGAATTACCCTGGTCGGCCCCTCTTTCATGGCATGGTATTTTCGGCAATTCCGGACAATTGAGGGCCAAAAGCTGACTCATCAATTTACTAATCCTACATTACAATAGTTTGATTTAAAGTATTATACGAGTCTATTTAGAATTCATCTAAATTTCATCCTGTCCGGATAATTTTGCGATGTTAAAAATAAATCCGACCGGATCTGGTTGATAATACAGGATCCAATTAAAAAATCCTCACCTTATGACACAAATCGAATTTAATCATCGCGTAACAGATCTATATAAACCCCTTCGGAATTTTGCGTTGAAACTTACCCGCAACCTGGAGGATGCCACCGATCTTACCCAGGAAACCATGATGAAAGCTTTCTATAATCATGATAAATTCCGCGAGGGCACTAATATGAAGGCATGGCTTTATACCATCATGAAAAACATTTTTATCAACCAGTACCGCCGGCAAGTTAACAGCCAGGTTGTTACTGATGATACTGATAACCAATATTATATTAACTCTCATTCTCAGCGAACAGGCAACATGGGAGAAGGTAAAATGATACTTAAAGATATCCAGGAAGCAATTGCCACCCTTTCAAAAAATCTGAGAATTCCATTTGAAATGGCATTCCAGGGATATAAATATGAAGAGATTGCCAGGTATATGAAAGTGCCATTGGGAACGGTAAAGATCCGGATTCATAATGCCCGCAAAAAGCTTAAAGTTAGCCTGAGTGATTACGATCCTTCAAAAAATTATCCTATACCTTATTAATAAGGAATATTAGATCTTACCAGGCCGTCGTAAATGACGGCCTTTTTTGTTTTTGTGAAAAGTAGCATTTCGGGAAAAATAATTTTCAACTAAAATACTATTCCGTCTGGGTTGCAGTTTTTTATGCATGCATTAAAATTTACTTTTGTTTCAGCCCTTCATTTTTTAAATCCTTCCCAAATGCAAACCCTCATCAAACAGGTTGCCCGGATCCTGATCCCGGTGACTTTGATCCTGTCGTGCTCACCAGATAACAAGGTTTCTGTTGTCGCGACTAATTTCGAACAGGAAATTGAAACTCTCCAGAATCTCGCATTTACATTTGACCGGGATCTTGCTCCCGATTCGGTTTTGAATTTATGGGACTCAGCATCCTATATTAAATTCACTCCCGAAATTAACGGTGCATTCAAATGGGTTTCGGCACGCGAGCTTGTTTTTTCTCCTTCCGGGGAATTCAAACCGTCAACCGCATACACTGCAATGGTATCAGGGGATGTGCTCCGTTTCCGGAAAAGCGGCACCCTGGAAGTGGGTGATGAGAAAATCACTTTTCGTACACCGTACCTGAAAGTACTTTCCAGCAATGCATGGTGGTCACTTGCAGATGCAGATCCAGGAAGTGTAACACTCAATGTTACTTTCAACTTCAATTATCATATTGACCCGGCCGTTATATCACGGTTATTGAATCTGAAGCTTAACGGAAGAGAATCAGAATTCCGTGTAACCGAAAATTCAGTGGGACAGGTTTTATCATTACGTACCGGACCAGTGCCAAAGGATCTTATCAACGGTTGCAACATCCAATATGAATTCAAAGCCGGAGCAACTTGTCCTTCCTGTGGTGCTGGGGCACCACAAGCTCTTTCGGGCTCACAGGCAGTAAAGGCTCCCGACCGTCTTGAGATCACACATGTTGAATGTATTCCTGATCATGAAACAGGGACTATCAGGGTTTATTGTAACCAGGAAGTATCATCAAAAAATCTTCAACAGAATATTTCACTATCCCCGAAAATAAATTTCACAATTGAACCGGAAGGAAGCGGTTTCCTGGTTCGTGGAAATTTTGAAGCCGGAGGAAGCTATGAACTAACAATCAGCAAAAATCTATCGGGCATTCTGGGTGGTGCCCTGGAGAAGGACTATGTAGTGGTAGTTCCGTTTGGAGAAATGGAACCTTCCATTGGTTTTACTTCAGGCAAAGGCGCATATATGTCGACTCTTTCCTCAAAGAAGCTTGGTATAAGAATCACCAATATTCCGAAAGTGCGTGTAAAGATTTTCAAAATTTATGAAAATAACATCCAGGCATTTATACGTTACCACCGATACAGCGATTACTACGATGAGGAGCGCAGTGAATTTAATTACAATGATTACAACATTTCCGGATTGGGTGATGAAATCATGAACCAGGAATATGAAACCAAAAACCTGGCAAAGCAAAACGGCTCACACCTGTTGAGTCTTGATTTCCCGATGAACAACCAGTTCAGCGGTATTTACCTGGTATCGGTCGCTTCCGCTGAAGACCGATGGATACGCACCGGTAAAATAGTTTCCATTTCAGATATTGGCCTGATTGCCCGCCAGTCGGCAGATGAGGTATATATTTTTGCAAACTCAATTAAAAACGCGACACCGCTAAAGGGAACAAAAATCAGCTTTATCAGCTCAAATAACCAGGAGCTTTATACAGCCACAACTGATAATGATGGAATGGCTGTATTTAAAAATACAGGCAACCGTTTTCCTGGTTTTCATACCGGGATGATTACGGCAAGGCAACGTAATGATTTTAATTTCCTCGTTTTCCAGGATACCCGGGTGGAAAATTCCCGGTTCGACATAGGCGGGAAAAAACAAAACCCATCCGGTTATGAAGCATTCCTGTATGGTGACCGTGAAATTTACCGTCCGGGAGAAACTGTTCATATTAATATCATTATCCGTAACCGCGATATGAAAGCGCTATCGTCGGTTCCTGTTAAGGCGGTAGTGCTGATGCCTAACGGCAGGGAGTATATGAGCATGCGACAGTCACTTAATAGCCAGGGTGCGGCTGGATTTGAATTCCGTCTTACTACAGCCGCCGTCACAGGGACGTGGAACCTGGAGCTATATTCAGCAAATGATGTACTTCTGAATTCAAGGAACTTCAGTGTTGAGGAATTTCTTCCCGATCGTATCAGTGTAACACTGAAGACCCCGAAAACGAATTATACCACGGGTGATTCGATACCCTGTGAAGTGACAGCTATGAATTTATTCGGCACACCGGCTTCGCAGCGTAATTACGAAATGGATTTCAACCTGAGAAAAAAAGTTCTGTATTCAAAAAAGTTCAGCGATTACAATTTCTCCATTTCCGGAGCCGATCACATCACCTTTAGTAATATTCTCAGGCAGGGCAAAACAGATACTGCAGGGAAAGCGACCGAATTTTTTCCGGTTTCACCTTCTTATGAGCACACCGGACTGTTAAGCGGAACTGTGCATGTTACAGTGTTTGACGAAACCGGCAGACCCGTGAACCGGGTATTGCCGGTTGAAATCAGCACACAGAAAACATATTTCGGAATTCTTCTCAGCGATTATTATAACAATGCACGGCAACCGATGCAGATCCGGTTTGCCGCTACCGATGCCTCGGGAAATCCCGTAGCCGGAAATGCAGGAATCCAGGTGATAAGAGTTTATTGGGAAACTATAATGGAACGAACATATGGTTCAAGGTACCACTATGTTTCTCAAAAACGTGAAAAGATACTTGTTGATAAACAACTGTCGATCGCTCCCGGCAGCACTTCATTTTCTTTTACACCGAATGAATCGGGAGAATACCTGGTGCGAATCCGTGAACCGCAAGCAACAACCTATGTTGAATCTGAATTCTATGCTTACGGCTGGGGATATACGCAAAATAATTCCTTTGAAGTGAATAATGAAGGGCGTGTTGAAATGGAATTCGACAAAGAACAGTATGAACCCGGGGATGCTGCGAAAATACTTATGAAAACCCCGTTTGCCGGGCGAATCCTGGTAACAGTAGAGCGGGATAAAGTGTTCGATTATTTTTATGTAAATACCGATAAACGTTCGGCGTCGGTGGAGATCCCTGTAAAGGAATCATATCTCCCCAATGTTTATGTAACTGCTACACTGATCCGGCCGCTTGACGAAGGGATTATCCCGGTTACCATCGCACATGGCTTTGCACCACTTAAGGTGGAGAAAAAATCGACAAGGCTCCCGGTTTCGATCCAGGTTGCTGAAAAATCACGTTCCAATACACGGCAGAAAGTTACCGTGAAAACTGCAGCCGAAAAAGATATTGAAGTTACTGTAGCGGTTGTGGATGAAGGAATCATGCAGCTGAAAAATTCCGAAAGCCCAGATCCGCACAAATGGTTTTACCAGAAACAGGCTCTGGAAGTTGGTGCCTTTGATCTTTATCCATTTGTTCTTCCCGATATCCTAATGAAACGATCCAGTGTGGCAGGCGATGGTTATGATCTGCAGAAACGTGTAAACCCATTAACAAATAAACGTGTGAAACTGGTTTCATACTGGAGTGGGATTTTGCGAACAGATGGAAATGGAATGGCCAGCTGTTTTGTTGATATACCACAATTTTCTGGTGATCTGCGGGTCATGGCAGTCGTCTACAGGGATAATGCTTTTGGCAGTGATGAAAAACACATAAAAGTTGCCGATCCGGTTGTAATCAGTCCTTCGGTTCCACGATTCCTTAGCCCGGGTGATACGTTGATCATGCCGGTAACAATTACCAATACCACGTCGCGTGCTCAAAACGCAACGGTCTCTGTTGAGCTGACTGGTCCGCTTTCCGGAAATGGCGAATTGATAAAGGAGATTATTCTTGAAGCAAACCTTGAACAACGTCCCGTTTTCCGCATTGCAGTTGCAAAACAAATCGGGGAAGGACAAATCACTATCAAGGTGAAAAATGGAAATGAAACCTATACGGACAAGACCGATATAACGGTACGTCCTCCTTCTTCTCTTCAAAAAATCAGCGGTTCCGGTGAGCTTGTAGCGGGTACTGAGCTGAATCTTGAATTGACCAATCAATTTATTCCTGCTTCCCGTGATGCAAAACTGGTTATCAGTCGCTCGCCTGTTGTGCAGTTCAGCGATCAGCTCAGTTACCTGTTAGGGTATCCCTATGGCTGTGTGGAACAAACCATTTCCACAGCGTTCCCTCAATTATATTATTCAAGTCTTGTAAAATCAATTTCCAACAGGCGCAATACGGTAGTTAAAGTCAGTGAAAATATTAATGCAGCCATCAGGAAGTTGCAGTCTATGCAACAACACAATGGTGCCATGAGCTACTGGCCTGGAGGTGATGAAGAAAGCTGGTGGGGATCAGCTTATGCAACGCATTTTTTATTCGAAGCACGAAAAGCTGGTTATGAAGTTCCCACTGTGACAACAGATAAGCTGATAAGCTACCTGGGGGTACAGGTAAAAAAGCACCCGGTGGAAACCTATTATTATTATAATGAAAAAGGAATTGAGATCCGGAAGGAAATTCCTTCAAAGGATATATTTTATTCCTTATACCTTCTTTCTTTATACGATCACGCCGATCTTTCAACCATGAATTTTTACCGGGCTCGTTATAAAGAACTGGCATTGGATTCACGTTACCTGCTTGCAGCATCTTACCAGGCATGTGGTGACCTTAATGCATTCAACTCGCTCCTGCCAGAAATATTTGAAGGTGAAAAATCAAAACGATCAACAGGAGGAAATTTTTATTCTTACATACGTGATGAAGCTCTTTCATTGAATGCGCTTCTTGAAACGGATCCGTCCAATCAGCAGATAGGTGCAATGGCAAGACATCTTTCGCAACAAATGAAATCGGAGAAATACCTTTCGACACAGGAACGAGCATTCACCTTCCTCGCACTGGGTAAATTCCTGAAACAGGCAGGAACAACTAACGCTACCGCAACTATTATCGCTGACGGTACTACAGCCGGAACTTTTTCAGGTGAAGACCTGACGCTAACCAAAGGAATCGTCAACGGAAATGTTAAAATTAAATCCTCCGGTAACGGGAAGCTTTACTATTTCTGGGAAATGGAGGGATTAACTGCTGACGGATCGTTCACTCAGGAAGACAGCTACCTGAAAGTCAGGAAAACTTTCCTGGACCGCAACGGAAAGCCAGTCAAAAACCTGAACCAGGTAAAGCTTAATGACCTGATCGTGGTTCGGATTTCCCTTGTTAATTTGCAGCGCAACGAAGTGGAAAATATAGTAATTTCAGACTTGCTTCCCGCCGGTATTGAAATTGAAAATCCAAGAATCGCCGCGATGCCTGAATTATCGTGGATAAAGGATAGTTCTGTTCCCGAACATATGGATATCCGTGATGACCGAATTCATTATTTCACATCCATTAGCTCAGAGCCAAAAAATTTCTATTATCTCGCACGGGCGGTTTCGACCGGACAATTTATTATGGGACCGGTAAGTGCTGATGCTATGTATGACGGAAGCTATCACTCATACCATGGCGCCGGCAAGCTGGTTGTACAATAAAAATATTTAACAATTTAAAGGAGATTACCATGTGGACAGAAGAAAATAACAAGCTTACTCAAACTTTTGTATTCCGGAATTTTACGGAAGCTTTCGGATTCATGACCAGGGTAGCATTGATTGCCGAAAAGATGGATCACCATCCTGATTGGAGTAACGTGTACAACAAGGTGACGATTAACTTGTCGACGCATGATGCTGGGAACACGGTCACCGATAAGGACAGAAAGCTTGCAGCATCCATCGACAAGCTGATGACGTGAATTATTTGATTGCCTGAGCCGGTGAAAACCTCCAGCTTCCGAATATCGCGGTTGTTAAAAATTACGGCGTTAATAGCCGTTGCATTCTGCATTATTTTTTTTCTTCTTAACAACCTGTTTCCTTTACGGGAAGAGCCTTCCTATTCTCACATAATTACGGACAGGAACGGAGAGCTGATGCATGCTTATCTATCATCGGATGATAAGTGGCGGATGAATACATCGCTTGAGGAAATAAATCCTTTGCTGAAAAAGACCATACTTTTTAAAGAGGATAAATATTTTTATTACCACCCGGGCATTAACCCTGTCGCAATAATCAGAGCGTTAGTTAACAATCTCATTCACGGAAAAAAAACATCAGGAGCTTCAACAATCACCATGCAGGTGGCGCGACTCCTTTATCCAGCAAGACGGACTTATGGTAACAAAATCTCTGAAATGTTCAGGGCACTCCAGTTGGAATACAAATATTCAAAAGATGATATTTTCAGATTGTACCTGAACCTGGTTCCTTACGGAGGAAATGTTGAAGGAGTAAAAGCGGCTTCGCTGATGTACTTTGGAATTCTTCCTGCACATGTCAACCTGAGCCAGTCAGTAATTTTATCAGTCATTCCAAACCGTCCCGGAACATTACATCCCGCAAAGGGCACATCGCAAATTACTACCGTGCGTAACAAATGGCTGATCCGGATGAAGCAGGATGGTATTGTTAATGAAACTTCAGCGGATGAAGCTATGCAGGAACCGGTAGTCATGAGTCGTCATTCCTATGCCAGGAATATTCCTCACCTCGCACGACGACTCAAAACAGAACGCCCTTTTGAACATCAAACAATTACAAGTATTGATTCCGATATACAGGAAAAAGCGGAAAACATCTGCCTTCGACATCACCGTAAACTGGCATTAACAAATGTCAAAAACATTTCGGTACTTGTCATTGAAAACAGTAGCCGGAAAGTCAGGGCATATATAGGTTCACAGGATTTT
>JANWID010000067.1 GCA_025450095.1 Bacteroidia bacterium | reverse complement strand
TTTTGCTATGAAATATTCTGGAGTAAAGTATTTGTTTCAAGTCATTGTACCGGGTATTTTCATTCTGTTCTTCACTACAGAATCGAAAGCGCAACTTCCATATACACAGTATCCTGTCCCGCTCACGTTTAATAATCACCGGCATCTGAATATTAATGACGTTGAGGCAGGTATTAATGTGGCAGGACCTATGCATTGGGATTCGGGCCCTGATTACGAAGTACCTAAAGGTTCCGGCAATCATACTACTTATGCTTCCGCACTGTGGATTGGAGGATTAGATGCTGGCGGTCTGCTTCACGGTGGTGCTCAAACATATGGGCAAACCGGAACCAATTTCTGGCCAGGCCCGATCGGTAACATCAGCATTCCAGTCGATTCGGTTTCATGCAGTCAGTTTGACAATATCTGGAAAATTGATAAATGGAAGCTGGAAGAATTTATTTACCAATTGTCAATTGGTAATGTCGGGAACGGGACTTACCCGGTTCCAGAGGAGATCGCTACATGGCCGGCAAAAGGAAATGGCATCGTAAATAATAATCTTGCACCTTTCATTGATATGAACAGTGATGGAAATTATAATCCTTTTGATGGTGATTATCCTGAAATACCTGGCGACCAGATGCTCTATTATATCTTTAATGATTCACTGGCACCGAATACATCCGGTATGTTACGAATGGGCATCGAAGTACAGGCAAAAGCTTATGCTTACAATTGCACCAATATTGCTGACAGCAATTTCGTAATGAATTGGACTACGCTTTATCATTACACTATAATTAACAGGAGCGTCAACGATTATGATAATGTTTACACTGGTTTCTGGAGCGATTTAGAATTAGGCTGGGGAGTAGATCACTTTGCAGGCTGTGACAGCACACGTGCAGCAGCGTTTGTTTACAATGGAAATGGTAATGATCCTCTTCCAATGCAAAATATAAAAATACTTCGCGGCACGCTTGCTGATCCTGGTGACGGAATTGATAATGATCTTGATGGTACTATTGATGAACCCGGTGAACGAACAACAATGAATCACTTTATGTCATACATAAACGCAAATAATTTACCGGTGGGAAACCCCAATGGCGGTGTCGATCTTTATAATTACTTACAAAGCATCTGGCTGGATAACCAACCTCTGACTTTTGGATCAGACGGACGTGATCCGTCCGCACCTCCAACCAACTTCATGTATTCAGGAGTTCCGTACAGCACCTCCGGATGGACAGCTATTAACAGTGGAACTGTTCCCCAGGACATCTTAGCTCTATTGAGCAGCGGACCTGTAACCATGCATGCAGGCGATACTTTAACTTTTGATATTGCTTATATATTCACGTGGGATTCACTTAGTCCAAACGGCCTTACAACTTCCATTGCACGCAACCAGGCTGATCTCGACAGAGTGCAATACTGGTTTGATACGAATACATTTCCTTCCTGCGAAGTATATACCGTTTCGTTACCCGAAAATCTGCATCCTGAAAATATCTCGTTATATCCAAATCCTGCCTTGCAAAATGTAATGGTGATTTTAGATGGAAAAGAACTAATTGATTACGACTATACAATTTTAAACCTGCAGGGTGCTGAAATTGCGAAAGGAAGATTGCATGCTGGTGGAATTGATGTTAGCAGATTATCAACGCAACCATATTTCCTGCGCATCGAATTTCCTTCCGGATCAATTACCCGAAAGCTGATCAAAATGTAGTGCTGGTTATTTTGAGTGAGTGGCTGTACGTTATGGCAGATTAATTTTTCTGCTACAAACATCCAGGCATTCTCATGCACCTAAACAATAAATCAATTTGAATTTCGTTCATTAGAGGAAATCCGGCCAGTTTGGCTGCTTTTTGAAAGTTGGCAAGGGGAGTTTTATAAATTGCTTTTGTGGGGATGATTTGAAATTCCTGAATCAGGGAATTTTTGTTTTAGATACACACCAACCTATCATACTATGAAACACAATTTTTGCATTACCAGTTCCGGATAGCTGTTCCGGAAATAAAAAATCAAATAATCAATTAGTGTTTTAAAAATTGTAAGCGATTAAAAGCGCCGCAATTTTATCCGGTTTTTATTTTCTAAAACGGAGCGGCGTTTTTCCCTTTTTTTAACTTTAAATTTTTCTATCCCCTTTTCCTGTAATTCCAAACCGCGAGTCCATTCAATACAACCGCCATTGTACCGATGGCTCCCAACTGTGGGAGAATATCATGAAAGCCGCTTCCTTTCAAAATCACCATCCTCATTACCTGGATCATGTGAGCGACGGGATTAAATAAAGTAACCTTCTGCGCCCACTCCGGCATGCTGTCGATGGGTGTGAACAAACCTCCCAGTAAAATAAATATCATCGTGAAGAAAAACATGAAGAACATGGCTTGCTGCTGTGTATGACAAAATGTGGATACCAGCATTCCCAAACCCAGAACTGCCAGCAGGTAAACAAATACAAAAGAATACAGCACGAACAAGCTTCCCTGTGGAGTAATATTGTACACAAAATATCCCAGCAACAGCCCGATGGTGAAAACTATATTCGCCAAAATCCAGAAAGGAATCAGTTTCCCCAGTATGAATATCACTTTATTGATGGGCGTTACATTAATCTGCTCTATAGTTCCGATTTCTTTTTCCCTGACAATATTCAAAGCCGTTAATAATCCGCCGACGATGGTTACCAGCAGTGCGAGAATACCCGGTACAATAAATAATTTATAATTGCCAAGGGGATTGAACCATGGACTAACGGTTACGTATATCCCTTCATCTCCCGATCCGGACGGGTTGGAAAATTGACGCGAAATATCGCGGTTGAAATCACTGACAATCGCAGAAAGGTAACTGCCCCCCAGGTTGGCTTTAATTCCATTAATGGCATTCACGGCGATAAAAAGTTTTTCACTGTTTTCACGGACAAGATTTTTTTCAAACGCCGGAGGTATTTCCAATAGGAGATCGGCTTCATCAGTCTCGATGTATCGGTACCCCTCATTAAAATTCCCGCAATTGGCAACCAACCTGAAATATCCCGATCCTGAAATATTGTTGATCAGCTGACGCGAAACTGAAGAATGATCGTGATCGACCAGAACCAGGTTGATGTTTTTGAATTCGAAATTCGCTGCCAGTGGCAAAACCAGAAATTGCACCGTTGGAAGTAAGAAGATGATCCGCAGGATAGCCGGGTCGCGGAAGATCTGGCGGAATTCCTTCCGCAATAGGATCAGCAGCGTTTTCATTCCAGCCTGATTTTAAATTTTTTCACACTGATCAGCAATAACAGGGTTGTCATTCCTGCCAGTACCAGTGTTTCCTGCCAAACAGCACTGAATCCGGCTCCTTTAATCATGACCTCCTTCACAATAATATAATACCATTTGGATGGAACAATATTGGAAATTGCCTGGAGCACAAACGGCATATTCTCTACCGGAAACATAAAGCCGCTTAATAGAATTGTTGGCAACATCAGTCCGCCCAGTGAAATCATCATGGCCACTATCTGAGAGCTGGTCTGGATCGAAATCAGAATCCCCAACGCAAGACATGTCAGAATAAATAACGCGCTTTCGCCAAAAAGCAAAAGGAGGCTTCCGCGAATTGGCAGATGCAGTACAAAAACACTTAATAGCAGGATTGCAACCAGGTCGATGAGTGCCAGAATTAAGTACGGGGCCGCTTTTGAAAGAATGATCCAGGTCGGATGAAACGGGGAAACCAGGAGCACTTCCATCGTACCCCGTTCCTTTTCACGAACGATAGCAATTGCTGTCATCATAACACAAATCAGCAACAACACCATCGCCATTACACCCGGAACAAAATTGGGTGCGCCGAGAAGCTGCGGGTTATACAGCATCCTGATCTCAGGAATAATTTTCAGGGAAGCTCCGGCCTGCGAAGAAAGCTCATACTGAAAATCGGCAATAATCGCCGACAGATAACCGGATACCAGGTTGGAAGTATTGATATCGGTTGCATCGGTAATCAATTGCATCTGTACACGGCCGTTATGAAGCAGCTGGTTGTAAAAATCACCAGGTATGATAACGGCTGCTTTGATCTGGCCACTGAGAAATGCAGGTGCAATTTCTCCGGATGTGTGCAGGTTCTTCCATGTATCAAAATATTTACTTTCATTTATTTTGGTTGTCAATCGTCGTGATGCATCGTCATGCGCCAGGTCGAGCACAGCTATTTGCGTGTTCTTGATTTCATTCGAAAGCACAAAGCCAAATAGCAGCACCTGAACTATTGGCATTCCAAACAATATCAACAGCGTTCTCGGATCCCGCAGCACATGAAGGAATTCCTTTCTGACAAATAACCGGAGCTGTTTCATCCTTCTCCGCGTTTGGCACCTCTGGCCAGTTGGTAGAACAAATCATCAATGGAAGCTGCATTGTATTTTCTCTTGAGTGATGCAGGAGTGTCGAGTGCTTCTATTCGTCCATCCACCATGATGGAAACACGATTGCAATATTCGGCCTCATCCATATAATGTGTGGTGACAAAAACTGTGATACCATTGTGGGCAGCTTCATAAATAGAATCCCAGAATTGCCGGCGGGTAACAGGGTCCACTCCACCGGTTGGCTCATCCAGAAATACAATTTTCGGCTGGTGAATTATTGCTAATAAAAACGAAAGTTTCTGTTTCCACCCCAAAGGCAGCGAACCCACTAGCTCATTTGCCTGTTCACGCAAGCCGGTTTTTTCCACCAACTCCGAACTTTTGCGTTTCAAATCTGCGCCGCGCAGTCCGTATATTCCGCCAAAAAATTCAATATTCTCCAGGGCCGTAAGATCTTCATACAATGAAAACTTCTGGCTCATATAACCGATATTTTTTTTTATCTGTTCCGTTTGCCGGAAAACATCAAAACCCGCAACAGTTGCCTTTCCTGAAGTTGGAAGTGATAGTCCGCACAACATCCGCATCGCGGTGGTCTTGCCAGCTCCATTCGCACCCAGGAAACCGAATATCTCACCTTTGTTTACTTCAAAGTCAATTGCATCTACAGCAGTGAAATCTCCAAATCTTTTTGTAAGCTTTTCAGCACGTATTACAGCCTCGTTCATTTAACCAAGGTATCGAATGAAAACATCTTCAATGGTAGGCTCTATTTTTTTCATCTCCACACCATCTACACCATTTATTCGCAGATATTCTACCACGTCTTCATCACGCGAAAGCGGATTTTTGAAAGAAACATGAGCGGCTTCTCCGAATGTGAGAAAATTTTCTGTTAGCGGGTAGTTTCGCATGATTTGCATCAGGAGGTACATGTCAGATGCCTTCACCGAATAAAGATCGCCTTTGAATGAAGTAGTAATCGCTGTAGGAGTATCAATGGTGAATATTTTTCCTGACTGCATCAGCGCTACCCGGTCGCACTGTTCTGCTTCATCCATATAAGGAGTGGAAACAATAATTGTGATTCCCTGTGCTTTCATGCGATGCAACATTTCCCAGAATTCCTTACGGGAAACAGCATCAACCCCGGTTGTAGGTTCATCAAGAAACAAAACTTCCGGACGGTGTATCAGCGCGCAACACAAAGCGAGTTTCTGCTTCATACCGCCCGATAATTTACCCGCCATCCGGTTTTTAAACGGCTCCAGCTGGATATAAATTTCTTTTACCAGTTCATAATTTTCTTCGATGGTTGTGTTGAATATTGTTGCGAAAAATTCCAGGTTCTCTTCTACTGATAAATCCTGGTATAAAGAAAATCTTCCGGGCATATAACCTACCCTGCTGCGAATAGATTTGTAATCCTTTACGGTATCGAATCCACAAACAGTAGCAGTTCCGTTATCAGGTAATAAAAGTGTTGTGAATATGCGGAACAGTGTAGTTTTACCAGCGCCATCGGGACCAATTAATCCGAACAGCTCTCCTTCCGTTACGGAAAATGAAACATTGGTTACGGCTGGCTTTTTCTTTGCACCGTATGATTTTGAAATATTGTCGGCCTGAACTGAAATCAATTAATGGATGATAAATAATATATAATTTGAAAACTGGAATTTTCAGAATTTTACTTCCCCATACATTCCTATTTTAATGTAACCATCATTTTTAACTTTGATCTTAATTGCATAAACCAGGTTCGCACGCTCGTCTTTTGTTTGAATTGTTTTGGGTGTAAATTCTGCTTTACTGCTGATCCAGTTTATTATTCCATCATAGTTACGATACTTTCCTTTCGCTTCATCGATCATAACCTTTACTCTTTGACCGTTCTTCAATCCCGGGAGCTGATCGCCGGTAACATAAGCCCGAAGTGTCATTTCCGAAAGGTCCGCTATTTTAAAGAGCGGCTTACCTGAAATTGCCAGCTCGCCTTCGTTAGCATATTTTGAAATAACGGTACCGGAAACAGGACTTGTAATTTTACATTTCCGCAATTGATCTTCTACCTGTTCCAGTTGTGCATACAGTGCATTGCTTTGCTGATTCAACGTTGACGTAGAATTTCCCAGCGTACTTTTTTGGGCTGCCAGCTGTGCCTGCAATACCGCGAGCCGTGTATTCACTTCATCGAGTTGTTGCTGTGATGCAACATTCGCATTCACCAGGTTTTGTACGCGTTTTTGCTCGAGCAATGCATTGTCGATCTGCTTTTGGGTAGCGTCGATCTGTTGTTTTGTATCGGGGCGGCCCGAAAGAATTGCCTTTTGACTTTCTAAAAGCTGCATGCGTGTCAGATGCAATTGAGTACTATCAATCAGTCCAGCAACAGCATCCTTTAGAAGTGTGTCACCTTCATCCGGTGTAAACTGCAAGAGTTGACCCGTGGCTTGAGCCGAAACAATAATTTCAGTCGATTCAAAAGTGCCTGAAGCATCATATAAATTTTCCTTATTGTTGCATGCAACTACAGCGAACGCAATTGTGAACAGTATCAGGTTTTTTTTCACTGGAGTTTTTTTATCTGGATATAATTTAATTCCCGGAAATTGTTTGAACCTGGTAAAGGCTCATCATAAGCTGAATTTCGCGCATTGATCTTGCGGCTATCGCTTCACGCTCGGCAGTAACAGAATTGAGAACTTCATTCATGGAAACCATTCCATTATTATACCGGGCTTCATATGCTTCGCGGATTTTTTTTCTCAGGCTGATAATTTCATCATCCTGATTTAATAATTCCCTGTACCTGTTCACTTCCTGACCTGCATGTGAAAGCTGTATGTTGGTATTAAACATAAATGTTTCCTGCTGGATATTGATCCTGTCCATTCCAATCCTGTTCAGCTGTTGTGATTTCTTACCGGAATACAAACCGGAAGTATTCCATGAAAGTCCAAGTCCTGCAATCAAAAATGAATTGATTGTTTCGGTACCAAATGAAATACCGGGACCGATCAGCATCCCTGCTCCCAGAAGATCTACTTTCGGCATGTAATTCACTTTTACCTGGTCGAGCTGGGCATCAGTAAGACGTCGTTGATTTTCGAAAAGCTGTAGTTCCGGTCTTCGGATTACCGGGGAAGTATTGATATCAGGAATTGTGGGACGGGCGAATTTTTCTATTGAATCAATTTTCTCGCCGATCATAAGTCCTAGCATCTGCACATATGCCATGCGTGAGCTTTTGAATTCAGTCTCTCGTTGATCTGATTTTATGAGTTCTACCTGCACCTCATCCACATCAGAAATATAAGCTTTGCCATTTCCAAAGGAATTGCGGGCCGCTTCCAGGTTGCGCCGGAGGTTTTCCTTCATCAATGCAAGCTGCAACAATTGCTCATCGATTAGCAGGATCCCGAAAAAAAGCTGGTTGACCCGGTCTTTCAATTCATACAATGCTACCTCAGCGCTAGCTGAATCAATAGCAGTGGTTGCTGAAATTATTTCTTTTTGTGAATGTGTAGTTCCTCCGTCCCACAATGTTTGCCGGAACTGGGCGATACCGAAAAACTGCAAATCGTTTGTTTCATTTGCTCCCGGAAATGAAGGCAACCCTTTGATGATCCACGCACCGATTGCATTTACACTGAATTGCGGATACCACGCTTTCCCCGCATTTGCCAGGCTATATTCCTTCGACTTCTCAATTAATCCGAATTGGCGAATTGCAGGATAATTCATGCGCGCCTGTTGCTGGCATGTTTCCAACGAACGTTGGGCTATAACGATCTTCGCCGGTATGAAAAGAGTAATTACTATCAGGAAAATCCGCAGCATGCCACAGTTTCGGTATGTGTAAAGATAAAGTAGTTTTTGGACTTTTCAATTTCAGTAATTTGATCGCTTATACGAAGCGTACAATGGTTTGTGGCTCGGCTCCGCTTACCGTTACACTCCGGTCAGTTCGACTCCGCTCACTTTGACCGGAGCATAATAGGACATTTGTGTTAACAAAAGTCATGGTGAGCGGAGCCGAACCATGACCGGAGAACAGTTCTAAAAATACGTCGCAAATCCGAACTGAAAAGTGCCGGTTTTGGAAGGAGGGTTCCCTAACAGATCCTGCTGCTCATCATAACGGTAATTGAAACGTAAAACCGTTGAACCGGCGGGACGAAATGCAATTGCCGGAACAATTGCCCAAATGTCGTCTGAAATATTTCCACCTGTTTCATTGAAACTACCCTGGTTATAATCGGCATATTCAGCTCTGACTCCCAGGTTGAGTTTTGCTTTATCCCAACCAAACATTTTTTTTTGTAACACAGTTACAACAATATCCATGAAGCCTCCCCACTGCTCTGTTCCGAATTGCTGCGAATAGGTTTCAGGGATATCAATAAACGCCTTACACATTTCGCCTGTAACGTTTATTTTACTATTCCAAAAAGTGGTATTAAAATCAACTGCCACAATTTGTGCACTGCGTTTTGAATCCAAAGTAATTCCGTCATCCTGCCATTTGTTATAAACACTGGTGAAATACGAAATGCCAAGTTCGCCGATATTCCTGTTTCGCACAGCGAGCTTTCCGGTAAACGCAGGAACTCCGCTGTAACTTTCTTCATATTTTTCTGGATTCGATTTTCCGGCAGGAATCCATGTTTTATTCTGGTTGTTCAAAATGATGCGGTCGTCGAGACCATTGGTAAGATATACTTCATATCCCATTGTCCAGTCATTGATAAAATATTTACCAAATAATCCGAAGCCTGCATTCGAGAAAGTAGATGGTATAATGGTTGTGCTTGCTATAGGGCGATCGACAAAATCCCATTTCGGACCATCGTGATTTTGATTGAACGCCCCGATGGGGTTAATGATGATCCCTCCGCGTAAAACCAGTAGTGGATCAAATTCAATATCAATCGCAGCAATTTCCACATTGATTTCTTTACCACCATCTTCAAATTCCAGTTCGGATAAAAATTTAATTCTTTTGGCTATTGTCGATGAAAAGAAAAGTGTGAGCCTTCGGGCCTGGAATGATAATCCTTCATTAACTCCATTTGTTTGAGAAAACTGTGAATTGGCTTCGAGGTAACCTCCGAGGGCTACAGGAAATTTCCCTGCAGTAAGAAAAGGACGATTGTACCCGGCATCCATGTTCAATTGATCAGATGTATCGACCGGGGTCCTGTTGAATAATCTGGCTGTATCCTGTTGCGCTTTCGCGGAATAAATACATCCGGAAAGTAAAACGGCAACAACTACTGATTTATAATTGTAGTATAATGTTTTCATTGTCGGTTGTTACTTTAAATACCTGCAGATTCTCTTCCGCCGGCGGATTTTGAACCACTCCCAGGTTGCTGAATTCACTTCCATGACAAGGGCAAACCAGGTGCGATCCCTGCGGTTGTAACTCGCATCCTTTATGTGTACATTTCATTAATATGGCAGAATATTTCTCACTCCCCAGGTTATAAATGCAAACGGGGAATTCAAATGATTCCGGTTTGACAAGCACATATTGCCGTAACTGTGTTTTATTTTTTGAGGCTTTTATAAACTCTGATTTTTTCACCATCAATAAATTTGATGTTACTGAATGTTGAGCAATGTAGTTTGTAGTGGAACAGCTTGATAAAAATGCAACCGGCATAGTCATTCCGCCCACGCAAGCCAGTCCACATGTACGGATAAATTTTTTCCGGTTCATAGTGATTCCAGGAATTTTTTTAACGCTTCCTTATCGGATTCTGAAAGTGATTGGTATGTGTTCCGACTCGCGGCAGCTTCACCATCATGGATTAAAATTGCAGCTTCAATACTTTGCGCTCTTCCATCATGCATCAGAAAATATTGCCCTCCCTGCGAATCAGGAGAAAGTCCAAGTCCCCATAAAGGAGGTGTCCGCCATTCAGCAGTTGTTGCCATTCCTTCGGTGTAGCCATCATCGAGACTACTGCCCATGTCGTGTAATAACAAATCAGTATATGGGTAAAAAGTTTTGTTGGAAAGTGGTTCGATCGGTGATGTCCCGGACTGAAGCGATGGTATATGACAACCGGAACAATTTAATGAATTGAAAACTTCACTGCCCCTGATAACTATTGCATCGCCCTGGTTTCTCTGAATGGGAGCTTTTAACGTTTGCAGATAAAATACAACATCGTTGATAGTTTGTGTAGAAACCTCAGGGTCCACCTCGAGCCCGCTGTAAACATCAACAGATCGGTAAACGGAATTGATTCCGATATCTTCCGCATAAGCATTTACTGTTTGATGCAGGAGATTGTGTGCAGCAGCTTTTTTACCAAACCGGCCTATAAATTTTCCTTGTTGTGAAATTGCGCCAGGTTCTGTTGTCATATATTCCGGAACCGTTACCCAGTTGGGGACACCGGAAATTCCGTCACCATTTGTATCAAAAGGATCGGCAAGTACAAGGATATCGGCATCCGTGACCGCTTCCAAAAATCCCAGGCCTGTGTTGGCTGGTGGTGTAAATTTTGAAAAAGTAGTGCCCGGTGGTATCTGCTCTGGCTGGTAACCGGGAATTGCACGATTTTGTAATTGCGGTCCGCCCAGGTGTAAATACTGGTTACCGGAAGTATCGTGCTGACCGAATCGTGTTAATGTTGTGAATGGATGACCTTTGCCATCACCGGCATGACAGCTACCGCAGCTGGTGGCAACAAATAAAGGACCCAGTCCCGATTGTGCCGTGAATATGTCATCATTAAAGGCAACATCCCCTTTGAGAAATCTGATTTTCTGATCACTGGTCAGTCCTTCCACCGGTCCATCCAGTACTTCATCGTCTTCAGGAAGCTGTGGGCCCAGGCTTTCACAGGCTGCCAGTAATCCTGCACCTGCTATCAGCACCGACAGGATTAACAGGTAATTCTTTTGCATGGTAATAAAGTTTTACCCTACAAAATTATAATTTAGATGTATCTAATTCATTTTTTTAGAAAAATCTTATTCAATTGGTATTCATAATAATATAACTTGAATTTAGAGATGATATCCAGCGATGAAGCCTTTCAGTGACAGAATAGCCTGGAAGATTAATGGGAAGTAAACTTTTCTGCCTTCCAAATCTTAAAGCATATTTGTTTTCTGTCTGATATAAACTATTGGGAGTTGTGTGCGTGTACGATAAGTTTTCCGGAATACAAAACATTCTTCGAAAGCAATTGAATCATGTAAATACCATCAGATAGTAAATCACACGACAGGGTTATCCGGTTTCCTGAAAAATCCGATCTGTGTATTATCGTTTTCCCTGTTATGTTATAAACAGAAAAAACTGCGTTTTGCACATAATCCGGTATTTTGATAATAGTTTCCTTCGAACATGGATTGGGAAGTATTTGTAAAGTTGAATTGATTTGCACTTCATTGATACCAGAAACACAAAACACATTTTGAGTTCCACCACTCTGAACATTGAAAGTGTAGTTGCTATTATAAGTGGTCGGGAGGGTTTGAAATACAGGAGTATTTTCCAGTGTTAGAGGAATGTATGTCTGTAACACTACAGAACTTTCCATGCAGCCGCTATTACCATCTGTATCGGTTTGCATCAGGTATATATCGCCATCCGATCCGGTAAACAGAAAATTTCCTGTCGATTCCAGTATATCATTAAATCCATAATTATACTGTGGATCGGGAGCATCATAAGTTTTTGCCCACAGCAGGTTACCGGATGCATCAATTTTACAAACAAATTTTTTAGAATACCCGGTGAACATACTATCTGCATAACCCGCCATTAAATAATCGCCGGTTGTTGTCAATATACAGGCATTTATGGTATAGTCGTTCAAAGAATCCGTGTAATTTCTCGACCAAAGAAGGTTGCCGGAAACATCTGTTCTCAAAAGGTAGAAGCCTGTCAAACCACTGAACGTATAACCAGCTATTGAAAATCCCGAGTCGGGGTGCTGCATTACTGAAACACCACATTGAAATTCGAGGTAGCTACCATAATTTTTAGCCCATTGTACGTTTCCATTGACATCTGTTTTAATCAATGCCATATTTGTACCCGAAGGCAATACGTCCGTATTACCCGACATAATAAATCCTCCGTCCAAAGTAAGTTTCGAATCCAAACCCGGAGTGTCCCCATTTGTGTGAATGTTTGCCCACAACAAATTACCGGAGGCATCAACTTTTGCAATGAGCATTCCGGTGGCACTAAAAATATTTTGGGTCGAACCGATCACATAAAAATTTCCTGATGCATCTTCATAAAGTTCATTGCCTACGGAAACATTGGATTGTGCCAGCCATTTCGACCATTGAACATTTCCTATATCATCCGTTTTTATCAGCGCAACATAAGTTCCGTTCGAAACAGGAGCGTCGCTTGCAGTGCCAGTCAGCAGGTAGCCTCCATCTGAGGTTTGAATTGCACAGGATCCATGATCTATATAGTTGGCCCCATATGATTTCATCCATTCGAGCTGATAGGATGCATCCAGCTTGGTCATGATCAGGTCATGCCATCCCGTGCCAGTTATGGGATTTCCTGTTCCCGCCAGGATATAACCCTGGCCGGTAGTCGGGCGTATGGAATGAGCCCTGGAATAACCGGTTCCTCCATACTTTCTGATAAAGCCAGCCTGACCATAGACTTGCTGTTGCAAAAATAAGGTAGCGATTACGAAGATTGTTTTTAAGAGTAAGGAAGCAGGATGTGAAAATGTTCTTAGGATGTGCAAGAGCTTAAAGAATTTAATGCGCTTAAAAATTATTGTTAGTTGTCAAAGATACATTTTTCAATCTGCATAAGAGTATGCAGAAGGATTCATGTTAAAAATTTACAACCACAGAGCCAGGAAACAAAGATTAGCACAGACTCTGAATAGCGGGCAAAAATCCCGGACAGTACTTCCTGCGGAAAACTACACCGTATAATTAATGGATTACATATGTTGCTCCAGAGTTTTACTTTTTACAGTCCTGGTAAAATCCAATACAAATTTTTTCACAGCATCCCAGTCAGTAAACTCATGATCGCGGGAAGTATCGGTGTTGCCTCCTTCTTTCTTTGAAATATATTTCATGATCAGTCTTTTGAAAAAATCATACTGCGTATATTTCAGTGCCCCTGCTACCTGTGTTACCAATGAAGGTTTCCAGCCAGTATGATAAAGATAATCATCGGTGATTTTTTGCGCGGCCTTGTGTTCCTCTTCATGTTCCGATGCAACTGCCATGCAAACGGAGAAAAAAGCTCCCGGCATTTTATTCAGTTGCTGCACGTGATGAGTAATGTAATGCGTAACCGGTGACTGGTACTTTGCAATGTGAATAGATGCACCTATCAGTAATGCATCGAACCCTTCCGGACCAGGTGGGTTCATGGTGGCATCGCAAACAGTAACATTATGCCCTTCTTTAGTCAGAACAGCTTCCATAAAATGTGCAATTTTCCGGGTCTGCCCTTCAGTGGTTCCGTAAACAATTAAGAGTTTCATTTTTTTCTTAAAATTAAGCACGGCTTCCTCAATAAAAACATGACCAGAGTCATGAATGAAAAAATTATTATACTGCCTGCTTCTTGCGTTGAACTTTCTCGGTTGCAAATTCTTTAAGCAGGAACGCATCCGTCCGGTCCAGGAACCGTTCATCACGCATTCCCGAATGGTTGAACAAAACAACGCTTCCAAACTGCAATTGAGGATACAACCGAAGTTCCACATAATAGCCACCACCGCCACCGGCATGAGCGAAATAAGGTTCACCATTCAACATTCCGCTAAACCATGACGACGACATCCCGGTGGATTTTCCATTGATCTTAGAGCCTTCAAAAAGAATATTATAATATTCTGTGTTAAGAAGGGATGTATCTTTTCGCAATATAGCCATTGCGTATCTTATTAATCCGTCACGTGAACCTACCATCCCACCATAAGGAGCACCATTTATATTGATAAAATGAAAAGCTCGCCAGCCTTCAGTGATGTCACCCATATACTTGTGTCTGTCTAGTATCAATCCAAGTAACGGATAACTGACAGCCCATACGTTGTGATAACCGGTAGCATGTGTAGCATTATTAATTCTAAAACCCAGGTCAGGATAATTTATTCCACAGGCATCGAAGATATTTTTTTTGATATAATCTTCATAGGGCATTGACGAAACCGCTTCGATAATTCTTCCCAATAAAACATACCCCAGGTTACTATATGCGAACTTTGTTCCCGGTGCGAACGATAGTTTACTATGCTTACTGAACAATGAATCGAAGAATATTTTGCTATCGAATGAGTCCTGTTCTTCTGTTAGATGAATCCATTTTAAAGGAACAGGGTTGGGAATGCCCGAAGTATGATTCAGTAGCTGGCGAATAGTAATATTATTGGGATATGGAAATCCGGGTAAATAATCTGAAGCAGGTTTATCGAGTGTTAATTTACCCTGTTGCGCAAGTTGTAGTATCGCTACTGCAGTAAAAGTCTTGGTAATGGAAAATAAATTATATGTTGTTCCGGCATCGGCCTGTTCCCTGTTCTTCACATTTTTCCATCCATGAGCAAATTCAAAAAGTATGCTGTCGTCATTAAAAAAAGCATATTGTACCGCGGGTGAATTATTGCTTTCAACCTGGTGTTTCAGTAGGTCGGTAATGCTTTCCATTTGTTCAGGATAAATGTATGGAATAAATATAATTGCTGTAAGGAAAACCAATACCAGGCTGATTTTTCCAATCATGAGTAACTGATGGCATATATGTTCTAAATTGCGAATTTAAAGGATCAAGTTAAATAAAATAATTGTGCCAATAACATTAAATGACTAAATGATACTTAAGTAGGGTTTACAGACTTACAGTTTATGATCAAGCCAATGAATAATATTTAAAAGAAGCTGGTAATTCTGAGGGGCTTTCGGATCATTCATACCAACCTTTCGTTTTTTCTTACCTGCAAGTTGTGCCGAAAACATGGCGGCTTCGCCAAACACAACCACCCTGCCCTTTCCATAATTCAGAAATGCTCCCTGCGACCAGCCTTTAACTGCAGCCCGGCGTGTACGATCGGTAAATACCCAGGCTGTATCGGGCATTAGATTCGTGTAATGGTCGTCGAATGTCAATATGGAAACCGCACCATGAGGAATCCGGAATGCCTGGCCTGTGAATGATACAATGCTGGTAACTTTTTCACCATTATTCCGGCCATTCGTAATAACATTATCGCCAAGTGATCCATCCGTGCTTACAAAAAAAGCAGTTCCTTCGGTGGAGTCATGCTTGACAAATCCATTGGTGAATTCAAAACCGAATTTCATTGCCATGTCAGTAGCGGCACCGGCCATCGGCATGTGGTCTGCAATCAGGAACAGGCTTCCGCCATCCTGTACCCATCGCTCCACAAATTCAATTTCCTCTTTTGTAAATGCTGACGGAGTGGGCAAATACCAGTTCTCAACATTAATTTCATTCAGTGCATTGGAAATAACAAGTACGCTTCCTTTCAAAAGTTTTTCAGGTGCAAATGAGCCAGCATATGCTTCAACCTGGTATCCGTCCTGCTCCAGTAAATTTGCAAAGGGTAGGTACCGACCATTCTTTGTATGAAAGTTGTTATGACCTTCATCGATAAAAATAACAGGACCTTTTCCTTTAGCATACGCCGGATCGGCAATTGCCGGATGAAAATCGGTGTCAGCTACCTGTTGTGAATTGGCAGCATGCATACATATTACCATCAGAATTATCGTTGTAATTACTTTTCCCATGTTCATAAACGTTATCATATCGAAAGTAATCAATAATAAGAAAGCATTTTCAAATTACATTTTGATGTGATTCAAATTCTGGTATATGCTGAAATCATCGCAGGTGAATTCAGTACGAAGTGAGGGATCGCATGATGTAAAAACAGAATCTCTATCCACCTAAATACTTAATTGAAATATTCTTTAATCAACAAACGCAAAACACAATAGCAATACAAATCCTATTACCGCTAACAGGCCATGAGTAATCCCCAGCCATTTGGGTATTTTTTTACCCGTAATATCCCGGTAGTTTAAAACAAAGCCTCCCATTGCAGCAATTGCAAAAACAATAATGCTTGACCAGGGACCGGGAGAAGGTCCATAACTGTAGATCAGCAACAATACAAGTGCTGAAGCTGCCATCACGCCGTGAATGATTGTCAAACCTTTCGGAGTGGTTTTATTTCGGAGGATCAGCGACAACAGGTACATTCCAAAAATGGCCGTCATTCCAAATATGACAATGGCCGAATAGATGAGCCCCATAATTTATTTTTTTTCGAGATGATCTTCTACAAAACTAAATGCCGGAAGGTCGGTATTGGCAGGTCCATTGATCACCTTTCCTTCGTAAGTAAACCTGCTGCCATGACAGGGACAATCCCAACTCAGCTCATCTGCATTCCACGCCACGCTGCATTTCAGGTGTGTGCATTTTGCCGACACAATGAATAATCTTCCTTCAAGATCGCGATACACACCGAATTTTTCTTCCAGCATATCAATAATCCGTCCTTCTCCATTCTTTAATTCTGCCAGCTCGTCGGTACCATTAAAATTAGGCATTTGGGTAAGATAAAGCATGGTTTCAGTAAAAAACTGCTTTATCGCCTGTGCGCCTGCCTTCAGGTTAATCCTGGAAGGGCTGTATAATTTTTCCCATTTATTTTCCCTTCCGTTTATCAGGTCGGTAATCAACATTCCTGCAAAAGTGCAATGGGTCATCCCGTTTCCGGAATCACCTGTTATAATATAAACATTGTCGTGATCGAATGAATTTCGTCCGATATATGCAATGCCATCCATGGGTTCCATAACCTGTCCCGACCAACGGTAAATTATTTCGCCAATTGGAAAATGCTCGCGTGTCCAGGATTCCACCAGGCGGTAACGTTCTTCTTCAGGAACTTCAGTGGTATCGGTGTCACCTGTCGGATGATCTTCGCCACCACTGATAATTAAATCGTATTCCTCATTGTAAGGATGTACCCGTATATAATGATAAGGCGGAACCTGGGCGTTGACTTTAAAGTCACCGGTATCCCACCATAGCGCATCCTGAACTGCACCTTTTTTTATTAAAGCACCGATAACATAAGTCCGGTATGCAACCTGTTTTTCAATAGTAACGAATAAATTATTTACCGGGCTGTTGGTTGCAACCACAACATGCATTGCTTTAATTTTAAATCCATCTTCTGAGATTATTCCTTCATGTGTAATTTCAGCTGCATGCGTATTTGTAAATATTTTGCCGCCGTTTTTCTCGATGGCTTTGCATAATCCTTCAAGAAATTGTAACGGATGAAACTGCGCCTGGTTTTTAAATCGCAATCCACTGGTTTGTTTCAGTAAACCGGGAATTCTGTCAGCGCGTTCAATTTCAATTCCTGCTTCTTTCGCTGCATCAAATTCTTTTTCCAGGGAATTTTCATCATCTGTTGGATGAAGAAATAAATACCCGTCGACTCGTTTAAAACCACATTCTATATTTTCTTCTTTCACAATACGCTCCACCAGGTCAATGGCCGACTGGTGGCTTTCAGCAATTAATTTGCTTCTATCGACACCAAATGTTTTTCTTAAATTATAATAACGGTCGTCGAGTGCAGTTACCATGTGCGCAGTGGTGCGGCCCGTTTCCCCGCTACCGATCTGACCATCCTCTACAACTATAACTTTCTTTCCGGATTTCGATAAACAATATGCTGTAGTAATTCCGGCAATTCCACCACCAACTATTACCACATCCGTATACAAATTATCACGTAAAGGTTTTGGGTGAGCCGATGGAGTAGAATCGGTCCAGAAACTGATATGCTTTCCAGAAGTAATATCAGGATTCAACGAATTCGTATGTGTGTCCATTTTTATGAATTTTCAATTCCCGTTATCAATGTATCATTATTCATTTCCACACTTTGGGGAAAAGTTTGATAATCTATAATAGGGCAATAGGTACGCCAAAACAAATGAATTGCTTATGGAAAATAGAAACGGTAATAACAGGAAATGATGTGTTGAAGAAAATAGTGAACCTGATTATTCGCGGTTCACGAAACCAGCTAGAAAAATTTATAATTTATTAGAGAGAAAAAATATGATCCTGCTTCGGGCCTCCTACATTTTATGAATGATGTCCGAAATTTTTGCAAAGGAATCCTTATCCTTGATCACATATTGTTCTGCACCTTTTTGAATAGTTTGTGCGGCAATGGAGTAACGTTCCTGGTTGGACAACATGATCACATTTGCCTTCGAATGACTCTTCCGGATTGCTGACAGTATTTCCATTCCGTTTGCTGCATCTTTTTGAACTGTATTCAGGTAATAATCCAGGATGATTATATCCGGTTTCTCATACAACTGTTTCAGGCATTCTTCACCGGTTGAAAATACCCTTACCTCGTGCGGAATTTCCCTTGTAAGATAATCGCTCAAGGCTTCCGTGAGCATGATATCGTCATCAACGATAAATATTTTTTTCAGGCTTTTATTTTCCATAATAAAACTGGAGTTTAATTTCACCCGCAATGTTACATATTTTTCAATTCGTCTCTGGCTTTTGAAATAACTTTTATCAGGCGGATGTCCTCGCCTGAAATAAACATCCGTCAGGAAAAATGGAATTCCGTTTAAACCTTTTACATCAATTTTCGTAAGTCATATTGAGTTTCTCATAATTATATGTATATCGTTGATTTTGTGTAATTTATACGCATTAATGTTGGATCAGGAAATATCAAAACCATGAAAAAGTTAATTCTGCTAAGCATCAGTATTTCGATCTTATGGGTATCGGAAAATCAATGTTTCTCTAAAACTATTTCTGCGGCCGGATCCGGAAAATGGGAAAATAAATCCTCCTGGATTGGTGGAGTAGTTCCGCAATGCGGCGACTCAGTGTTGATTGGAACAGGAAAAAATATTGAAGTTAGTTCGGTGATTGATTTTTCAACATGTGGCAATGCGATGTATTTCACAATCTCCGGAACATTAAGTATAAGTGCCGGGAAAAAAATAAATCTTCCATGCGGATCAAAAATCGCGATGAAAGACGGAGGACTTATAACGGCAGCAAACAATAACGGAGTTTCCAACTCCATTGAAATCTGTGCGATGACTGCATGGAATAATTCAAAAGGGGATATCACAGGGCCCACAACACTGGAACAATTACCACAACCAGCAGCATTGGTTCATTTTTCAGCAAAGCCCGGTGCTGATGGAATCATACTTTCGTGGATGACATCTTCTGAAATGAATAATACCGGCTTTACAATTGAAAAAAGTAAAGATGGAAATACTTTCACAGAAATAGGAAATGTAAAAGGAGCCGGTAACTCCTCAAACCTGAGTTCTTATAAATACATTGATAAAACACCCTCTTCCGGATTACAATATTATCGCTTATCGCAAAAAGATTTTAGTGGTGAAACAAGAGTTATGAACCCGATCACTATTCGATGGAATCATAATCCTGATTTTAATATTTATCCGAACCCTTCAAAAGGAGAACTGTTTGCGAATATAGCCAACTCCCTTCGTAAGAAAATCGGTTTGTTGATGATTACCAGCAAAAATGGAAATGTTGTAGTATCGAAAGATATTGCTTTCACGGATAAAACAAAAGCTCTTTGCCTGTTGAAGCCTGCTGAAAAATTAAAACCCGGCGAATATGAAGTTAATGTGATCTGCCAGGGAAATCTCTATACGCAGCAAGTGACGGTAGAATAAGTTTCCTGCCGATATCCCCTTTATTTATCATTCATCATTTTTCATTCCCCTGTTCCACAAGTTCCAGTCTTTTAATTACTGTCCCTGGCACAAGTAAAGTTCCTGGCGATAACACTGCGTTCGCTCCGATTTTGCAATTATCTCCCACAAGCGAACCAAATTTTTCTGCCCCGGTTTTTATCCGATCAGATTTATAGAAAACGTAAATCGTTTTATCACTTCGTTCATTAAAATAATTCGCGGTGATGGATCCTGCTTCAAAGTTACAATGACTGCCAATGATGCTGTTGCCGATAAAATTAAGGTGAGCAATTTCCGTGTGGGGAAAAATAACCGAGGTTTTCACTTCACAGCCCGGACCGACTGAGCTGCCTTCTCCAAGAAAAACAGCGTTTCGTAAATACGCATTTGCGCCAATAAAGCAACCTGTACATATTATCGCCGGCGGTTTCAAAATTACACCATCTTCAACTGTTGCAGTTTTGTGTATCGCAATACCATCCCTGATTGAATAATCCGAACCCAATGTTGAAATTTTATTAAGAATTATCGCTGCTAATCCCGAAGTAATTTCCCAGGGCTGCATCGTGTTCACGGAATGAAATATAGAATCGGATCCGCTGATAAAGGCGGAGATGTTAATAATGTTCATGGATGATCCAGAAATTTATATTTTTTATAAAAATAGAATAAAACCATTGAAATCCGGGGTTAACATTCATCGGTTGAAAATTTATGCAGATTTCTTTAATTCGAATTGATTTTTTTCTAAGTTTTGTCACTCCAAAATTACCTTATGAAAAAACTGTATGCTCTCCTGCCTCTGCTCCTGGTCATTCAATTTACACTTGCACAATCATGGCAATGGGCACGACAACCCCAGGCCACAGCCCATAACCAGGAAGTGCTGGGAACCTGTGTATCAAATACCGGTGATGTATTTGTCTGTGGATACTATCAGACTTCTCTCAATATTGGTACAGCCACTACGCTTACCGTAAATTTTCCAGGCGACTATCTCGATTATATCGGAAAATACAATGCGGCGGGGCAGGCACAATGGTTACGGAATTTATCGGGCGTAGTTCCCGATGCCTGTGCAGCACTTGATGTCAGTTCCGATACGCTGGGAAATTGTTATGTCACCTATGGTTATGGGTATGCATTCGGTACGCCTGGCAGCATTTTTAATTATGCTTCCAGTTACGGGGGTTTTCATGAGCTGAAAAAAATCGACGCAACTGGAAATGATGTATGGACTCAATCGCCCTCGTTCGCTGTCAATTCCGCGTGTACATTTGAATCCGTTAAAACAGATAAAGCGGGTAATTCATATGTTACCGGGGTGTTCAGCGGTAATGTGACTTTTGGAAGTGTTACGCTGTCTAGCCCGGGAGCCCCTTGTGCTTTTGTTGTTAAATATGAACCTACGGGTGCAGTATACTATGCCGTTCAGGCAACCGGTGGTTCATCATCCGGAGCTCACTCTATTGATGTTGATGAAAATGGTTACGCAGTAATAGTGGGTCAATTCCAGGGCTCCGAAACATTCGGAACTACAACGATAAATAGTAACGGACAACGCGATTTATTCATCGCCCGTCTCGATCCCAATGGTAACTTCATCTGGGCGAAGAGCGAGGGATCTGTCGCAAATGATGAGCTGTATGGAGTTGCAATCGATAACCCACGGATCTATTACACCGGCATATTCAACGACAATTTCACTATGGGACCCATTTCGGTGAATACTTATGGAGGTCAGGATATTCTTGTGGCGTGCACCGATACAGCCGGCAATTACCTGTGGGCGACAGCAAACGGCGGCGGAAGTTCCGATGACATTGGTTACGATGTAGCCACGGATCATAACGGCGGAGTATATGTGTCAGGTAACTACAATGGCCCCGCTACATTCGGCAGCACAAATCTTACCGGTCAGAACGGTGCTTTCCTGGTCAAGTACGATATTATCAGTATCCAGCAGTGGGTAAAAAAAGTAGTAGGATCTGCTGTGGGCGCATCCGGTAAATCGCTTTCGGCAAATACTTCTCCTGAAATTGTGATGGGCAGTTCATTTTGCTGTTATGGAAGTACGATAGATTTCAGCGGAAGCAATATTTCGCTATACTCTAATGGCGGACCGGGTAATTACGGCTCCGGAATGTATATTGCCAAGCTGGGTAATTGCAGTCTTGTTGCGGATGCAGGAACAAATGTTTCAATAAACTGCAGCGATACTACTACACTAACCGCAACAGGAGGCACTTCGTATTCATGGGCACCAAGTACCGGACTGAGTTCCTCAACGGGACAAAGCGTACAGGCCAACCCGGTAGTAACCACCACTTATATTGTAACTGCCGGTGATTCTACAGGGTGTTCCGCTACGGATTCGGTTACTGTTATAGTTACCGGGGGACCCGTGATTACGGTTTCGGGTGATACCACTGTTTGCATTGGATCATCCACGCAACTGCAGGCGAGTGGTGCCACTACTTGGGCGTGGTCGCCAATAACCGGTCTCGATAATCCCAATATTGCAAGCCCGCTGGCCACTCCCGGTGATACAACTACATATACCGTGACAGGAACAGATACATATGGTTGTTCTAATTCCATTCCCGTTACCATAATTGTGAATCCATTGCCAGCGGTTCCAATAATTTCCGCAAACCTTAATGTACTCACCAGCACGGCAGCTACAATATACCAGTGGAACCTGAATGGCGGACCAATTTCCGGTGCCAATGGGCAATCGCACACTGTAGTTGTGAACGGAATTTATACAGTTACCATTACCGACATTAATGGTTGCGAAGCTACTTCTGCTCCACTTCTGTTTACAAATGTTGGGATAGAAGAAACTGCACCGGAAAACTGGTTATCATCAATTCCAAATCCGCTTACTGAAAATGCTGAAGTTTTTCTTAATAATAAAAACCTGTCTGATCCTCATTTGCAAATTATAGATGCGACTGGAAAAGTAGTTGATGATATCTACTTTGAAATGAACAAAGCTGTCATCAATAAAAATATTCTTTCGTCCGGAATTTATTTTTACAGTCTTGCTGAAGGCGGACTTGTATTGTTTACAAAAAAGCTGGTGATAGAATAATTCAACCAGATATTATTAACGTATCAACCGAAGTTTTCGGTTGATACGTTATATGAAATTCATCAGTACATACTCAACGGCATATCCTTATTGCTGGTAATCGCATAAGTGAACTTCAGGCTTTTATAAGATTTAGGTTCCAGAGCAAAATCCCATTTCAGTAAGCCGGTATCGGGATTATACTTTGCCTTGCCATCATCTTTCAATTCCACTTTGATTTCCTTGTTTTGTGAAACAGGGATCTGGTCTTCAACTATAAGATTGATCACTTTGCTTTTATTGTTTTTCATCTTAAGCTCGTAGACAACTGTTTTGGTAATATCTGTCCCGAGCAGTTTACTTTTATCTTTATCCGGTAAACGTGTACGCGTTACCGTGATCCCGTTATCCCGACCCAGGGCGAGTTCCAGCGTATCATTTATAACAGAAGGATTCAATACTGTATTTCCGACATAAGTGCCTTCATAAAAAATATTGGCTTGTCCGGGAAGCAGGTTGAGCGTTTCCCACCCTGTAACTTTTGCAAGTAAAAAAGCATCACTCTCCAGTTTTGGGACAAGGTAATGACAATACGTTGCAGGCAGTTCACCATTCTTTACCGCAACGATATGCCCGGCTCCATCGGAAGGAATACTATAAGGTAATTTAATTTCAAATTCAACATTGGTCATGGTTTCGATCAGTTGAGAATAGTTTGCTGCTGATTGTGCAATAGGAAGCTCTTTCACTTTTTTGTCGTCTGTAGTGGCATCCTGCATGGAAAATGTTCCAAGATTTAAATTGGATTGCGGTCTTGCTCCACGTATAGTCAGTTCGGGTTTTTGCGTATAATAATTAACATACCAGACAGGAAGCGTTGGCTTCACATTATTCCTGTTAGGATTTGAAGTGCTCAGTTTCAGGTTAACTTCATTCCACTCCTCTCCTGTATTTTGATAGACATTTGCTTTATAAGTGAGCTGCACCGGAGCAGTAGTCGTCGCTGAACGGAGATCATAAGATGGTATCCATCCCGCCTGGGTGACCATGTAGCTGATATCTAAATTCCCGGTAACGGCTTCGTCGGCACTCACTGTTACAATTACCTGGTGCAATGGCTCGTAATGTTTTTCGGGATCTTCGCTATTGCGATAAGCTTTCAACTCATTCATTTTTGTCGTCAGTCGTTCATGCACCTTATTTAATGCAAGCTCTTCGCGATTCAATTTTCCCAGGCGGCTATTAATATCAGCCAACCGGGTGCGGAAAAACTCCATCGCCTGCATCAGCATCTGGAGCGAATCGCTCTTTCCCTCACCTTGCGCCAGCTTATTTTTTACGATCATATTTTTTTCCAAAAGCAGTGCGTTTTTCCGTTCTGCCAGATCAGCTTTTTTAAAATCTGATTCTGTGAGCGAATCTTCAACTGCTTTTATCCGGTTAAGAATTTCTTTAGGAAGCTTGATTTCTCCGGTCACCGGGGGTTCGGGATATTTGATCTCGTGTTTAAGATCCAGGATTATAAAGGCTCCCTTTCCGCCAGCCTGGATACTCTGCGGGTTAATGTATTGTGAAATACCACTGAATACGAGGTTGGTTACTCCCGGCGACAGGGTGATGCCCGCTGTGCGAAAAACCTGGGCACCCTGCGTGAAGACAGTTACTTTTTTAACCTCCGATTTAACCGGTTTTTCCTTATCGGCAAACGCATGACAGGTGATGAGCGTACACATCACGATCAGAATTTTTTTCATATACTTTATATTTTAGTTGAGAGCGGCCAGTTCGAACAACCGCGACCGGTAGATGCAGGTGAAATCGATTTCCACAAATAAATTTTGATTAATTTATTTTATGAGGGCGTTTTAACGCGCTTGCCACTAAAATCGTTCTGGAACAAATCGGTGTAAATCCGTATTCTTTATCGGATTTTTTATTACTTTGGTAACGTATATCATTCATTTATCATGAAAACAATGAAAGCCCTGGTGGTAATTAGTTTACTGTTATCGATACAGCTGCCGGCCAGTCATGCTCAGATTTCGCAGCTGATGGGAATAGATACTTCACAAAGCCTGGGTAATTTCGATTATGTTTTCGGAACAACCACTTTGAATGGAAATATATGGATGGCTGCACGGTGCGAACGTACACTAACCGTATCCGGTGGACAGGTTCACAATTACGGAACATTACTGCAAATGAGTCCTGCAGGAAATATTATTACATCTCAAAAGAGCGGATTCCGATCGATCCATTCCGTTGTCACTGCTACTGATGGAAACCTGGTTGTTTGCGGAGAGGGAAGTGGATTTTTCTGTACCAGTGGCATGTGTAAATCCGATATGCTGGTTGCAAAAGTTTCATCCAATTACAGTGTAATCTGGGGGCGCTCATTCGGTAATCCAAACTATAACGGTACCGATGGTGCGAAGCGGGTTTTTGAAACTGCCGACAGCAATATAGTGGTTGTTGGTAACATGTATGAAAGCAGTAATAACAGCCACCCTTTCATTGCCAAGATGAATGGTGCAACTGGTGATACAATCTGGACACGCGCCCTGGGATATCCAATGAACCAGTTTGGAAACGACGCTTCGGAAGGTCCTAATGGAGAAATATTTTTAGGAGTATCCGGAGATCTTCGTGTATTCAAGCTTGATGCAGATGGGACTCCAATATGGTCGAACGGGTTTGCAAATTACGGACAAGTGATGCGTGTATTCGCACAGCCGGACGGTTCGGTAATTGCGGCGGGACAATATCTATCTGCTGGCGGCGATTACAGTATTTGCCTTTTTAAAATTTCGGGAGCAGGTACATTGGAATGGTTCAACGATTACAATACATCCCTTCCTGACCACAACGAATTTATAAACGATGTGATTTATGATAACGGTTCATTTTACATTGGCGGATATCATTATTCCACTCCCAATTATACCGGGTTTTATCCTTTGCTGATTAAAACTGATATCCTTGGAAACCTGGATTGGGCATTAGAACACTCAACTGTAAATGGAGAAGTAAAAAGTCTGATGATGCATGGAGGAAACCTGCTTTGCGGTCTGGATTATACTCCGCCACTGCTCAACAACATGCCCGACTTGCTGCTCACGGAAATCAACACAAACGGTTTGGGTAACGGCTGTTTTACTCCCCATCCCATGGCAATGACTTTTCCAACGGTAAATACATATACGTATGGTACCTGGTCATACACTGATTTCGAAACCCAGGTAACCATAATAGCTTTTTCAAATCAGAATTATTGGAGAACTCCGGAGTGTGTATCAACGGGGCTTCAAAGCGAAACCTCTCATAACCCATTTGAACTGCTTCAACAAAACGGTGAATTGATTATTAAGCCTGCCGCACAGGATCCGTATACTTTGGAAGTTTCAGATGTAGCTGGCAGAAGATTGATTTATTATGAAAAATTATCGGGTGAGCAATCGGTATCTTTAAACAAGTATTCCGGGCAAATACTTTTTATCACATTAGGGGAATTAAATCATAATAATGTTACCATAACTTCGAAATTTTTTGTTGAATAATTAATTAAACTGATTTCAGCCTGTTTCGATTACATCTTGTTCCTTTTCCCCGCCAACCGGCAAGCAGAGTGTTTTAGTTTATTTTGGTCGCGTTGAAAATTAACACAACCTGCCTGCGGCGGCAGGGATTTGACAGGATTTTAAGAGAAAATGAACGAGATGAATTCTGCTGATATTTATTCTTTTCCCCCCTCCATAAAAATCATCGGAACATTCAGTTTCAATCCATTATATTTTTCGGAGTGGGAATTCAAATCCTTTTCCAATTCAGAAAATATTTCGCGATGCTCTTTCTGTGGAAAAATTTCGAGCCAGGACGCCATCCATCCCAGTTTCACAAAATGGTGATTCAAAAATGCTGTTCCATTTGCAAAATTCATTGGCAAATGATCTTCGAATATTCGCTCTACTTTAAATCCGCTTTCTGAAAAATATGCGGAGATACTTTGAATGTTACCACGATGCTCCTGTTGTGCGGTTAGCTTAGGAATATATTCCGTTTTACTGATCCGCTTCAAGGTGCTTTCAAAAATATCATAAAATAATTTCCAATGCCCATTGCAATTGGTGGTCAGGACTAGTTTACCACCCGGCTTTAATACACGAAAGCATTCAATGAAAACTACCTCAGGGTTTTGAAAATTATTGATGCCGAGATTAGAAACAACCAGGTCAATCGAATTTGCCTCCAGTGGAATATTTTCGGCAGATGCTTCAATTAGCTCAACATTTTTGTAACCATAGTTTTCGATTTTTTGACGTGCTCTTGCATTAGCGGTTTTCCAGGGATCGATTCCATAAATTTTACTGGTACTCCCCATTCTGCCCGCCAGCTCCAGCAATGGAAATCCTGCACCGGATCCAATATCAATGACTGTCATACCTGGTTTAAATTCAAGGTGCTTAAAAAGCATTAACCCGAAAGCAGCACTCCATAATGGTGCCTCATCAAAAGTGTTTATAAACTTTTCATTGTCCTCAAAACGGTAGTTCAGGTATTCCATACAATTGTTTAAAATTTATTTACAGGACGCAATGAAAATTAATGCAAAATTTGTTAGAGGTTAACCGACTCCTAAATGATACAAATAATAAATCATAACTAATTTATCATAATAGATCATAAAAAATCATAATCAATCATCTTTTCATAAAACTGCAAAATAAAAAGTTCTGTTTGATATTGGAAGGCGTTATATGATCTTCGGTGATGCATTTTATTTTGTCAAAACCATTTTCAAGCTGATGCTGCAGTTCCTGCTCAGAATATTTATGAACTTTCAACATGCTGCATTGATCGGGGCCCTTTTCGGAAAATGTTCCGATCACCATGAATTTATTAACTGCCCTGCGCGCGGTTTTAAGATAAGAATCGATATCGTCCAATGTGGTGAGAAAATGAAAAGTAGCCCGGTCATGCCAGCAGTCGTAATTTGTTTCAGGCTGAAATTCGGTAACATCACTGACAATCCATTTCACTTTACCGGCTTTTTCACCCAGGCGTAGCTTCGCTTTCTCTATTGCTTTTTCGGAAATATCCAGAACTGAAATATTTTCATACTGCTGATCGAGCAGGTAATCAACAAGCCTGCTATCGCCTCCTCCAATATCAATAATGCTTGCGGATTTTGCAAGACTGAAACTGTTAATGAAATCCAGGGATGTCTGTGGCAATTCCTGGGTCCAGCTCACATCGCCTGGGCCTTTGTTTTTGTAAACTTCTTCCCAATGTTCCTTTCTTGTTTTCATAACTATTCTTTTGATAATTTATAATCAATGCCAAAATACTCCGCATATTTTTCAATCGGTTGCAATCCCATTTTCGCCCGGCGTGTATTCACATTTTTTTCATCCTCTATAGGATAAAACACAGGGTTACCCTGTTTATCATAAACGACCTGGGAACCATAAATTTGTTTTTTGCCCTGCCGCATTAATACCCGATCCTGTAATAACGCAAAATCTTCGGGGTTTGATTCACCTTCATCCACAGATTTCTGCATAACCGGCAGATATTTAACTTGCGTGGCACTGTCGGCGTGTTGTACTACCAGGAAGCAGGTCTGATTACCCCGGGCACCTACGAAACTTTTCCCAAGCCAGCCATATTTTGAAATCAGCGATTCCAGTACGACCAGATTGGTGCTATCGATGTAATACATAAAAGTAGCAGAATCATTACCGGTCCGTGTTTTCTGATCCTTCTCGCGGATTATTTCAAGTGTCTTTTTTATCGCCACGGTATCGGCAGGCTGTTGTGCATATATACAATGACCGTAGCATAAAATAAATACTATTAAAAACAATTTCATTTAGAATGCGATTCCTTAACACAACCAAAATTAAGAAAAAGTCAGATATATCTAATATGATTTATAACACTGCATCATCAACCGGAATAATTTGTATTATTGCTTGCCATGAATTTTATTTTAACAGCCAAGCTAACGATTCAACTACCCGGTTATGAGCCTGACAACGCGCACCCGTTATCCTCTTATTGCCTTCATCATACTTTTAATTCTATCGGTATTAGCCGCCTGGTATCCGGCTGTACATCCTGAATCCGAAGCCCCATTTGATACCGGTAACCTGGCCTGGATGCTGTCAGCATCCGGACTAGTACTGCTGATGACTCCTGGACTTTCGTTCTTTTATGGCGGGATGGTGCATCCCAAAAATATTATTTCCACTATGCTGCAGGCATTTATTGCGCTTGGTGTAGTTAGTATCCTCTGGTATGTTGTTGGTTTCAGCCTCTCCTTCGGTGATGATTTGGGAGGGCTGATTGGTAATCCTGCAACATTTTTTATGTTCGACCAGGTTGGTACAGCATCTCACCCGGATTTGGGAAGCGGATTACCGTTTGTGCTTTTTGCATCTTTCCAGCTCAAGTTCGCGATCATCACTCCTGCTTTAATTATTGGCGCATTCGCTGAACGGATTAAATTCTGGAGTTACCTTGTTTTTATATGCCTGTTCACATTGCTGATTTATTGTCCTCTTGCACATTGGGCATGGCACCCGGAAGGTTTTCTGTTTAAATGGGGTGTGCTTGACTTTGCCGGAGGAACTGTAGTACATATTTCTGCCGGTTGTGCCGCACTTGCCGGTGCCCTGGTGCTGGGGAGACGACACGCGCACATGAATAATGAAAACCATACACTCGTAAATATTCCTTACGTAATTCTCGGCACGGGGTTGTTGTGGTTTGGATGGTTTGGTTTCAATGCCGGTTCCGCTTTAGCAGCAAATTCACTTGCAGTTCTTGCTTTTGTAAATACCAACCTTGCATCTGCTGCCGCGATGTTATCATGGATCATGCTGGATGCCGCCCGGGGTAAAAAACCATCAGCACTTGGAGCTTGCATTGGAGCAGTGGTAGGACTGGTCGCTATAACTCCCGCTGCAGGTTATGTTGATTATGGTCCGAGTATTTTTATTGGATTTATCGCAAGCATTATCTCTAACTATGCGGTACATTGGAAATCCAAATCCGATATCGACGATACACTGGATGTTTTCCCCTGTCATGGCATCGGCGGAATTACCGGCATGATCGCAACTGCTATCTTTGCGAAAACCGGGGGAGCAATTCACGGAGATTACACATTGCTTGGTTACCACCTGCTTGGGTTGATAATTGTTTTTACATTTACATTCGGCGGCTCTTATTTACTTTTGAAGCTGACACAACTGATGATGCCACTCCGTGTTCAACCGGAACATGAGTGGATGGGTCTTGATGTGTCTCAGCATATGGAATCGGTATACGAGAAAGAAGAATCATGATTCGTTTACAAACTGTTGTCCAAATTATGGATTAACTTTTCAGTTTAAGAGAAAATTTTTATCAAATGAATTCAAAATCTATGCAAAATAAATCATAAACAATTTATCATAATAGATCATAACAATCATAATTAATCTAATCATTTTTCAGTTTAAGAGAAAAGTTTTCTCAAATGAATTCAAAAACATTCAAAATTTATGCAAAATAGATCATAAACAATTTATCATAATAGATCATAACAATCATAATAATTTAATTATAAACGTCGATGAAAATTACACTGATCGATGATGATGCCATGATGCGCACCATGCTGGAAGATTTTCTTAAGGATAAGTATCCTGATGCGGAAGTCAGCTCCTGGCCAAATGGTGAAGAGGCAATGCAACATATTTCAGGAGTACCCGATCTTGTGATCCTGGATTATACGCTTGACGCAGAAAAACGGGACAGCTTAAATGGCATAGAAATATTTAAACTGCTTCGTTCAAGATTTTCAGATGTGCCCGTGGTATTTATTTCCGGTCAGGAAGCTTCACGTGTCGCAGCCAGTACCATGATGCACGGCGCCCATGATTACATCATAAAAAATGAAAATGTATTTATGCGGCTTGAAGAAACATTAAAATCAATATTCGGAAAAAATGGTTCTTCAAAAGAAAGTGCTTTTAAAAAAAATTCACTTCTGTGGATGTTGATTATTTCACTGATAATGCTTGCAGGAATTCTGGCAGTGAGGATTATATTCTAACTTACGTATTATTCTACAATTATTTTTTCGATCCGGCAATTGTGTTTATTCCCCGTCAGCATTAAAAAGTATATTCCCGGTTTTAGGTTTCCCCTTTCAATCGATATAACCTGGCCAGAAATTTTTATCTGTCTTACTTTTCTTCCCATCACATCAAACAATTCCAAATTCTCAAAAACTGAATGCTTACTGATTTGAACTATTGCCTGATCATGAAATGGATTCGGACTTATCGCAATTTGAACATCATCGTTTACGCTGCCTGATGAAGTGTAATTATTACAGGATGTAGTGCTATCCGGATAAAGCACCTGGCCGTTTTGTGAAAAACATGTCAGATGTCCAGAGAATTCAATTGCGCAATATGGTTCAAAATGACCTGCTGTACTTCCGATACCTTCTATAATTGTATAAGGATAAATTGTCTGACCGCTTAAATTAAATTGTCTTCGGTAGCTTCCTCCAATAAGTATTGAATCGATCGAGCTGACTACCACACAATCATTGGAAGCGAAACAATCTATCGGAACTGTGTCACCAACATTCATATTAAAATCGTATAAAACACATTCGGCACCAGAACCGGGATGCAACATATAAACCTGTCTTAAAGCCGTATCCTGCCTGATACATCCAACATAATTGTTATTGAAAAAAATCCAATTGTTAACAGTGCTGCTTATTGCACAATGTTCATGACTTGATCCCGACTCATACATTTTCGCAAAGGTGAGGCTGTTAATTATGGTGTCTCCTGACAGAAATCTCGAAAAAACATAGTCAATGATGTAGGGATCATTAAGAGGCGGTGGGCAGCTTGCATAACAGCAACCACCATTATTCATATTCCATACCGCATTTGAATCGGGAAAAGGATGGTAAATGTTTGTCTGTGAAAAACAGGACTTACTTATTACTAGAATAAAAAATAACAAGCCTGGTTTCATGTAAATGTATTTTCTTACTAAAATAAGAAAAACCTGTTAATACGCTACCTTTTCAACTCATCTGCTTCATCTGTAGAAAACAAAAGATTTTAATTGGCCTTAAAATATTCGCTGGCTTTTTCATCCATATTAAAATTCCGCTGCAAAAGATCAAGGATGCCCTCAACATTTTTAGGTTGTGGAAAGCGACTGTAAGCCCGATAAATATCATTATACTGGTAAAACCGGTAACTGTTCCAGTTGGCATATTCAAATAAAAATGTAATGTCATTATTGGCATAGCCTCCCTCTGGTGGATAATAATCGGGTATTTTTTCATCGGTAGGAAGATCATCGAAGTTGTGAAAAATAAGACTGTCTCTTAAAGTTAACCAATCCGATTCCAGTGGCTGGAGTTCAATCATCGTCGACTTTGTAATTGTCTCGATTAGCTTCTTACTACTGAAGTCTACCCGCATCAGGAACAATCTCCCTTTCCATCCGGTACTGTCATTGATCAGTTCAATCAAAGCGTGCGTTTGATTGGTTTTAGCTTTAGGAATAGTGAACCAGGTGCGGAACACTTCCATATTACCTGATGTTTCGGGGCTTATCAATCCCAATTGCTTTTCTTTTTGCTTGACAAAATGCCAGAATACAAATGGGATTTTTCCATCCTCTACTCCTTCATACCTTGGGATATCCAGGTTTTTTGATGAGACGGGAATGGGTGTTAAATATTGCCGCTTCTTCGCAATTGGATTCTTGGTTTTCACCGGTCTCCAGCCTGGTGGCTGAGCGAATGAGAAAGAGCAGATAAAAAGTACACTTAAAAGGTAAATCTGTTTTTTTATCATAAATTATTTTAATATGAAGATTGAATGTGCGAGTATATAAATCTATGTGTTATTTTTTTGTTGCTGATATCTTAATAATTTTCTCCAGGATTTTCACATCAACATCTTCAAGCTTGTTGATATAAAGACATCCGACACCTGTTTTATGTTTACCCAGCTGTTTTAATAAAGGTGCTTGTTGTTCCAAATTGGTAACGAGGTGTAGTGAAATGTTTGCCTTGCGTGGAGAAAACCCAATCCGGAACCAATCCACTTCCCTGCCGGTAGCTGGACTCTTATACCGTTTCATTCCAAATCCAATCATGGAACTTCCCCACAAAACAGGGTTTTCACCACTTGCCTTTTTCATCATCCTGATCAGTTCCTGGCTATCTTTTCTTTTTTGTTCATCAGGCACTTTACTGATGTATTCTTCAACATCTGATCCTGTTGGTTTAGTTTTGATTTCGGCCAATTTACTTTTTGCCATGACAAATTGAATTTCTACCCAATATTAAGGTATTTATTTTACAATTCATGACGTTACTGCTATGCAAACTGGCTTGTGATGAATCGGAAAGTTGCAGGAATTCGCTATAAAGCATAACTTACATGCTTTTTCATGCAACCGGTTGGCTGTTTCAATCATCGCCGGATCGGTGATAGTTACCGAAGGAAATAATGTAACTTCCGTAAATCGTCCGCCACCATCAGCAGTCTCCTGCATAATACCAGTTGCGTTATCTGAATAATCCATTACAATAATTCCCGCGTCGGCACATAAATGCAGATACCACAGCATATGACAGGAAGCAATAGAAGCGAGAAATAATTCCTCAGGGTTATGTTTTGTATTATCTCCGCGAAAAGCAGGATCCGAGGAACACGATACAGTTTCTTTCCCTTCAACAACCAGGTCATGGCTTCTGCTGTAAGCACGATATTCACTTGTACCTGAACCGTTATTCCCCGTCCATTTAATGGTCAGTTTGTATTTATGAGTCCGGTCCAATGTGAAGGTGAAATAGTTTATTGATGAATTTTACTACAATGTTAGAAAAAAATTATGGAACCTCTAATGAAAAATCGATACCGCTATCACCACAATCAACAATGCAGTTATAAGAGTTATCTTTCCTAGTGAAGGAATTAAATGTGCATTCGACATATTTCCTCTTTTTATCTGGCCGCCATACCTTGTAATTACGGAAATTAAAATTACCAGTATTCCCACCATCGCCAGTTTGATAATCAGCAGCGGCATCTCACCCAGGATCGACCAATAGGGTGTGATCAGGTAAAATCCTGAAAGGATAAGCAGTGTAATGCCTATATGTCCCATTTTGGTAAGTGCCATTGTATAAACCCGGAATTTACCCGCTTCATCGGGTGGTAGCTGCGCACTGGCAAGTCCCAGGAATAAATTTGCAAAGCTGGTACCAAGGCCCATAGTAAGGCCAATGAAATGTGTAATTAACATTGCATCTCTCATAATTTGTCTTGTTTGATTTTTTTAATTGAGTGTGATTTGTTGATAGACCAGTCCGGTTGTGACAGGTATATCTGTGTGTGTGTGTCGAAAGTTAAGTTTTTATTTTCGTTGTTCAAAATACTGTCCTGAAAAATAATTGTAGAATGTTGCCTACAAATACAATTTCAACAAGATAATCTTTGAGCGTTATTTGAATAATCTGGTGATAACGATCCGGGGATAAAATATCCCCGGATTTCTTTGCCCGGGATTGCAAATCCCGGGCGGCCCGCTGCCCGGGATTTGCAATCCCGGGCGAAAAAATGTGAGGATCTGCGATCCGATATCAGGCAATAATTACATCCAGTAGCCCTGGCAACCCCGCATAATTCCTTGCTGAACTATACAAATAATGATGCGCCTCTTCAACAATCTCAGCACGAACCGGATTTTCATGAATATAATTCAACTTCTGCTCAAACACCTGGTCGGTAAATAACTCATAACAATCATACTCATCCTTCCAGAATTTTGAACCAATTTTTTTTGGATGACATCTTCCCCGAAACCTGAATAAATTTGTAATCCATTCCGATCTGCTTTCGGAAACATCAAGTATAGCTTTTGAAAGTTGTTTAGAAGTAAACTTTTTCATATCCCTGATAATCTGATCTAAGGAAGGAGATCCTTCTGATCCGGCAATCATGTGAATGTGGTTCGACATCAGGCACCAAGAATAGAGTAAAAGCCCTTTATGTTCCTGGCAATATCTGATAGAATCGATCATAATGTGTTTATAGATCGGCCGGGTGAAAACATCAACCCATGCTGTTACTGTGAAAGTGACGAAATATGTTCCGCCGTTTGAAAGATCTGGCATAGAAAAGTTTTGAAAAGTGAAAAATGAAAAATCATGATCAAAAATATTACTTTTTGAAACAACTAACAATTTAGTTTCGGGGATAAAATATCCCCGCATTTCTTAGCCCGGGATTGCAAATCCCGGGCGGCCACTGCCCGGGATTTCCGCCGCCCGGGATTTGCAATCCCGGGCTAAAAAATGTGAGGATCTGCGATCCGATAATACGGTAGCACATATTGAGGTAACGTATAGATTTTTTTATGCAACGGTCTACTTCACTGATGGAGCGTGAGGTTTTTCTGAGGGTACGTATCAAGTAAAGAATATAGATCAGGGGATATAATATCCCCGTATTTCTTAGCCCGGGATTGCAAATCCCGGGCGGCAATTAAACCCCTTACTTCGTCCCGATAGGCGCCGGATAAACCATCCTCATTATTTTAGCAGAAATAGAATCCGTATAATACTTCGGTCCGCAAATGTGGCATTTATTAATTTCATAAAATTCCTTGGGCTCATTGGCATGCTCAAACAATATCATTCCCAAATCAAATGGCACAGTCCCGTCTTCGATGCTGTGAATCACCAGTAATGGTTTATTATAATTTTTTAACGAATCCTTCGCGCTGTACTGTTCACTCACGATCATTTTTCCTAAAAATCCTGCCTGGTAAGCCGCGATATCTTTGTGCGATGAAAACGCGCCTTCAATAACCAGTGCATCGATTTCATTTTCACGCATGGCTCCAACAACACCTGCCAGGTGACCTCCCAGCGACTGACCGTACAATACCAGCTTTGTTCCGGCGACATCCGGTCGCTGCTTTAAATAAGTAAGTGCCGAATTTCCATCCTTCAAAACATTTTTTCGGGTAGCACTTCCTTCGGAAAATCCGAATCCACTGTAATCAAAAAGAAAAACCTGGTATCCGTATTTTATCAGCGGTGATATTGCCTGGAACTGGCTTAAAAGACTTCCAGCATTACCATGAAAATGCAGCAAAGTTACTGTTGGAGTTATTCCGTTAGGTTTCAGAAACCATCCGTTCAGCTTATTTCCGCTGGTACTTTCAAACACAACACTTTCAATAGTATAATCGAACCGAAATGTATCCGTTTCCGATTTGAAAAATACAGGCTGAAAATTTTCATGATATCGAATCTGCAATGTGTCAGACTTTGTATTAAAAGTCAGGGTTTTGGTTTCCGATGGTAATTTAGTAGGATGTAGGAATATTTTATTAAAGCTGCAAGAGGAAATGAAGCAGATAAAAACAATCAGCAATACTGCTCTGTTAAAAACGATAATCAGATTTTTATTAGACATATTATTCAATGAACTCATTCAGCATCCTGTTCTTACTTTAGCGAAAATGATAATGGAATATTCAGACAAATAGCATGAGGCTGACCATTCAATTCCGGTAAGGATTTAAATTTTAAAAGCCGTATCACCCTTACTGCTTCTTTATCCAACAATAAATGTGTGTTTTTTATGACAACAACATCTTCAATTTGACCCTTCTCCGATAAAACAAAGGAGAGAAAAACTCTGCCCACTATTCCGTTTTCCCTGGCTCGGGCAGGGTAAATAACATTATTACTGATGAACTGTGAAATATTAATACCGCCTTCCAGTACAGGTGCCTTATAATTATATTTTTCATTATCTGAAAGTATGTCTGTTACTCTCGGTATCGTATCCTCACAATGAAAACTTCCATATTTTACATGGAA
>JANWID010000066.1 GCA_025450095.1 Bacteroidia bacterium | reverse complement strand
TGGGTAACTGAAAACCGAAAATATTATCATAATTACAATTTGGAGAACAACTATGAATATAATCAGTTGTTGTAATAATAGGTCTATACCATCCCAATGCAGATTCAATTGGTCCACAATTTATTGGACAAGAAACTGTATCCTCGAAACTACCATTAGCAATCAGGTTTTGAGATTGGGTAAACAGGGGTAAGAAGAAAAACACCAAAAATATTTTTTTCATTTTATAAGCATATTTTTTTAAAAGTAAACCATTAATTCAAACAATACATAATCAAGATAATTTTAATTTCAATTTTTGTATCATAAGCTTTTAAGAATTAGATAGCAGCCATTGATTTTACAAAAAAATGAACAAGATCAATTCTGCTGGAATTTAAATCTTGTTCCTTTTCTTGTTTATTCTTGTCAAATCCCTGCCTGTGGTAGGCAGGTTGTTGTAATTTTTTTTCAGTTCAATGTAAATTGCAAATCGCCCTAAAATAAATTATGCCCCCTAATGGGGCATAATTCGCTTTGCGGAGAGAGTGGGATTCGAACCCACGGTACTCTTTTGGAGTACACACGCTTTCCAAGCGTGCTCCTTAAGCCACTCGGACATCTCTCCGGGTAAAACTAACAACGCCGCTTAAGTTATTGATTTTAAGATATTAATAATATCATTTTACTTTAACGGCCCGCAAAGATAGTAAGTTCCCCGCGAATTGGCGAAGCTATCAGCCGTTTAATTTCAGAGGTGCTTTTATAATTTGCAAGGAGGTAATACAATTTCGTAAGTGCCGCTTCAAGGGTCAGATCGGCACCACCTACTACACCCATCTTAGCAAGTTTACTGCTCGTCGCATAACGCCCCTGCTCTACCGCTCCTCCCGGACATTGTGTAATGTTTACCACCAGCATTCCATCGTCGCAAACTTTTCTTAGCTCATCAATAAACCATCCCTGCGAAGGTGCATTTCCCGAACCATAAGTTTCCAGAACAATTGCTTTGTTGCCGGGAGCGCGTAACAAGGCACGAAACCATTCACGCGTCATGCCGGGATACATACGTATCACTCCTACCCTATTGTTCAGCTTCGTATGTACTTTGAGTTTTTTTCCTGCAGTAGTTGAAATCAGATGTCGGTTAAAACGCAAATGAACTCCCGCTTCACCCAACGGTGGAAAATTTACGGATTGAAATGCCTCAAACTTTGCGGCATTCATTTTCGTCACGCGGTTACCGCGAAACAAAAGATAATCGAAATACACGCAAACTTCAGGTACTGCTGATTTGCCATCAATTTTAGTTGCAGCAATTTCTATAGAAGTAATTAAATTCTCCCGTGCATCGGTCCGGATTTCCCCGACAGGAAGTTGCGAACCGGTAATGATCACCGGCTTGGAAAGATTTTCAAGCATGAAGCTGAGTGCCGATGCAGTGTATGCGAGCGTGTCGGTGCCGTGCAATATCACGAACCCATCAAAACGATGGTAGTTATCCCCTATTAAATTTGCCATTTTCACCCAATGCTCGAGGTGCATATCCGATGAATCCAAAACAGGATTGAATGATTCCACTTCAATATGATATCCGAATTTTTTTATCTCGGGAACTTCCCTGCGGATCTGGCTGAAATCAATCGGCTTTAAAACACCCGTCTCATGATCCTGCACCATCCCGATTGTGCCACCGGTATAAATGATCAGGATACGTGCATTACCATTTGTATTGCTGGCCGCATGCTTATCTTTTGTCTTTTTCATAATCGCTACGCTACCGATTTTCCAAATAGCCTGGATGCATTTGCGGTAGTTATACCTGCAACTTCTTCTACAGTCAATGATCGTACTGTTGCAACTTTTTCCGCCACCAGGCGAAGATAAGCCGGTACGTTGCGCTTGCCCCGGTGTGGTGCCGGCGCCAGGTACGGACCATCTGTTTCAAGAATCATTTTATCCATGGGTAACGAAGGTAAAATTTTATCCAGTCCGCCGTTTTTAAAAGTTACCACGCCACCAATACCGAGATAAAAGCCAAGCTTAATAATTTCATTTGCATGCTCCGGTGTTCCGGAAAAACAATGAAATACGCCTTTCAAACGGGGATCGTTTATATCCTTTAATATCTGAATTAGTGCATCAGTCGAATCCCTACTGTGAATGACAATAGGTAAATTGAACTCCATCGCCCACTCCGCTTGCAAGCGAAACGCTTTTTCCTGTTCTGCTTTATAAGTAAGATCCCAGTAATGGTCCAGGCCTGTTTCACCAATCGCTATAACGCTGTCTATGTGTGATTCCAAAAGTGCTCGTAATTGTTGCAATGTACCAGCATAATTCGCATCCACCGAACAGGGATGTAATCCCATCATGGGAAAGCAAACACCACGGTGTGTTTCACACAATGTGAGCATTCCATCTACAGAATCCAGGTCAATGTTGGGAAGAAAAAAACGGGATACTCCTGCCGCCGCCGCATTCGAGATCAGTTCATCTCGATCGGCGTTAAATTCTTCAGCATAGAGATGAATGTGGGTGTCGGTGAGCATTCTTTATACTAATCAATGATACAATTTACCTATAAAAATCATTTGGACATGGCTTGTGCAGTATGATGATGCAGAAATTTAATTTTTATTATAAATATTTTGTGGCCTTTGCGGGAAATATGGATTGGAAGTATTCCCACAAAGGCATAAAGTAATTTTACAATGTTCATGCATTTTGACACTCCAAAAAATTTATATGAGATGGTATATGCAGATTTTTAGAGGTTACTGCAATTTTGCGGTGAAAAAAATCCGGGGTTTCACTATTTGTTCTCATCACTCTTCGAGTGAATCGGGTCCTCTGAATTGCGCGGGTTAAAAAATGTGAGCTGTGTCGCATGCGCTTTTTCGCGGAACAACGGCGGCACGGTCAGTAATGCAGCTTCATGACTATCTGCTTCCAGCATCAGGTATGCTGTATGGTCGTTATCGTAGCAACCCCATTCGTAATGTGAAATAAACCCGGCGTGGTGTTCACGAAAATGTTTTACTGCCATCTTGCATTCTTCGGCAGTGTGTGGCGATATGACAATGAAACGAGGCATAATCTACAATATTAAGAGGCAAAATTAATTATTTAGCGGAAATGAAATCAGTTTAAAATCAATTTTAATTTTCCTGAAGATATTTTCGTATGTATCGTATAGCGAGGGCGCCTTCTCCCACCGCCGATGAAATACCAGCCAGAGCGTTGTACCGGACATCACCCGATGCAAATACTCCGGGGATGCTGGCTTCTGAAGGATATGGCAACCGGTCCTCCTTCCATAACTTTCTGAAATTTTTATCTTCCTCCAGTTCCCTACCGGTTATTATAAATCCTTTATCATCGCGAAGTACCTGGTCGGGAAGCCACGATGTACTCGGTTTAGCTCCAATGTAAATGAACAATGCCTTAGCGGGAAGCGTTTGTTCTTCGCAAGTATTGTTATTCAACAGCACCAATGATTCCAGAACCTGGTCACCAATCACCGATTTGATTTCGGTATTTCCATAAACCTTAATATTCGGAGTTCGCAACACCTGCTCCACGAGATAACTTGCAGCAGTCTGTTTCAAAACATCCTTGCGGATAAGGATGTTCACCTCGGATGCATGATTGCACATGTACAACGCGGCCTGGCATGCGGAATTACCACCTCCAACAATGAAGATCGGCTGTCCCTTGCACGCATGAGCTTCAATCGCAGCAGAACCATAGTACACACCTGCACCGGTGAATTTATCAATACCTTCAATGTCCAGTCGATTGTAAGCGACTCCTGTTGCCACCACCACAGATTTGCTGTGAACTTCGGAACCATCTTTCAACTCGATGATTTTATAATTATCAACCTGGCGGATATTTTTTACTTCCTGAGGCGTGAGAATCTCCGTACCGAACCGAATGGTTTGTGTGATCGCCCTTCGCGTAAGCTCAGCTCCGGAAAGTCCCATTGGAAATCCGAGGTAATTTTCAATACGTGCGCTGCTGCTGGCTTGCCCTCCGGGATTGCTGCGTTCAATCAGCAATGTTTTTAATCCTTCTGTGGAACCATAAACTGATGCTGCCAGTCCGGAGGGACCTGCACCAATGATTACTACATCGTACATTTTTTCAGTTGCCTTTTGCTTCAATCCAACACCGGCAGCAAGATCCGACAGCGTAGGATTTACCATGATGCTACCATCCTTGAGAATTACAAGCGGCAGTTCCGATTTTGAAACGTTCGCGCTAACCAGGTATTCATCAGCCTGGGGATGATGCTCCACGTCGAGCCAGAGATAAGGAACCAGGTTACCGGAAAGAAATTCTTTTACCTCATGTGAACGGGGTGACCATTGAAATCCGATGATACGAATTCCTTCATGATCGGGTTTGTACATGGCCTGCCAGTCGTCAAGAATATCGTTTAGTACCGGATATAATTTTTCTTCCGGCGGACTCCAGGGTTTGAGAAGATAATAATCCAGGCGAATCTGATTGATCGCTTTTATTGCTGCTTCAATATCGGAATACGCGGTAAGCAATACTCTTTTCGCATCCGGAAAAACTTCCGATGCTTTCGCAAGAAATTCGATACCTTCCATTTCCGGCATACGCTGATCGGAAAGAAAAAGTGCAACGGTTTCATTTTTTAGTTTCAGATCTTTGATAAGCTCCAGGGCTTCGTTAGCGGAATCAGTTGCAACTATACGGTAGTCGTCACGAAAGTGGATTTTTATGTCGCGCTGGATGGCGCGCAATACCTGCATGTCATCATCAATAATTAAAATATGCGGTAATTTCATTGTACAGGTATAACTGGATTTTTTTGGTGTAATGGTATGCACACGGAGAACTCCGTACGTCCGGGTTTGGAATTAACTTTAATATCCCCGTTATGATGTTTGACAATGCGGGAAACAATATCGAGACCGATACCGGTACCTTCGCCTACTTTCTTCGTTGAGAAGAAAGGTTCGAAAATCCTTGATTTGATATCTTCCGGTATGCCGGGACCGTTATCAATAATATTCACTTTGATATCCTCGTTCTTTTTAAAAATCTCAATTACCAGCTGGCCTTTTTTAGGCAGAGCGAAAACCGCGTTATCGATCAGGTTCATCCATACCTGGTTCAACTCACCGATAAAAGCATGAACTTCCGGCATCGGGTCTTCGTATTTTTTCTCGATAGTAATGTTCTTATCGCGCAACTTGTGTCCGAGTAACATGAGCGTGTTGTCGATATCCTCTGCAAGATTGGTCGGACGCATGTCGTTGCTCCGGTCCATATGCACATGACTTTTAATGGCACCTACGAGAGCCGAAATTCGTGCTGATGCATGATCCAGGTCACTGATGATACGCTTGACCGAAAGGTGATTTTCCATCCAGAACAATACATCATGAAACGGCGTCTTTCCGACTATTTCAAGAATACGTGCCAGGTAAGCGGTAGTGATTTTCCATTCCGCAAATGTTTCACTGAGAATAGCACCTCTTTCAATTTCCTCCTCCATCAGCCATTCACTGAGTGCATCTTCATGGTTCATTTTTTCCCGCATGGACATTTTAGTATCCTCGCTGTTGATCCTGGAAATTTCCTCATTCAGTTTGCGGATCTCGTGAATTTGTGCTGCAGGAATACAATGGAAAAGCAATTTTTCTGTCAGCTCTAAATTCAATTGTTGTCGCTGACTCAATTCGGCCGATAACCTGCTGATTGCTGAGGCAGGGTTATTCAGTTCATGGGCGATGCCGGCAGATAATTTTCCGAGAGCGCTGACTTTTTCCTGTTGCAGCTGCATGGTGGCAAAAGCCTTTGCGCGATCGGTCATGATCGCAATCAAACGCTGAATGAGATCCGGATTAAGTTGTTCCAAATCGTGGAAATAACTTTTATGCAGTCGCAATACTCTCACTTTCGTATCCGCATATCCGAATCCGGGTGAAGTTTTCATTCGTGAATAGGGCAGCAATCCTCCCATACCACCGGAAATTTCATCATTTTCAAATTTGAAAAAATAAACCTGCCTGCCATTTACATCCATATAAAATGATGTGGTTCCTTCAAGGATCATAACCATATGGTCGATGGGATCTCCTTTTTTGAAGAAAACACCGCCTTCTTCCACTTCGGAATATTCCGACCGGTCGATGATCCATTGCAGGTGTTCATCGGGGAGATCCTTTAATGCATTTACAACCCGAAGCTGGTCGATTGTTACTGGATTATTCATAGTTTGATGGAAAGGGGACTAAATTAGAAATTATTCAGTCAACCCTTACTCCCATAGAAGGGTTACCGACAGAGGATACTTTTCAACAAAGTTAAATAAACGGGTAATTTATGTTATTTTTGAATGGTATTAAGTTTTAAGGCTTTTATTCATCCTTTTTTTGTTTATTTTTGATTAATACCCCCATGAAAACACAATTTAAAACCCAGCTTTTTGCACTGTGGGTGCTTTTGTTTGTTTGTTCTTCCCAAGGTTATTCCCAACAAACGGTTGCGGAATGGAACTTCCCTCTCAATCCCGATAATGCGACAGTGGATGTTGCGTTACCTATTAATGCTGCTTCCACTATGAGTACCCTGGGGGGAACAGGTGCCATAGGCTTTGGTCAGGCTGGTGCAACTACCCAGGCAGCCAACTGCACGAACTGGGATGCTGGCTCCGGAACCAAAAACTGGGAGCTCACCATTGCCACTACCGGTTGTTTTAACCTGTCGGTTTCATCAAAGCAGTTCAGCTCGGCTACAGGGCCCCGCGATTTTAAGATACAGTACCGGATAGGTGCAGGGGTATGGACCGATCTTCCCGGAGCTACCGCCATTTTGCTGGCAGCTAACTTTACATCGGGCGTAGTAACTTCCGTTCCGCTTCCCGTGGCGTGCGAAAACCAACCTGCAATTTCATTACGATGGATCATGACTACCAATACTGCTGTAGGTGGTGCTGCGGTAGCCGCAGCCGGAAATTCACGTATCGATGATATCAATATTTCCTGGAATTTATTTCACTATTACCGAAGCGTGGCGTCCGGCAACTGGACTGCATTAGCAACATGGGAATCATCTCCGGATAATATTATCTGGAATCCGGCAGTGATGATTCCCACAGAATTTTCACGGACCATTACCATCCGTTCTTCGCATATAGTAACCGTTAGCTCCAACATTCGTCTTGATGAAACAATTATAGATAACGGCGGAACGCTGAACTGGACAGCCGGTGTGATCACAGTTGTGGCAGGTGCTGGTGTGGACCTGCAGGCGGATGGTACCATTTCCGACAATTCCCCATCCAATGTAGCATTCAATGTTGGTGCATCGTGGACGCTTGGCGCGAATGGAACCATGATAAAAACCAGCGCAGGCAGTGCGAACAACTGGCGCGACAATTACAATCTTGGCATTGTAAACATCCCCTCGACAGCTTCGTGGTATATTCGAAAAACAGGGGTCCCCAATCCTTCTGTCAGCACAGTAAGCATGTATTATCCGAACCTGTTTATCGAAAACAATACAGCGGGGACATGGCTGGCTGCCGGATCATCAGGATTCCAGGGAAATACAACCAATACGGTGATTAAAGGAAATATGGATGTGGGTGCAACAGGAAGCAGTTTCGTGGAATTTGAAAATATAAATAACAACGCGAGTCCCACTGTCGTGCTGGGATCGCTGGTGATACGCGTGGGAAACATACTTCGTAATTACGGAACAGGCTTTGAAATTTACGGCAATCTGCAATGTGATGGAACAGTCAACTACGATGCAAACGACGCCCGCAGATTCCAGTTCACGGGCAGCGGCCCGCAATCCATTTCAGGAGGAGGAACACTGAATGTTTTCAACCTGGTCATGAATAAATCGCTGAATGATCTTACACTGAACAGGACCGTGAAAGTTGACAACAACTTAACTTTTAATAATCCGGGTGGAAGAATTTTTTCGTCTTTAGCAAATCTTCTGATTATTGAAGGTCTGGCCACAGTGACAAATCCAACTAACACTGGTTTTGTACACGGACCAGTCAGAAAGTTGGGCCCAGCAGCATTTACTTTTCCTGTAGGAAAAAATAACGATTACCAGGCACTGGCTTTGGGTGCCGGTTCCGGTGGATCCGGTGCGCCGTTCTGGACGGAAAATTTCGGTACAGGTTGCAACAGCGGGCAGATAGCAACCGCCTATGCCGGACCAAATGGTGCCTGGAGTATTAGCAACACAGGTTTCAATGAAATTAATGCAAATACCTGGTATGTTAGCGCAAAAGAGAATGGAATGCCTGCAGGGAGCTGCGGGGCAGGTTGCGGAACAAACCGGACGCTTCATGTAGGATCAACATCAGTAGCTATTGATCCCGGTGCAGCATACCTTGAAACGGATGCGTTTACATGCAGCTTTGTAGGAATCTGCAGCGCTACCGATAAACGTGTAGAGTCACCCGTTATAAACTGTACCGGGCAGATCGGAATTACACTTACGTTTAATTATATTGAATTCGGAGAAGGTGCCAGCGATAATGCAACGCTGTGGTACTTCGACGGAGCGGTTTGGAGTCAGCTGGTTGATGTACCCAAAACACTTTGCTGCGGAGGTGTCACATGCACCGGTAGCCTGCAGGGTTTATGGAACGCATATTCCATAGCGTTACCTGCAAGTGCCAATAACAACGCGAATATTCGTATTGGATTCCGCTGGGTGAATAATGCAAATGGAATTGCTACCGATCCTTCATTTGCAGTTGACGATATCAATTTAACTGTACCTGCAGCGCCGGAAGCTTTTACTGTGGAATATTTTCATAATAATCCGCAAACAACTTATAACAATGTGCTCAATCCACCGCTGGATCATATCAGCCAGTGCGAATACTGGACAGTAACACGCGATGCAGGTACCAGCAACCGATTGGTTACACTTACGTGGGATGGTAACAGTTGTGGTGTTACGAATCTTGCAGACCTCACTGTTGCACGTTTCAATAGCTTGTCATGGGACGATCGCGGCAATGGAGGCACCACAGGTACAACCGTTGCCGGCACAATTACATCGGCAGCTGTGCAGACTGCTTACGGTCCTTTTACACTAGCTTCCACCACGCCGCAAAATCCATTACCGGTGTCGTTGCTTAGTTTTTCAGGAAAGTATCATCATGATATTGTCAGGCTGAAATGGGAAACTGCTTCAGAGATCAACAGCGATTATTTTTCAGTAATGCGTTCACCGGATGGAAAATCATTTGCTGATATTGGTCGTGTAAAGGCAGCTGGTTACAGTAATGTAATGCTTGAATATTCTTTCGATGATATTGCGCCGTTAACCGGGATCAATTACTACAGGCTGGATGAAACGGATTACGATGGAAGTGTGAACAGGTCGGGCATTATCGCTTTAAGATCTCAGGATAACTTTGGATTCTCGCTGGTATCAGTTATTCCTTCGCAGGAAAGCAATTCAATTTCCGTAAATGTTTACATGCAATCGGATGCGGATCTTCGTGCTTACATTTTTGATTCCACCGGAAAGCTTATCCTGGATGAATCGCTGGAGGCTATGGAAGGGATAAACAGTTTCAAATTACGTCCGCAGGCTAACGCCAGGGGCATATATGCAATTCGCCTGGCATCGGGTGATGAATCGGTTTCATACCGCTTTATCTGGTGATCTCCGTACCGCATAGATCAGCTCATCCCCGAATTCTCCGTTCTTAAAAAGTGCCTTTTCAATTTTTGCCTCCAGAACAAAACCGGTTTTTTCCAGTACATGCTGCGAAGCCTTGTTGGTACCGAATGGTCTTGCGAAAATACGGGTGATGTCAAAATTCTTAAATCCGTAATCCACCATCTGCGGAATGGCGCGCGTGATGATGCCTTTATTCCAGTAAGGTTCCGCCAGCCAGTAACCCAGCTCCGCGTTTTTCGATTGTATATCAAACTGCGGATGAAGACCGATCCCTCCTACTGCACTTCCACCGATATCGATAGCGAAAATATTTACAGGTTTGGTTTGCGTGGCGAAATTGAGAAAGTCACGTCCATTTTCTTCCGTATATGGATATGGAAATTTATTGGTCAGGTTGCGGGCAATCTTAGGATTATTAGCCGACCGTACCAGGCTGTCGAGATCGTCTAGCGTAAAGGGGCGTAAAGTGAATTCCATTGTGCAAAGATATATTCTGATCTAGATTAGTCTCGCCATAATCGCTGAAATATCCCACAAAGACACAAAGCATGCATAGAGAACATAATCATTTCGAGATTTCTTTGTGGCTTGGTGGGAAAAAAATTAACGATTGGCATTTTTAAGGAAACTATTTAGATTATGAATTTCGAACTTGTTTAGACAAAAAATGTTATCCATTATTTTTCAAGGGCAGATCGCAAAGTTCGTATAGGGATTGCAGATATATTGGCATTACAGCTTTACAGATGTGATTATTTTATGATGTTGATCATGTGTCCAAGCTTGAAATATTAATTTATGAACAAATTAGAAAAAAGCTTGCAAGGATGAATTCTGTTCTTCATGTTTGCACGCAAATTACTGATAATTAATATTGTAGAACAATTTCTACTAATAACAACTAAATCAAAATTCAGCTTACAAATGAAAAAATTTCTGTTTCAAAGTCTATTTATTCTTATTTTATTTCCTGCTCTAACCAATGCCCAACAACTCTCCTTAATTCCTTCCAATTATAATGGGTTTAATATAAGTTGTTTTGGCCAAAAAGATGGTAATATTGATCTAACAATAACGGGAGGAACACCACCCTATACCATCAGATGGAGTAATGATGCACTTAGTGAAGATTTAACCGATTTACCTGCAGGTTATTATAGAGTAGAGGTTGACGATGCGGACTCAACAACAATTGGAGTTGAAACAGAAATTACTTTAATAGAACCAAAAATGCTAATTCTGACCACAGAAATTCATCAATTTGTTAATGGATATAATATAAGTCTTTATGGTGCATGTAACGGGAGTGTGGTTAATACTGTTACGGATGGAGTACCGCCTTATGCATATATGTGGAGTGATGGATCAACACAAAAGGACAGAATCTCTCTTTGTGCGGGTAACTTTGATTTTTATGCTGAGGATTTAAATGGGTGTATTGTGAAAAGTGAACTAATTAGTCTTTTGGAACCGGAACGCGGTGATTGGCAAATGGGAGGTAACAGTGGCATTAATCCATCAAGTAATTTTATTGGAACCACTGATAATGCGGATCTGGTTTTAAAAACTCAATCCATTGAAAGAATGCGAATTTCAGGTACAGGACAAATAAATTTAAGCTCTTTATCTGGTACCGGGAACCGCTATTTGCAAGCCACTTCAGCCGGAAACATTCAAGCTGCTCCGGGCATACCCTGGGAGACTCATGGCAATGATAATGTTAACGATCAAATTGATTATATTGGAACAATTAATTCAGCAGATTTTATAATAAGAACTTCAGATGTACCTCGAGTTTTCGTTAAATCATCCGGACTGGTGGGAATAGGTGTTCAAAATCCAATACGTGAACTTGAAGTTGAAGGAATAACAAGAATTGGCGAGATCACTACAGGTAAGTTTATTGATGCTGGTTACGATGGAAATAATGTTGCTATTGATAGTTATGGATTAACAAGCGGATTAAAAATTAACTATAACAGTGGTGAAGATGTTAAAATATTGACAAATACTTCAGGAGGATCATTGGAAGTTGGTCATAATACTTTCTTGGCAACTATTGATGGTAGTGTTGGTATCGGTACGAATACTATTCAACCGGGTTACAAGCTTGTAGTAGATGGAGGAAAAGTTGGTTTCAGAGAAGTATTTGTTAAATTAAATGGTGCATGGCCAGATTATGTATTTAGCTTAACTTATAATTTGAGTGACCTAAATGAAGTTGAATCCTATATAAATAATTATCAACATTTACCTGGTATGCCATCTTCAATTGAGATACTTTCAGAAGGCCAGAATATTGGTGAAATTCAAAGGTTACAACAAGAGAAAATTGAAGAGCTTTATCTTTATATTATTGAGCTTAAAAGTCAAATAGATAACTTACAAAACAAAGTAAGAAAATAAAGTTTAAACACGTCAACTTTTTGAATGAGATACATTTGTTATATTATTTTAGTTTTATTTACACATGACTTAAATGGACAAATTTATTTTGAAAAATTATTTGCTATAGGCGTTTCTGGTGAGGCCTTAGCTAGGTCTGCCGGAAATACATATCTAGCGGGTGGACAATTTGATGGATATATTACAAAAATTGATGGAAATAACAATGCCCAATGGGGAACTAAAATATCAAGCCCAAGTAACGAACTCAAAATTAATGATATTTTAATTTCAAATGGATATTTATATATTATAGGTCAAACTCTTGATACCATTGATCCAAATCCAGCTGCAAATTTTCAACGAAATTTTATTGCCCAGCTCGACACATCAAGTGGAACTTTATTGAATTCGCTGATTTTTGGAGATTCTTTGGACGCTAATTTGTTAAAAATTGATACGACAATTGATGGTAATTTAATGGCAGTTGGTTATTGCAATTGGAATAGGACCACCTTGGGTACTATATCCGGATTAATAGTTAAGATTGACCACCAGCTGAATATCATAAATTCCATTGAACTTCAAGCATCAAATCAAATAGTATTAACTGATTTTATAGCATTTGATAATTATTATTATATAACCGGATCGATAACGGAATCAGATTATTCCGAAAATGAATTTATTCTAGCCAAGGTAGATACATCAGGAGGTGTACAATGGATTAAATATTTTCCAGAACCCTACAGTTCATCTGCTTCTAATATAATTTCCCTCAATAATAAGTTTTTTATTTCCGGATCTGCAAGTTCTAGCTCAAGTGGTTACTATGGAATATTTTCTGCATTTTTAGATTCAACAGGAAATCTCAATTGGTTAAAATTTCATAGTACAAATTTCCCACTATCTACAGTAAAATCCACAACGATTAATTCAGATGTTTTAATTTCAAGTGGAAGATTTTTATGTTTAACTGATAGTTTAGGAAATACATTTAATTATAAAGACTTGCATAGGTATGTTACTGATATTAATCTAGAAAATAACGAACTTATAACAATCACCAATGGTGATCTCTGTTTATTAAAGATGGATTCGACATTTATTGCTTGTTATACAACTATTCCTCCAGTAAATTCGATTACTGTTACAAGCATTGATTCCCTTACTGGATTTGTTGTTATACCTTATAGCTATTTCAATAGTGGGTTTATCAGTTCCACAGCATTTCCAACTATTGATAGTTTACGATGCGAAATACATACAGGTGTTAATTCGGAGCCAAATTACAAAAATCAAATTTTATTAAGTCCTAATCCTGCGCAGAATTATATAAAATTAAAATATTTGAATATGAATATGTCGTTTAGTTCTGAACTAAAAATATTTAATTCTGAATTAAAATTAGAAATGAGCATTCCAGTCACAAATTTAGAATTACAAAACAATGAAATAATGATTGATATTACTCAATTGAAACCAGGACTTTATTCAATATTTGATTTAAATTTAAATTACTTAAGTAAATTTATAAAAATTTAGGTTCATGAAATTAAAAAAGTTAATTAGTTGCATATTAGTTAGTGTATTCTATTTACATGTATACAGTCAAGATATTATCGATCCTTATGTCGATTATCAAGGAATGAATTTTCTTTCTTCAGTTATTTACCCTCCTACTTCTGGATATTATGCAACAAATCCTAATAATTTTTTATATGTACCACATGCAAGGTCACAAATGAACTGCACACAATACTCAGGTGAGTACATGATACTTTTAGATGAACACCCTTGGCAAAATGGAGGAGGATCTCAATCAATGCTTAACTCGCCTTTCAACTTCAAAAGCTATAATATTGAAGTTGTTTCGTTTCCATTTACAGTGCCATGTTGGGATGAACCATCATCATGTATTTATCCTGGATATGGCGAAAATAATAAGAGACTTTTTATGATGCCTGATGATATTTTTAGTAGTACAAACAATAAGTGGAATAAATTATATAACTCATATTCAGGTTCATTTTTATTAAATCCTAATTTAGGCTATTTAAATTCAGATGCTAATATGTTGATAAGTAGACAGTTTTTGGCTCCAGGTTTAGTAGCATTTAATGACGGGTATTTACCACATACAATATTAAAACATACAATTAATTTTCATTGCACTAGTAGTCCCGCTTCAGATATAGTGGCAAAAATGGTATTCTACTACGATAATACCAGAGGTAGGATGCGTTATTATCCATTTCAATCTCACAATGAAAATTTACCTTCTAATAATTGCGAACATTGGGATGTGGTATTTATACCAGAAATTTTGGTTGATCCAGATCCATCTAATTTTGATCCTTATATTGCAAGTTCGAATTCTAGTTGGATTTCTGGGGGAACAATAAATTATTATCCGTTCACTGAAAGTAACAACAATAATTGTACATCATATAATCCACTTACTAATTCACAATACGTGGACTATTTTGTACCGAATCCGCTTTTTCAAGCAGAAAATAGGGCTCAATATTATTCAAATATTTATTTTCCACCTTATTCTTTAGGCTCTACAATTTTAAAAGATGTTCATGGAAATACTTTTGCAGGTTATTCAAGATCTGGGAATACTTTGACCAAAATGCCTGGAATTAAACATACATATTCAATAGACAAAGAATTTGATAATAATACTGATGGAATAGTTGATCTTCAGATGATAAATTCAATAGATAAAATAATTTTTAATCCTTCTGAAGTTTCGATAGATCCAAATGCTAATACCCCTTCCGGCACAAATGGACCATTAAAAGTAATATTTCCTGAAGGCTATACATTTAAAACTATTCTCGGAAAATATCCTTCCAGACAAGAAGTATTGGATGCAAATAATGATCTCCAAAACGGAGGACCTTATGGTGATATGCGATCAGTTCCAGTTCCAGTAAATGCAGCTGATCTTCCTCATTCTCCAAATACTTCTGCATCAGATTATCCTTCGGTTATGTGGGACGATCCTACAACACCCATTATTAATAATTTTTATGATGATGAACGATATGGTTACTATTATATAAAAAATAAGGCAACCTTAACTATAGAACAATGTGTTAATATATTCGACGCAAGATTTTCTGTTCACGAAGGGGGAACACTTGAATTTATTGACATAGGAACTAATCATGGAAATGAAGACAAGTATAATGATTTTGGACGTTACAAAATCAGAGGGGAAGGTGGTGCAATCTTGAGAAATTACAATCAAATACAGTATGTGCAGAATGGAAATATAATTCAAACTCAGCCATTGTACTATAAATCATGGGATATTATTGAAGCTGGTGATAATGTTGATCCCGATGCCGATCAACCAACAGGAAATTATTCAATTATGACAGGAGCCGATGTGACTTTTCAAACAGAAGGCTACATTCATTTAACAAATGGCTTTTCAGTTCAGGGTGGTGATTTTCATGCTTTAGTAAGTAATAGCATTCCCTCTCCAATTGCTTGTACTCCTCAAAACAGAATAAGTGGTAATTCAAATTCAAATAGTAATATTAAAAAAGCAAAGGCTGTTGAATATGAAATTTCCTGCATGCCGAACCCGAATAACGGAAAATGGTATGTAGATGCGGAAAAAATGGTTTCTATTACTATTACAAACCTGATGGGTCAGGAGATTTTAAATTTGGAAAATATAAACAATAACCGGTTTGAAATAAATCTGGAAGATGATCAGAAAGGTATCTTCTTTATCAGAGTTGTAAATGATGCTGGTAATGTTGCAGTAGAAAAATTAATTGTGCAATAAGAAGATACTGATGTAAAATAAATTTAGAAGTTCTCGGTTAGGAATTGGCTATAAGAAACTGCCGGAAAGTCAACCTTAATTAACTTATTGAATCACAAACATCTTACAATTTAAATAAAGGGGGGTGAGGGTATTTTATTAAATTTGCACCTCCAAAATAATGGATAATACCCGGACCCGTAGTTCAACTGGATAGAATGACAGATTCCGGTTCTGTTGGTTGGGGGTTCGAATCCCTTCGGGTCCGCCAGAAAGTTTAAAATAAAAATCTGCCCTAGTGGCGGATTTTTATTTTACAGGTTATTGGAAACTTACATCTCAGTCTATTCCCACCACCCAATACCCTGTTTTACAATACCTTGCACGTCCTGACCCATCATGCATTTAAAGTGTCCACGAGGACATTTTTCAAAACCGATCTTGGAACAGGGGCGGCAGCTGAGATGGTTTACCTCCATCATTCTGCTGTCTCCTTTCCCACTTTGTAAAAATGGATTCATGCCAAACCCGGGAATGGTATTGCCCCAAACAGAAATGATGCGTTGATTAAACGCTGCGGCTATATGCATCAGGCCGGTATCGTGAGTGATCACAAATTTAGCCTGCTTTACCAGCGAAGCCGATTGTCCCAGCCGGAAATGTCCGCAACCATTAAATGCGTTTTTTGCAGCTGCGCAAATGATCTTCGATGTTCCTGCGTCTTCCCTTCCACCCAATAAGATTACCGGAATGTCGAGTTCGTTTATGATCTGAATGATCATTTCAACTGGTAATCTTTTGGTAGCATGCTTTGCCCCGATCACGAATGCTGCATATCCTTTTTGCCACGGTGCCTGCAGTGATTCCATTCGTACTTCATCAATTGGATCAATAAAAAAATCGAGACCCTTTCCATCATACTTTACACCTAGACTTTCTACAGTCTTCATATAACGTTGCACAATATGGATGTCGGGCAACATATTTATTTTAAAATTTACCAGGATCCATTTTTCAATATTCAGCTTATTGAAAGCAGCACTTTTAACACCCAGGCTTTTCCGCACACGAAAGCTCCTGGCGTTATGATGCAGATCGGAAATAAAATTAAACTTTTCTTTTTTCAACTCAGCAATCACTTCCGAAAGGTCGTTTTCAAATTCCCAGACCTTATCCACATAAGGATTCGATTTTACAATGCTGCTGAATGTTTTTTTGGTAAGAAAATGAACCGAAACTCCGGGTACCTGTTGCTTCAGACAACGTATAACCGGGGTCGTGAGTACGATATCGCCAATAGAACTGAAACGGATCAGCAGAACCTTCACAAGGATGGGAATTTAGCAGGTAAAGGTACTGTTTTACATCCTATGAATTCAATCATAAGGCATATGCCGGAAATTTGTGATTTTGATTAAATTATTTACTATTGTAGTCCTAATTTATCAGATTATTTATTCTCCCTGATTCACATATAAATTTACCCTGCTATGAAAGTCCTCAAAAAAATCGGGATCGCACTGCTTGTGATCATCGCGTTGCTATGCGTAATTTCTTTATTCCTTCCTTCGAAAGTGCATGTACAGCGTTCCATCATGATCAATGCACCTTCTAAAACAGTTTTCCATATCGTAAACAACTTCAGGACCTGGATCAACTGGTCGTACTGGGACCAGATCGATCCCAAAATGAAATCTACATTCGAAGGACCTGAAGAAGGCGTAGGTGCTATTCATCGCTGGCAAAGTGAAAACGATTCGGTTGGAGTAGGAAGTATGACGATAACTGAAAGTGTGGAACCTTCAAAAGTGCTTACATCACTTGAATTCGGCGATTGGGTTTCTCCGGGTGGCTGGCTTTTCGATGAAACTGATGAAGGATTGCGCACAACAATTTTCATGGATATGGATATGCCTTTTTACGCACGTATCCCCGGTTTATTCATGGACAAAATGCTGGGAAAGGATTTTGACAAAACACTTGCTAACCTGAAAAAATATTCTGAAAGTCTCCCGGTTGAAACAGCAGCAACTTCCTGGAGTGTGGAAACAATTACAACTCCTCCTGCTCATGTTTTAAGTATGCGCATCGTCTCCAACTCCAACGAATTTGTCGGGAAAATGGATAATGCATATTCAACCATCCAAAAAGTAATGGATAAGCAGGGACTAAAGCAATCGGGTGCTATGTATACCATTTATCATAAGTGGAGTAAGGATACCGTGGATATGGAACCCGGAATTGTAGTTAATCAGACTGGCAAAAGCGATGGCGAAGTCAAGGCTTCTGAAATGAATACCGTCAAGGCTGTGAAACTGGATCATTATGGAAGTATGAATACTCAAAAAGCCCACGACTTCATCGACGACTGGGCAATTAAGAATAACGTAACTTTTACGGGCCCGCCCTGGGAAGAATATGTTACGGATTCAAAATCGGAACCCGATTCCAGCAAATGGCTGACACGGATATATTATCCTGTTAAGTAATTCCGTCAGGTTTGGTCAGGGTTGATCGGGGTTAGTTAAACATCTTCTTGTATTTATCTGCTTTCGCTGGTACTACGCGGATTTCTTTGCTATTTTTGAATCCTAACCCATTTACCAATGCAGAAGTACTTACTCACTACCCTTGTTTGTTGTTTACTATCACTGACCGGCTTTGCCCAGCAATCAAAATACAGCCGGGCGAAAATATGGACCGGCGATGATGGACTGAAAAAACTTTCAGGACTGGGAATCGAAACCGATCACGGAGATATCCGAAAAAATGTCTGGTTTATTTCTGATTTCAGCAGTGAAGAGCTACAACGAATCAGCGCTGCCGGATTCCGGTATGAGGTGTTGATCGATAACGTATCAGAATATTACCGGTCACAGACTAATGCTCCAGCATCGACAAAAATAATGACAGCTGGTAGTTGTAATTCAACTATTCCGCAATACGCACAGCCATCTAATTTTTCTTTAGGATCCTACGCCGGATATTTCACCTACCAGGAAATGCTCGATAACCTGGATTCAATGGTTTCAGCATTTCCAAACCTGATAACTATTAAACAGGCTCTTCCCGGTAATACTACCATTGAGGGAGAGCCGGTGTACTATGTAAAGATATCCGACAATGTTGCAACGGACGAAACAGAACCGGAAATGCTGTACACCGCAGTACATCATGCAAGGGAACCCGGAGGCATGTCGCAATTGATTTTTTATATGTGGTACATGCTCGAAAATTATTCTACCGATCCGGAAATCACCGCTATTGTCGATAATACTGAAATGTTTTTTGTGCCCTGCGTAAATCCCGATGGCTATTTGTACAATGAGATGACTGATCCTTCAGGAGGCGGCATGTGGCGGAAGAACCGGCGTGATAACCTGGATGGTTCATTCGGTGTGGACCTGAACCGCAACTACGGCTATAATTGGGGTTATGATGATGATGGTTCTTCGCCCGATACCTGGTCAGATACTTATCGTGGCGATAATGCTTTCTCGGAACCGGAAACACAATTGATCCGTGATTTCGCCAATTCAAGAACATTCCTGATTGCGTTAAATTATCACACTTTCGGCAATCTCCTGATTTATCCGTGGGGATATGAATATTCCATTTTTACTCCGGATTCTGCATTATTAGCCAACTATGGAAACCTGCTCACTACTTATAACGGTTACACCTATGGGACAGCAGACCAGACTGTAGGTTATATCACCAATGGCAGCTCCGACGACTGGATGTATGGAGAACAAACATCCAAACCCAAGGTATTATCCATGACTCCGGAATGCGGTGATGCGCAATTCGGTTTCTGGCCGCCTTCCAGTGAAATTCTTCCTTTGTGCCAGAATACCATGTTCCAGAATATAACAGCAGCACTGCTTACCGGAAAATATGCTAAAATAACGGAAACAACTTCCGAATGGGTTGATAACGGAGGAGGCTATCTGCATTTTAACTTTCTTCAGCTGGGACTCGATACTGCCGGCGTATATTCTGTTTCTATAACAGCACTTACTCCAAACATAGTATCCACCGGCACTTCAATTACCAAGGGCAATATCCCGGTAATGCAATCAGTTCAGGATTCAATTTTCTTTGCCCTGACATCACCCATGACAAACGGTGATACGATTAAGTTCCTGGTCACTATTGATAACGGTGTATATGTACGAAATGATACGCTGGTGAAATATTTCGGTCCCGCCACCATTCCCTTTGCTTCCGCGTGCAACAGTTCATCAGGCTGGAATGTCGGTCAGTGGGGTACTACCACTGCCATGTACTATTCTCCAACAGCTTCCATCACCGATTCTCCATCCAGTGATTACCACGATAATGAATTTAAAACTTGTGCAATCGCAACACCTGTGAATCTTACAACTGCTATCAAGGCAACGCTTACCTTTTATGCACGCTGGGCGCTGGAACCCAATTATGATTATGTGCAGGTACAGGCTTCCGATGATGGTGGCAACAGCTGGTCACCCCTTTGCGGAAATTATACCGTACCAGGAAGCGATTTCCAGGATCCCGGGGAACCGGTTTATGAAGGATTCCAGCTTGGTTGGGTAAAAGAAGAAATGAGCCTGGATGATTATGTTGGAAATAATGTGCTGATCCGGTTTGTCCTTGTTAGTGATGCCTTCCAGGAATACGACGGGTATTATTTTGATGATGTTACCATAAGCACAAACCTCCCTGGTACTAACGGCCTGGAAGATACGCAGCAATCACCTCATGTTTTGCTCGCTCCTAACCCGGCGGACCAATACACTTTTGTGACTGTATCCGCTGCCGGTAACGACGGACAAATTAAAATTTACGATGCAACCGGGCGTCTTGCTGTTGCGGAACAAATTAATGGTAGTGCATCGTCATTGAAGTTGAATTTAAGCGGACTCGAAAAAGGAGTTTACTTTGTAAGATTTGAGAACCGCGAAAAAGTTTCTTCCCCGGTGAAGCTGGTAATTCAGTAAAAATAATTTCGTGGTTTACATTCAACTTTGTTGAAAAAAATATTGAATAACACTAAACACTTATTGAATATTGAATAAATTTTTTTGATTTAAACTCATTATTCAATAATCAATAAGTGTTTAGTGTTATTCAATTTTCTTTTTAAAAATTTTACCGCGACGAATAAGTAAATTTGATTTGGCAGGTTAGGTCAGGCGGGCTTCGGAAACAGATTGTCTCCGCATCCGGTGCATCAGGTATATCATGGAGCTGAATAACAGGAATGCTCCCACCTGGTGAAGCACACCAAGAACAACCGGAACATGATAGATCAAGGTTAATATTCCGAGGAAAAACTGGAGTAAAACAACCACCAGAACAAAATTCAGAGCTGATTTTTGCCCGGAGGTTAATTTTTGAATTTCCGATCGCTGCCTGCGGTTCGCGTAAATCCACATTAATAGCACTACCAGAGCTAATACAATAGCAACATAGCGGTGTACTACCTGTACACCGGAAGGATCTTCAAAAAAAGCCAGGAACCCCATTTGCTGAAAGGCGTAAATAACGGAACCGGCTACCAGCTGATCGCCCATCAACGGCCAGGTATTGTAAATGTATCCCGCTTTCAAGCCGGCAACAAAGGCTCCGTAAATAATCTGGATAACAGTAATCGTGAATGCAAGTACAATGTAACGGTTCAGTGAATGATGCCAACCAGTTAATGTTATTCGTTCCGTGTGAATCAATTCAAACGCGAACCAAAACGTTAAACCAAATGTTGCGAAAGCGGTAATCAGGTGTAATGCCAGTCGAAAATGACTTACACTGGGAATGTTAACCAGTCCGCTCTTTACCATATACCAGCCAACAAACCCCTGGAGCGCGCCCATAAAGAACAATACCAGGCATTTTAAAGCCAATCGTTCATTCAATTGTTGTGTAACAAGGAACCAGAAAAAGGGAACTATAAATACAATCCCGATCACCCGACCGATCAAACGATGAATGTACTCCCACCAATAAATTTCTTTAAAATCTTCGAGGCCAAAATGTGAATTGATCTGGTGGAATTGCGGTGTTTGTTGATAATGTCCGAACTCCTGTTCCCATGCAACTTCTGTTAATGGCGGGATCGAGCCTGTTACCACATCCCATTTCGTTATAGAAAGTCCGGAGCCGGTGAGTCGTGTAATTCCACCTACAACTACCATTACGAAAATCAGGAAACAACCGCTGAAAAGCCAGAGAACAATATTGGTTCTGCTTTTAATATTCATCCTGTTTTCCATTCCTTCAATCTGCATTCGCTCTTACAACAAACTGTGCGGTGTGACGGCTGCGTTGTTCGAGAAGAATTT
>JANWID010000065.1 GCA_025450095.1 Bacteroidia bacterium | reverse complement strand
GTGACGACCATTTTAATTTATAAATGTAATAGCCGCTTTGCATTATTGTTAGTGAATCATTCAGCGGATAAACTGACAGATGGTAATCGGGGTACCGGTTACCTTTTAATTGATGCGAAATGGGAGAAGTATTTGATTTTATTTTTTTTATCGAATAATCATTTGTGTTTAACAGGTAAACATTCCAGGTGTTCATTAATAATACCAGATATTGATGCGGTTCTAATTTACGAAACCCGCATACTGTGACCGGGGACGTCGCTCCCGGGAATTGCTGAATTGAATGTAACAATTGCTGTGTTGTGTCATAAATAAACAAACCGCTTCCAAATGTTCCACAGAGAATGCGATTGTCTTCCTTATCAGGATAAATAGTTTTGACAAAATTATTTTTCTTGTCCGCTGTTCCATAATACCGAAAGCCTGAAGAATTGTAATTGACCTTGTAAATGCCACTGTTCTCTGTTAAAAGCCAAAGGTTATTATGACTGTCTTCCCTGATGCCTGTTATATAACCTATTTCGGGGAACGATTCATTTTGCAAATTCACCAAATGCGAAACATATTCCCGCTTATGCAGATCCAGCTCAAATAATTCCATTCCTTCACTGACAAGACAGGTTCCCTTTTTTGTTATCATTAGTTGTACAGGGTGGAGCCGGTTAACAGAAACCGGGTCAGTCTTATAAGGGCAGATCAATTCAAATTTCCCGGAAATACGATCATACAATTCAATGCCCTGTACAGTTGCGACAAGTAAACTATCGTCAGTGAGCTTTATTACGGAAAAGAAAAAACGCTGTGCAGGTGAAGCTATAATAAGCGAAGCAACACTTGTGGTTCTATCAGTTATTTGCATCATAGCGGAACCAAAAGTCAGGAAGAAACGATGAGATGATTTAAAGGGTACCGGATAATTCCATTTCTCCGCAGATAATCTATCCAACGGTATAGAGCTGATGATCTGCCTGCTACTTTTGCTTATTTGTAAATATCCTTTGTCAGGCCTGTAACACCAGATCGTATTTTTTTCTTCTGCCAAGACGCTCACTTCATAAAGAGGATCAAAATCATTGAAGCGAATAAACGGAGTAAACCGATGTGTGCCGGTATGATATTCGGTAATGTCATTATTCTGGGATATCAGAATATTTCCGTTTTCAAGACGGAAGAATTTTGCCTGCCTATCATTTACCGGACCCCGGTTATTCTTTGGAATGGATACCTGCTGGAAATTCTTTCCGTCAAAACGCTGAATACTGCTACCGGTACTGATCCATATAAAACCGCTTCCATCCTCAGCTATATCAGTAATATGACTTTGCATCAGTCCTTCATTCACATTATATGATATACTTGTCAATCGTTTAAATGGCTGTGCGCAGACGGCAAACTTTTCGCATAATGCGATTAAAAGGAGGAACGCATATAATAGTGTGCGAAAAAGCAAGGTGATAATCTTACCTAAAAGATACAGAAAGCAAACAGCGATACAATGGGTAAGACCACTAAATTAATTCTCACTTGCATCCTGCCCTGATCCTGATACCGCCGCTGATTCGCGGCCGGCCAAGCAAACGTTCGTCGAAGCCTGTAAGGATATAATCTGACATAAAGGAGAAGTACACGGCACGGCTCAGGAATAAATTTAAATTCAATCCTCCTCCCAACGCAAAAGCAGTCGTACCGAATGATGTGTTTGAATATTTTTCGTTATCCCGGGAGATCCCCGCCAGCAAGCGTAGCATCGGCACTATCTTTTTTCCTCCCTGGCTGGAAAGGATGTGGTATTGCAGGCCGCCCAATAAATAGGCTTTTGTAAGATTTACTCCGAGATCTTTTTTAAAATGTAAACTTCCGTCAATCATCAGCCCAAGACGTGGTGTTAAATGATAAGCTACCGCTGCCTGGATTCCCACATAGTCATTATTGGGTTGTCCAAAAAGAAGACTCATGGAAGCGATAAATTCCCAGGATGCCGTATCACAAGATGCAAGCCATCCGGTTATTCCATTCTCCCTGAATTTTTTCGGTCGACCCTCTCTGACCCTTTCAAATTGTTTTGTGCGCGGATTATACTTGTATTCCGTCCAATTCCCATCAGGTTGCTTCTCTGACCAGGATCCCGAACTGACACCTATACCGTCGGCATCATGTTTGACGGCGGAATGATAGTACATATCACCATTGGCATTGTAACGGGATTCGGTTGTACTCTCCTTTAACTCTCCCTGCATGAATTCATCAAAAATGACTGATATAACAATTGAATCTCCACCCGCCCTGTTCTTTATTCGTGTCGTTCTTTCTTTAACCTTGGGAGGCATAAAGGCATTCCGATATTCTTCTGTTACCGTTACTGTTCCATTGTTATCAGTAGTAGTTGTTGTTGTACGCGTGCCACCTTCACCATATTTATTATCAGGCACAGGCTGGGCTGCTGGTTCCAAAACCAAAAGCAGAAAGAGCCAACACAAACAGGAGCTAAGCCATATTTTCATAAAATAATTTTCAATCCATGAAAATAGGGCAGGGTTCAATCGAAATCAATGGGGTCCGGAAATGAAGAAAGCATAATGATACCGGAATATTCAATTAAGCTACCGGCTCATTCAATACTTTCCAGAGGAGATCCTTCAATTCAGTCAGCCCTTTTTGTGTAACCGAGGATATAAATAAATGAGGAATATCTTTTGGTAATTCTTTCTTAATGGCATCTTTTAATTCTTCATCCAACATATCGCTCTTGCTGATCGCTATTACGAATTGCTTATGCATCAATTCAGGATTGTATTGTTCCAATTCGTTCACCAGGATATCAAATTCTTTTTTGTGTCCGTCACTGTCGGCAGGAACGAGGAACAGGAGTACAGAATTACGTTCGATGTGTCTTAGAAAACGATGCCCCAATCCTTTTCCTTCCGCAGCACCTTCAATGATGCCCGGAAGGTCGGCAATACAAAAACTCTTGCCATCGCGGTATTCAACGATTCCCAGGTTAGGTGTGATGGTGGTAAACGCATACGCTGCGATCTTAGGTTTTGCTGCGGTGATAACGGACAACAAAGTTGATTTCCCGGCATTGGGAAATCCTACCAATCCGACATCTGCCAAAACTTTTAACTCAAGGACCTTCCAGGCTTCAATACCATCTTCACCGGGTTGTGCATATTCGGGGGCCTGGTTGGTAGGGGTGGCGAATTGCGCATTACCTAATCCACCGCGTCCGCCCGAAATCCAGATCACTTCCTGGCCATCTTCCAGTATTTCCACTTCCTGGTTACCCGTAGTTTCATCCGTTGCGATCGTTCCCAATGGCACTTCAATAATGACATCCTTTCCAAATCTCCCCGTCTTATTATTCCCGCTGCCACTTTCCCCATCTTCGGCAAGCACATTCTTAAAGTATCGCAGGTGTAAAAGGGTCCACAGGTTACTGTTCCCTTTTAGAATAATATGCCCGCCACGACCTCCATCACCCCCATCCGGGCCACCCATCGCCGTGAATTTATTGCGCATAAAATGACGGCTTCCCGCACCACCATGGCCGCTCTTACAGAATATTCGTATCTGGTCAACAAAATTGCTTTTTTCCAAAATGATAATTTTACAAAAATGGCCTGCCCTTTGTAAGCATTAGGCAGGGTATGCAAAGATACCCTAACAAATATCAAACACCGATCATGAAGTATTTATTACTATTACTGGCATTGCCATTCGTATCTGCAAGTGAATGCAACAAAAAAGATAGTTTACCCGCTTGTGTACAATCTATCATTGACAAGCCGGGTTCGCCCGACAAACCTGTACAGATCGATGAATACCGTTACCAGGACAAAAGAGTTTTTCTCTTCACTGCTCCCTGCTGTGATCAGTATAATACTTTATATAACGAAGATTGCGCGTCCATCTGTTCGCCCAGTGGAGGTATTACCGGCAAGGGAGATGGCAAATGCCCCGACTTTTCGGTAACGGCCACACATGTGAAAATGATCTGGAAAACTCCTTCAAAATAAAAAAAGTGTCCCGATCCGGACGTTTGCCATAGCCGAAACAGTGCTATAGGATCCTCCTTAACTTTGGGAGGCGGATAAACGAAAATATACTCTAACCTTTACGCAAACTTTTATCATGAAAAATACATGGCTTGTATTCATCGTGCTGGTATTGATCAGTTGTAACAGCAGTAGCAAGGAAAAACAAAATAAATCAACCGACAATGATTCTATCCCTGCCTGCCTGAGGGAGGAGATCGATAATATCGAAAAGAAAAAGATCGAGTATCCCCCGATACAGATTGATGAATATCTATATAATGGGAAACGGGTATTCCTCTACACGGCTGATTGCTGCGACCAGTTTAATACACTGTATGATGAACAATGTAAATCCATTTGTTCACCATCAGGAGGCATGGAAGGGGGCGGGGATCATAAATGCGAAGATTTTTCTTCCACGGCTAAACATGTAAAGCTGATCTGGAAGGTGAAAGAAAAATAAAAAAGAGTTGACAGCTCTAAGGAGATGTCAACTCTTTTTTTACGTCAGGGACATTGTTTATTGTACAACAAGCTTTGTACTGAAAATAGATTTACTTGCTCCGTCGGAAACTTTTACCAGATAAACTCCCTTAGCTGTTGCATCCGCGAGCCTGATCGTTTGTGTCTGGTTATCTGCATTCACATTCACCACCTGTTGCATCACCTGGCGGCCTGTTACATCAGTTACTGTGACTGAATAATTGCCGGCTTCCAGATCGTTGAACTGGATAACAAACTGGTTACTTGTAACAGGGTTGGGGAAAATATTTATTTTGCCATCACCGGGACTTACAGGTATTGTACGGGACAATAACTGTGGTGCAGTTGTTTTTGGTTTAGTTATTAATACGTTGCTATTTCCAAGATCGGAACTCTGCCATGTTGTGCCCTCCAGTTTATAAGGAGCAGCCGCCCATGATTTTGAATCTACCACAAACCAGGAACCGGCCTGAACGGCGCTGGCCACGAGAACTTCATTGTTATCGCTCACTACAGCTCCATTCACAGTAAATCCATTGGGAAGCCCGGAGATAACACCAAGATGTGTAGCTACTCTTGATTCAATATTAACCCGGAATACATGATTGCGGGCAGAAAAAACATAAAGGTTACCATCATCATCAGCGATCATATCACCTCCGAAACTGCTGCAGGAATTATGAACTGAAACCGTTTTGTTTGCCGGATCATCCACCAGGGTGCCCAGGTCGGTGATCTGTAATTTTTTACCGGTACTGAAACGAATCAACTGAGTGCCATCATTGGTCATCGCATAACCATTACCATCTGATGCGATAGCCATGCGGGTTACTATATCATTCTGTGTTGATGATTTTTGCGCTTTACCCGTAAACACCTGGTCGGTTACATAATACACTTTCATTGTCTTCATATCAATATAGCGCAACTGATCAAAGAGCATAGGAGTATAATAGAGACGATTGTTCTTTTTATCATAAGCAACAGCGGCTACACCGGTAGCAAAAGCTGCATTGACATAAGTCCCATAGCGGGCATCAGTCATAGGTGTGGAAAGCTGTTTACGTGAGGCTGCATCATATGCTACCTGGTTCACATCATTTCCACTCAGCAATATCGCGCCGTATTCGCCGGTCTGGAGGTTTATTTTCCGGAGATAATTCCAGTTCGAACCTTGTTGCTGAACATCAGTAACAGCATAAGCAAATCGATCGGCTTGCTGCGCGTTGGTAAGATTTGTAAGTAAAATAGTTCCCACGAGAAGGGAAACAGGAAGTAGACTTTTTCTCATACACCGGGTTTTTAAGTTTACAATTG
>JANWID010000064.1 GCA_025450095.1 Bacteroidia bacterium | reverse complement strand
CGTCAGCGTGATTTGAATGACCTGTCCGAAGACCAGGCAGCTCCTCCTGATCATACCTCTGTTAAACCCCAGGAAAACAGGAGTCAGAAAAACCCTCCTGTTTCAACTGTTTCAACGGATGGTATCATAATGAAAAACGGAACTGTAACAGTGACGCGTAACGGAAAGCAAAATATAGTGACCGAATCGATACTTCTGGACAACGGTCTGCGTGTTAAAGCTAATGGAATGGTGGTAAGAAAAGATGGTACCAGCTATATGCTGATGGAAAATAAGGAATATGATCTTGCCGGTACTGTAAAAGTAAAAAGTATTACTACCCCGGAACGCAGTAATGTGCCTCCACCACAAAATAAAAGTAATGTGCCTGCAGAACAGAAAAAACCGGCAAGCAATAATAAGAATATGTACCTGGTGCCGGACAGTTCTGTAAAAGATTATGACAAAGTACCTCCCAAACATTAATATAATTATTCACTTATAAAAAAAACCAAAATGAGCGATAATCCAAATTATAATGAAAAGAAAGGCCGTATGGTTACAGGCATGTTCCGTGACCGAGATACAGCTGAAAGGGCATATAGCACACTGCATGAACGTGGCTATACGAAAGATGACGTAAATGTTATTATGTCGGAAGATACCCGTAAAAAGTATTATTCAAGCGATATGGAAGAAACCGTTATCGGAACCAAGGCTGCGGAAGGTGCAGGCAAAGGTTCGGCGATTGGTGGAACTATCGGAGCAATTACCGGTGTAATTGCAGCACTGGGAACAAGCCTGGTGATACCAGGGCTTGGTATATTAATCGCCGGACCTATTGCTGCGGGACTCGCAGGTGCAGGTGCCGGTGGACTCACAGGTGGAATTATTGGAGCATTGATCGGTTCCGGAATTCCGGAAGCCCGTGCGAAGCTATATGAGGCCGGAGTTAAAAAAGGCCACATCGTTATGGGTGTGCATCCCCGCGATGAAAACGATGAAAAATATATAGAAAGAAGCTGGAGAGAATATGATGTGAAAGATTAAATAATCTTCACTGAAAATATTTAGTGTCCGGGTAATGAAACGGGGGTCATGTAATAGTGACTACCCGTTTCTTTTTTAAGGAGCCTCGAAAAATCTACTTATACTTCGTTATGTGAATTTTTTAAAATCCTCATTTACCTTATGTAAACTCCGGTTTTAAATAATTCGCATGCCTTGTCAAAGCGATTTTTGGAGGCTCCTTAACGAAATATTATAAACCTGCACTGTGCCTGGACTGAGGTCATTCGACAATTGTAAATCGTCAATCAGTTCGCCATCTCGCTCATGAACTTGATACGCATCAGCCGGATTTCATCCTCTGAATATTCATCCATACCAAGCTCGGTTGTTGCCACATCAATGCTGTCGGTTTCAGCGGTCCGGAAATAATCATATACTTCCTGCTGACGTTCTTCATCAATTACTTCATTCAGGTAATAGTTAATATCAATCCGGGTACCGGAGGAAACAATCACTTCAATTTCATTGATGATATCGCTTAAAGAAATTCCTTTGGCATCAGCAATATCATCCAGCGAAAGCTTCCGGTCGATATTCTGTATGATATAAACTTTGAGTCCGCTTTTATTTACAACCGACTTAACCACCAGGTCCATTGGCCGGTCGATTTCATTTTCATCGACATAATGTGAAATGAGTTCAATAAACGGCTTTCCGAATTTTTGAGCTTTACCATGACCCACACCACTGATATTTTTCAGCTCATCCATGGTAACCGGGTACTGGATCGCCATTTCTTCCAATGAAGTTTCCTGGAATACAACAAAAGGCGGAACATTTTTTTGCTTGGCAACTTTTTTACAAAGATCCTTTAGCATGGCAAAAAGTTCTGCATCAGCAGCGCTTCCACCGCCACCTGATCCGGAAGGTTCATCGTCATCGCCACCTTCTGCATCATCATAATCATGATCCTGGGTGATCGGGAAAGAAACCGGGTTTTTAAGGAAGTCACGACCTTTAGGTGTAATTTTAAGCAGACCGTAATTGTCGATATCTTTTGTAAGCAACCCACCCAGCAGTGATTGCCGGACAACAGCGGTCCAGAATTTCGGATCCTTGTCAGCACCTTCGCCGAAAACTTCGAGGCTGGAATGCTGGTAATCTTTAATTACTTTATCTTCCCTTCCGGAGATCACATTTACAATATGCTCAGATGCGAATTTTTCTTTTACGGCCAGCACAGCTTCGAGGAGTAACTGAACTTCATCCTGAGCTTCTATTTGTGTTTTAGGATGGAGGCAATTATCGCAACTGTGACAATTATCCTGATCGTATTGTTCACCGAAATAATGAAGCAGTACCCTGCGACGGCACACGGAAGTTTCAGCATAGGCAACCGTTTCCAGCAATAACTGTTTGCCGATTTCCTGTTCTGCAACAGGTTTGCCTTTCATAAATTTTTCCAGCTTTTCAATATCCTTATAGCTGTAGAAAGCAACACACCGTCCTTCACGTCCATCTCTGCCAGAACGTCCTGTTTCCTGGTAATACCCTTCCAGGCTTTTTGGAATGTCGTGATGAATTACAAAGCGAACATCCGGTTTATCGATTCCCATTCCGAAAGCAATGGTTGCAACTATAACATCGGTTTTTTCCATCAGGAACATGTCCTGGTGTCGTGCCCGTGCGGTAGCATCGAGTCCGGCATGATAAGGAAGTGCTTTGATGCCATTGACTGAAAGTGTTTCGGCAACTTCCTCCACTTTTTTACGACTGAGGCAATATATAATTCCTGATTTGCCGAGGTTATTCTTTACATACCGGATAATTTCTTTCATCACATCCACTTTGGGGCGGATTTCATAATAAAGATTTGGCCTGTTAAAAGAAGATTTGAATATGGATGCATTCTGCATATTCAGGTTCTTCTGAATATCCAATTGTACTTTTTCAGTTGCCGTTGCTGTCAGCGCAATGATGGGTAGCTTTCCGATCTGTTCTATGATCGGGCGCAAACGCCGGTATTCAGGCCGGAAATCATGTCCCCATTCCGAAATGCAATGTGCTTCGTCAATTGCAAAAAATGATATTTTAATTTCTTTCAGGAAGGCTACATTCTCTTCCTTGGTGAGGGACTCGGGAGCGACATACAGAAGTTTGGTTTTCTTTTTCAGAATATCCTTCTTTACCTGAAGTGTTTCCGCTTTGGTTAATGATGAATTTAAAAAATGCGCAATACCCTCATCCGAACCGAACCCCCGGATGGCATCCACCTGGTTTTTCATAAGCGCAATCAGCGGTGATATAACAATTGCAGTACCTTCACTCAACAAAGCCGGTAATTGGTAACACATCGATTTGCCACCACCGGTAGGCATAATTACAAAGGTGTCGTTTCCTTCCAGTACGTTTTTAATTATTGCTTCCTGATCACCTTTGAATGATTCGTAACCGAAAAACTTCTGCAGGCTCGTTAATAATTGACTCTCTTCAACAATGAAACTCATTTCACTCTTATTAAATTTGATAATTTTGTTGTATAAATATATACAATTCTAACGTAATATTAACAAGTAAATTTTTTTATTTTGAAATCTGACCTGGAAATAGTCGAAATGGCACTTCGGACACTCGAAACAGAGACTGAAGCTATACGTGGACTAAAAACATTTATCGACAAAGATTTTATTGAGGCTGTAAAATTAATACATTTTTCGCAAGGTCGGGTGATCATTACCGGGATTGGAAAGAGCGCGATTGTGGCGCAGAAAATAGTTGCTACACTGAATTCTACAGGTACGCCATCGGTTTTTATGCATGCAGCAGATGCTATTCATGGTGATCTTGGAATGATACAACATAATGATGTAGTAATATGTATTTCAAAAAGCGGCAACACTCCTGAAATCAAAGTGTTAGTTCCACTCATAAAAACAGGAGGAAACAAGCTCATCGGAATGGTTGGCGATGTTAATTCTTACCTGGCAAAACAATCCGATTTATTGCTGAATACTACCATTGAAAAAGAAGCTTGTCCGCATAATCTTGCTCCCACCAGCAGTACAACAGCTCAGGTGGCTATGGGTGATGCACTGGCTGTCTGCCTTCTTGATTTCAAAGGTTTCACAGGAAATGATTTTGCGAAATATCATCCCGGTGGTGCGCTCGGTAAACGCCTTTATCTGAAAGTAAACGACGTATACCCACACAACCCCACGCCACAGGTAAAATCTTCTGACCCGCTGAATACTGTGATTTTGGAGATTTCTTCAAAAAGACTTGGTGCAACTGCAGTTGTAGATAATGACAAACTGAAAGGAATTATTACCGATGGTGATTTACGCAGAATGATGGAAAAGGAATTCGCATTTAATTCCGTCACCGCTGCTGATATCATGACCCGTAATCCTAAAACAATCAGTCCCGATACCATGGCAGTAGATGCACTCCAGCTAATGAAACTGAACAATATTACGCAGCTGGTGGTTGCCGAAGGAGAAAAGTATTACGGATTTATACACCTTCATGATTTGCTGAAGGAGGGAATTATTTAAAAAAATAGTTCATGAATTATAATGCTTATAATGAGAAAGTTATGATTTTTCAATAATTTATTTTCATTTATTTACGGAAATAGAATTCACAGCAGATTCCTTTTTAAGTTGTTGGCAGTTAATTATTTAAAATAAACTATCCCAGGTTATAGCATATTTGCATTCTGACATCGTGAAATCCAGCCTACTTTTGCGGACTTATGTTCTCCGGCAAGCGAAAAGATCCGAATACGGAAATGCAATTTCTCGATCACCTGGAGGCGCTGCGCTGGCACCTGGTACGATCGGCTGCTGCCATAGTGATTTTCGGATTGATAGCTTTTCTGAATCCGGAAATATTATTCGATAAAATAATCCTCGGCGCAAAAAATCCTGATTTTCTTACTTACCGGATCCTTTGCAGATTGTCGGAAATGTTTTCACTGGATCTTTGCATCACTGAAATTCCGTTCAGCCTGATCAATATTGATATCAGCGGTCAGTTCACAACGCACCTGTATGCTGCTTTTATTTGCGGATTCGTTATGGCCTTTCCTTATTTTATTTGGGAAATCTGGCGGTTTATAAAACCTGCACTTTCACAGAAGGAAAAAAAATATAGCAGGGGAGTGGTTTTTTTCAGTTCCCTGCTTTTTATCATGGGCGTACTGTTCGGATATTATGTGATCAGTCCGCTATCAATTAATTTCCTTGGCAGCTACCGCATCAGTGAGCAAGTGGCAAATCAGATCAGTCTGGGTTCATATATTTCTACAGTTACAATGCTCACCCTTTCATCCGGAGTTGTTTTTGAATTGCCGGTTGTTATTTATTTTCTTTCAAAAGTTGGACTGGTCACACCGGTTTTTTTAAGAAACTATCGCAAACATGCGATGGTCGTTATACTCATTATCGCAGCATTGATTACACCATCGCCGGATGTTACAAGCCAGGTGCTGGTGGCCATACCGTTATTTTTGTTGTATGAAATCGGAATCTGGGTTTCCGCAGCAGTTCTGAAAAGAAAATTGAAAGAACAGGCTGCATAAAAGACAGGTTCAATTTATTTGTTTCTTTTTCGGCAAAAGAAAAACATAATAAATAAACATCAACAGCAGGCCGCCAATAAAAAATATGGTGGATATGGGTCGCGTTCCATCTTCATAATAGAACTCACCGATCATCCAAACTGAATTTGCAGTGATCCAGAAGCACACAGCCAGGTTGTGGAACAATTCGGAAATTTTATGTCTCCAAAGCCACGTTATATATATGGCTACTGCAATGGTTGGCAGAATCATGATAATTCCACCTACTTTCCAGTTCAATACCCAACAGCTATCTTTCAAAAGCCATAACAGGATATGAAGGTTTTCATACTCCCTGATTTTTGTTATTTTGATCATGCCGCAAACATAATCATCAGCCACCGATAGTTTTACGGTTTGTCCGGATAATAATTTAATTCTGAATTTCTATAAAATGATTTTTAAACACCTTACTGAATACGGCGGGAATAAATTATTTTTACACCCATGAGCAGCGGACCTGATGAGTTTAATGAGTACCGTTCACGGATGAACGAGCGGATTCTTTCAGAGGATAACCTGGTAATCCGGCGGCTTTTCAACCTCGATGCCAACACCTATACGGATGGCGCGTTACCGGTGAAAACAAAAGAAATGCTCGGGTTAGTTGCTTCTATGGTATTACGGTGTGATGACTGCATCAAATATCACCTGTTAAAATGTCAAGAAAGCGGTGTCTCCAAAACAGAAGTATTTGAAGTGTTTTCAATAGCGACAATTGTAGGCGGCACTATTGTTATTCCTCACTTGCGGCGTGCGGTGGAATTCTGGGAACAAATTGAAACTTAAATTGCGGAAATTCGTTCGTTTGGAATTGAACCGGATCTGGAGTATGCTATACCTTTCGGAACGATTGCGTTTCATCTTTCTTTGCACTTTAATAATATGTGCATTCCGGTTCCAGGTATCCGGCCAGGTGACTACTGTTTCGGGGAAAGTTACCGACGCACTAACCAACGAACCCATCCCGTTTGCCAACGTAGCTTTCAAAGGTACCCGGATAGGTACCACTACCGATATTAATGGAAATTATTCCCTGGAAACAGACCAGGCTACCGATTCTCTATCGGCATCGTATGTAGGTTATATCCCGGTGTCACTTAAAATCAGGAAAGGCACTTCACAGACGGCGAACTTTCTTTTAAAAGTCAGTAAAGTGGAGCTGAAGGAAGTCGTTATTAAAGCTGGTGAAAATCCTGCCCTGATTTTGTTACGGAAAGTAATCGATCACAAGGATGAGAACGACAAAAAGCACCTGGATGCATACCAATACGAGGTGTATAGCAAGATGGAATTCGACATGACCGATATTCCTCCCGACTTTAAGGACAAGAAACTGATCAAACCCTTTGCATTTATTTTCGATAACATTGACAGTACCGTTACGAACAGCAAACCCTTCCTGCCTTTTTTCATAACAGAAACACTATCCGATTTCTATTACAAAAGCAATCCGCGTGAGAGCCGTGAATTCATAAAAGCCAGCAAAGTTTCAGGGCTGGAGAACGAATCAGTGACTCAATTTCTCGGCGATATGTACACCAATGTGGATGTTTACGATAACTATATTGACATTTTCGGGAAAAGCTTTGTGAGCCCTATTTCAAATATCGGTACCGTTTATTACAAATACTATCTGACCGATTCTGCTTTTTTAGATAACCAGTGGTGCTACAAGCTGAAGTTTAAACCCCGGAGAAAACAGGAGCTGACTTTCACCGGCGATTGCTGGATACACGATACAACTTTTGCCGTACGGAAAATTGATATGCGTATTGCTGAAGATGCAAACATCAATTTCGTGGAAGATCTTGCTGTGGTAAAAGAATATTCACGCATCAACGATACCAACTGGATGCTGATAAAGGAACTGTTGGTGGTGGATTTTGCAGCCAGGAAGGATGGGATCGGGCTGATTGGAAGAAGATCGGCATCGTACCGTGATTTTAAATTCAACCAACCTGCACCGGATTCTGTTTTCAAGGGAACTGAAAATATCAAAGTGCTTGAAGGTTCATTCAACAAACCGGATGAATTCTGGAACTCTGCGCGCCATGATTCACTTAGTGATCGTGAGAAGAAGATTTATTTTATGGTGGATACCATCAAATCGTTGCCTGCATTTAAAACATATGTGGACATCATCACCATGTTTGTGACAGGGTATATTGATGCGGGATGGTTTGAGATCGGTCCTTACTTTACTCTGTATTCATTCAATGCAATCGAAGGGAACCGTTTCAAATTTGGTGGCCGTACAAGTAATGAATTCAGCAACCGGCTGCGGCTGGAAGGGTATGTCGCCTATGGAACAAAAGACGAGGAATTCAAATACATGGGAGGATTCCGGTATTACCTGAAAACCAAACCCAGGGAAGCCATTGGGGCGCGGTACAAATATGATGTGGCACAATTGGGGCAAAGTGAAAACGCCTTCCAGGATGATAATATCCTGGCGTCAATTTTCAGGAGAAATCCGGCTAATAAGCTTACTCAATTGGAAGGATACCGTTTGTTTTACGAGAAGGAATGGTATTCGGGGTACTCACATAAATTATCGCTTACGCATGGCTTGCTCAAACCGCATCCACTGGGAGAACTTGATTACAGTTACTATACTAATGAAGAGCATTCGGAAGTAAAGAATTCGCTCAACACCACTGAAATTACAATACAGGTACGTTTTGCGTACCAGGAAAAATTCGTTGAGGGTGAAACGGGTAGAGTCAGCCTGGGCAGCGAGTTTCCTGTTTCACAGCTGATTTATACGGCTGGACTGAAAGATGTTTTTGAGAGCGATTTCCAGTATCATAAGCTGATTGCCAAAATTGATGATGTAGTGAAAGTACCTCCTTTCGGATATACTTACATCGCTGTTGAAGGTGGTAAAACCTGGGGCACTGTTCCCTATCCATTGCTGAATGTTCACCAGGGAAATGAATCTTATTTTTATGATTATGGTGCATTCAACATGATGAATTATTATGAATTCACCAGCGATCAATATGGATCGTTATTCCTGGTACAACATTTCGAAGGATTTTTCCTCGACAAAATTCCATTATTGCGGAAGTTGAAATGGCGCGAGGTGGCCAGCCTCCGCGGAGTTTACGGAAGCCTTTCGCAGGCGAACAAGAATATCCTGGTGAATCCTGATGAAGTAGGTTCATTATCCACAAAACCATATGTGGAAGCAGGATTCGGCGTGGAGAATATTCTTAAGATTCTCCGTTTCGATTTTATGTACCGGTTATCATACCTCGACAATCCCGATATTACCAAATTCGGGATCAGGGGAAGCCTGCAGTTTTTGTTCTGATATACCGAAAGTGGTTACATTTGTCTAAGCGATCTTTTAGGGGTTCCCCAAAATTTTAATTTATGCTGTTACGAGCTGAGAATTTAGTGAAACGATATAAGAGCCGCGTGGTGGTGGATCATGTTTCAATCTATGTGGAGCAGGGTGAGATTGTGGGGCTGCTGG
>JANWID010000063.1 GCA_025450095.1 Bacteroidia bacterium | reverse complement strand
CCTTTGGTGCACATAGCCTGAAAGCGTTATTATCGCCAGATCAACTCCAGGTTTTTGAAACAGGTGTCAGATACCAGTTTTATCACACGCTAGCCCTTTTGTTTACAGGCTTGTTTTATTTGACCCATCCATCGAAGGCGTTGAACATGGCAGGTTCGTCATTTATAGCCGGCATCATTTGTTTTTCAGGATCTCTTTACCTGCTTTCAATAAGGTCACTTTTGGGAATTGAAAACCTTTCCCTGCTTGGACCTGTTACTCCACTTGGCGGAGTGTTGTTTATTGTGGGATGGGTGTACCTACTGGTGGCACTGCGAAAAAAGTGATACAATTTTAATAATCTGAATTAATGATGGAATAATTTCTGCCTGTTCCATGTTTAAATAAAAATTACGATGACCAGCAATTTCACAAAATTCCACGATCACTTAAAAAAGTATTCGGATATTAATTATGCAGCAGGCCTGCTACAGTGGGACCAGGAAGTATACATGCCGGAAAAGGGAGCTGTATCCAGATCCAGACAGCTTGCAACATTGGCCGGGTTAGCACATGAAACAGGAAGCTCCGACGAGCTTGGTAAACTGATCAGGGAACTGACGGATTCAAATGGCCTGAGTGAAAAAGAAAAACGAAATATAAAAGAAGCACTTCGCAACTTTAATGATCGCATAAAGCTGCCCAATGCATTTGTGATGGAAATGAGCAAATCTGTTTCTGAAGCATTTCAAAAATGGCAGCAGGCAAAAAAGGAAAATAATTTCAGGTTATTTGCTCCTGCTTTACAGAAATTGGTGGAGTTAAAACTAAGAGAATGTGAATTACTTGGTTATGCAGAACATCCATACGATGCACTTCTGAACCAGTATGAACCAGGTATGACAACTGCCCAGTTGATTCCTTTGTTTGATTCAGTTAAGAAAGAACTGGTACCCTATGTAAAAACCATTATGTCAAAGCCGGTAATAAACGATGACTTCACACGGCTGCATTACGACCGCCAAAAACAATGGGATTTTGGTATCGGATTGCTAAAGCAAATGGGATTTGATTTTACCGCCGGGAGGCAGGATATATCATCGCACCCTTTCACGATCAATTTTAACAGTCGTGATGTCAGGGTTACAACACGAATCAACGAAAACGATCTGTGCGAAATGATATGGAGCTGTATTCATGAAGGCGGACATGCTCTTTATGAACAAGGGTTACCCTTTGACGATTATGGATTGCCTTCCGGGGAGTTTCTCTCGCTGGGGATTCACGAATCACAATCACGTTTGTGGGAGAATAATGTTGGTCGATCGAAGGGGTACTGGAAAGCAAATTACCAGCAATTACAAAATATTTTCCCGGAACAGCTCTCGGGAGTAAATCCGGATCATTTTTATAAATCAATCAATAAAGTGGAACCGTCACTGATCCGTACTAATGCCGACGAGTTAACTTATCACTTCCATGTTATGATCCGTTTCGGATTGGAAGTTGCTTTGATTGAACAAAAATTAAAAGTTGAAGACTTGCCCGATGCATGGAACGCGGCATACAAGCAATATCTGGGGATTGTTGTTCCCAATGATACACGTGGGGTGTTGCAGGATGTCCACTGGTCACATGGAAGCTTTGGGTATTTTCCTACCTATTCCATCGGGAGTTTTTATGCGGCACAGTTTTTCGGAAAGGCTCAGGAGGAAATTAATGGTCTGGAAGCTCAATTGGAACAAGGTAACATGTTGCTCCTGTTACAATGGCTTCGTGAAAAAATTCACCGGCATGGCAGGTTGTTTACCTCAAACGAACTTTGCAAAAACGTTACAGGCAGTGAATTGGATTTTGGTGCGTTTATGAAATATGTGAAAGGAAAGTATGATGAGATATATGGGATTCAATAGATAATTCATTTGAGGATCCAATTGTGAATTCAATTTGTAAAGTTTAATTTTAACAGAAACCTTAATTATAATAAACATGAAAATACTACTCATATACCCCTTGCTGGCTGTAATACTTTCAGCATCTTGCGGATCAACAAAAGAAGCGTCAACAAGTACATCGACCGGTACAACTTCTTCGGCGGATTCAAAAAATAATTCAGGCGGAACTACTGCTAATACTTCTACAACTACCGGAGATGCAACTATGAAAAACGATACAAATTACCGGCTTATAGTATCTTTTATTTCAATTGGTGAAGGAATCGACTCAAAGGCCCGTGAATCCATGGATTCCATGATAAATTCCCTGAAAGAAAGAAAGAAAAGTTCCATTACTATGGAAATCATGCCCTGGGGAAGGGAAGGAGAGGTAGATTATTGCTTTAAACTCAATGAATTAAGCGAAAAAGAAAGGGAGGATTTTGTGTCGGAAGTGAAAACTCAATTTAAAGGCAATAATTTGGTTCAAATAGCTGAAAATCAACCAGCCAGGCACAAACGCTAACAGACTTTTCACGCGCGATTTTTTTCTTTACCTTTGCAATTCTCTTAAAAAGTCGAAGCACATGAATGAATTTGGTTTGAAATCCCCGGATGCTAGTGTCGCTGACCTGGGGTTGCAGAACGTATCGGCCGCTTATTGGAACCTTACTCCTGCTGAGCTGATAGAAGAAACAATTATAAGGGGTGAGGGTGAATTGACTGATACCGGAGCTTTGGCTGTTGATACCGGGGAGTTTACCGGGAGATCACCAAAGGATAAGTTCATAGTTTGCGACTCAGAAACAGAAAAGAATGTTTGGTGGGGTGATATCAATATAAAATTCACTCCTGAAAAGTTTGATCAACTCTATAATCGGGTTACAGCCTATCTTACCGGTCGCGAAGTTTACGTACGTGACTGTTATGCTTGCGCGGATCCGGAATACAGGTTGAATGTGAGGGTAGTTACTGAAACCCCATGGCAAAATCTTTTCGCCAATAATCTTTTTCTCCGTCCAACTAAGGAAGAAATCCTTACCGCAAAATCCGACTGGACTATCATTTCCGCTCCCGGGTTCCGCGCGATTCCGGAAACTGACGGAACCCGCCAACACAATTTTGCAGTGTTGAATTTTACCAAACAGATTATTCTCATTGGTGGTACCGGATATACCGGCGAAATTAAAAAAGGAATTTTCTCTGTTTTGAACTACGTTCTTCCACAGCATCGGCAGGCACTTTCCATGCATTGTTCAGCTAACGAAGGAAAGAATGGTGATGTGTCCATCTTCTTTGGATTATCTGGAACTGGTAAAACCACTCTTTCAGCTGATCCCAACCGTGCCCTTATCGGGGATGATGAACATGGATGGGCAACGAAATCTGTTTTTAATTTCGAAGGCGGATGCTATGCAAAGTGTATAAACCTGTCAGCTGAAAAGGAACCACAGATTTTTAATGCGATCCGGTTTGGTTCACTTCTGGAGAATACCGATTTCTATGAAGGAACTACAACGGTTAATTATGATAGCACGAACAAAACAGAGAATACGCGCGTTGCCTACCCGGTGAACTTCATTGACAATGCAAAACCGCTATCAGTTGGAAATACTCCTAAAAATATTTTCTTTCTTACCGCTGATGCATTTGGAGTATTACCTCCGATAAGCCGCCTTGATGCTGGCCAGGCTATGTATCATTTTATTTCGGGTTATACTGCTAAAGTTGCCGGTACCGAAATGGGTATTACGGAACCAACCACAACCTTCTCTGCTTGTTTTGGAAAGGCATTTCTTCCTTTGCATCCTGCTGCTTATGCCGAACTTCTTGGTAAAAAGCTTCGTGAAAATAAAGTACATGTTTGGCTGGTTAATACCGGCTGGTCAGGTGGAGCTTATGGAATAGGTTCCCGGATCAAACTTCCTTATACACGTGCTCTGATTACCGCTGCACTGAATGGTGAGCTTGATAAGGTGGAATACGATACACTTCCGGTATTCGGACTTCGTTTCCCCAAAGCATGTCCTGGCATTCCTGCCGAAATTCTGAATCCCCGTGAAACCTGGTCGGATAAATCAGCTTACGATGCAAAGGCTCAGGATCTCGCTTCTGCTTTTATCAAAAACTTCCGTCAGTATGCCGATGGTGCTTCATCGGAAATCCTGGCTGCTGCTCCTAAAGTGGAAGTTGTTGCCGAAAGAAATTAATAATTGGAAATTAGAAATTAAATATTACCTCTGCTCCGAAAATGAGTAGAGGTTTTTTTATTGGAATGGGTTATTAATATGAACGTATTTTACACTCCGTTTTTAAGTAAGGAAATAATTATTCTGGATGAGAGTGAATCGCTGCATGCAATTAAAGTACTACGACTAAATTCGGGCGATCACATTTTGGTTATGGATGGAAAAGGTATAATCAGCAAAGCAGAGATCATCAAACCTCATCCTAAAAAATGTGAATGTAAGCTTCTTGAAAGAAACACAGCTGAGAAACGGCCTTTTCATATTCATTTGGCTATCGCGCCTACCAAACTCAACGACCGGATGGAATGGCTTCTTGAAAAAGTTACTGAAATAGGAGTGGAGGAAATAACTCCGGTGATATGTGCGCGTTCGGAAAGAAGGAAAATAAATTCCGATCGATTTGAAAAGGTGTTGATTGCATCCATGAAACAAAGTCTGAATCCTTTTATTCCTGTATTACGGGAACCAGAAATATTTGACAACTTTGTTTCAAATTCGGCGTCCGGTTATATTGCGCATTGCAATGATACTCCACGGATACCGTTAAAAAATGCAGATATTGATAAACGAGATACGATCACCATTCTTATTGGTCCGGAAGGTGATTTCACACCTGCAGAAGTGCAACTTGCCGTAAATAAAAACTGGATCCCGGTTTCTCTGGGTGATAATCGGCTGCGTACCGAGACCGCTGGAATGGTTGCCTGTCATACTATAACATTGCTGAAAACCTGATTTCAAAAGAAACGACACTTAAAAGCATCAGGTATTACTAAATTTGTAACATGTTAAAAGCAAGGAATTTTCTGATAGTACTACTGACTGTGTTCCTGACAGCATTTTCCGGATCGCCTTCTTATAAAATTGCTTTGTTGAAATATGGCGGCGGCGGCGACTGGTATGCCAATCTCGAGACATCGCTACCCAACCTGATCCGTTATTGCAACCAGCAACTGGCCACCAATATTGATCCAGAGCAAGGAATAGTGGAAGTAGGAAGTCCCGAAATTTTTAATTACCCGTTCATTCATATGACCGGTCACGGTAACGTAGTTTTCTCACCACAGGAAGCTGAGAACCTGCGGAATTATCTTACAGGAGGAGGCTTCCTGCACATCGACGACAATTATGGCATGGATCAGTTTATCCGGCCGCAAATGAAAAGAGTATTCCCGGAACTCGATTTTGTGGAACTTCCTTTTTCTCATCCTGTTTATCGCCAGAAATTCAGCTTTCCCAATGGATTGCCCAAAATTCACGAGCACGATAACAAACCACCCCAGGGACTCGGGTTGATCTTTAATGGCAGGCTTGTATGTTTTTATTCTGTGGAAACAGATCTGGGTGATGGCTGGGAAGATCCGGAAGTGCATCATGATTCACCTGAGGCACGAACCAAAGCATTGAAAATGGGTGCCAACCTGATTCAGTATGTGTTCGATAACTGATCAACACATTTCAATGTAGGAGGACTTACGCATTGCAGCCGGAAACATAAATTTGCGATGCATTATTCAAATTCTAAAATCCCATGAAAAAAGGTATTCAATTTATGCTGTTAACTGTTGGTTTGGGAGCCCTGGGCGCCTGTTCCCAGGAAAAAAAGAATGAACAGGCCAGCCTGTTTCCTGCTATTGCAGTATCTTATCCGTGTACGGATAAGGATTCTCTTTCAGATGCTTATTTCGGAAATAAGGTGGCTGATCCATATCGTTGGCTCGAGTATGATACAGCCTCGAATGTTGAATCGTGGGTTACTGCACAAAACAAAGTGACTTTCGGTTACCTGGAACAAATACCTTTTCGGAGTAAGATCAAGGATCGTTTGAGTGAAATATTCAATTACCCAAAGTTTTCATCACCATTCCGTGAAGGAGAATATTATTTCTTCAGCAAGAATGATGGTTTACAGAACCAATCTGTAATCTATTATCAGAAAGGACTTGATGGTGAACCCAAAGTTTTCCTGGATCCAAATAAGATGTCGGATGATGGAACTGCAGCAGTATCACTGCTGGGTGCCAGTAAGGATAGCCGTTATATGGCTTATGCCATCAATCAGTCAGGTTCCGACTGGCAGCAAATTAATATCATGGAGATCGCAACAATGAAGAAACTTGATGACCAGCTTAACTGGGTAAAGTTCTCTGGAGCTTCATGGAAAGGCGATGGATTTTATTATAGTCGATATGATGAACCTGTGAAAGGAAAGGAATTCTCCAGTAAAAATGAATTTCATAAAGTTTATTATCACAAAATCGGCACTCCCCAATCCAGTGACCAGCTGATTTACGAAAACAAAAAATACCCACTGCGTTACTACGGAGCTCAGACAACTGAAGACGAACGATTCCTGGTCATCAATGTTTCAGAAGGTACTGATGGTACAGAACTATATAGTAAGGACCTTTCTGCGAACCAGAAAGATTTTAAAATGATCTTTAAAGGTTTTGAAGATAATGCCAATATTGTCAATAATATTGACAACCTCCTCATCGTGCAAACCGATAAAGGAGCGCCGAATCAGAAAGTTGTTTTAATTGATCCTGCAAAACCGGAACAGGAAAACTGGAAAGAGATTATTCCTGAAAAAGGTGAGTTACTCCAGAGTGTAAGCACAGGCGGTGGAAAAATTTTCACAACCTATCTTAAAGATGTTACCACGCATGCTTATCAGTATGACCTGACTGGAAAAATTGAACATGAAATTGATCTGACTGCGCTCGGAACAGCTTCTGGTTTCGGTGGGAAAGCAGATGATAAAGTTATCTTCTATACGTTCACATCTTTCACATATCCTCCAACAATTTATAAATATGATATTGCTGCAGGAACTTCTGAAGTATTCCGCAAATCGGACGTGAAATTTAATCCGGATGATTACGAAACAAAACAGATATTTTTTACCAGCAAGGATGGAACAAAAATTCCGATGTTTATTGTTCACCGGAAAGGTTTGAAGCTTGATGGCAATAACCCGACATTACTTTATGGTTATGGTGGATTTAACATAAGCCTGTCACCTTCATTCAGTGCTTCTCGGTTAGTACTTCTTGAAAATGGTGGCGTATACGCGTTGGTGAATCTGCGTGGTGGTGGAGAATACGGAGAGAAATGGCACGAGGACGGCAGGTTGTTTAAAAAACAGAATGTTTTTGATGATTGCATCAGTGCAGCTGAATACCTCATCAAAGAAAAATATACCAGCCCGGAAAAGCTGGCACTTCTTGGTGGATCAAATGGAGGCTTGCTTGTGGGTGCAGTTGTAAACCAGCGACCTGATCTTTTCAAGGTAGCCTTCCCGGCAGTAGGAGTGATGGATATGCTACGTTTTCACAAATTTACCGTCGGCTGGGGCTGGGTAGTTGAATATGGTTCCAGCGATAGTCTCGATCAATTCAATAACCTTTACAAATTCTCACCATTGCACAATATTCGCCAGGATGTTGAATACCCTGCAGTCATGGTGACAACAGCAGATCACGATTACCGTGTAGTACCCGCACATTCTTTTAAATACATTGCGACATTGCAGGAAAAGAGAAAAGAAAATAAAAATCCGCTGCTGATCAGGATTGATGTGAAAGCCGGTCATGGTGCAGGCAAACCGATTTCCAAAACCATAGAGGAGCAGGCAGATATCTGGTCGTTCCTGTTTTATAATATGAATGTGCAACCATCTTATCAATAACCTTTGCCAACAGGCTGGTACGGATTACAGATTCTTTATTAACGCGGAATCGGATGTACAGATTACAGATAATTTTTAATGATATATATTCTGTACATCCGTTCCGCGAAGATAATGAATCCGTTATCAGTACTTTTTTTACAACCAAGGGAAAATGAAACGAAGGCTTTAATCTCCGTTTCATTTTCCCTTGGTTATTAATTTTTGCAGAGATCCATTTTCGGTTAGATCTGTATCTGTAATCCGTACATCCCTGCCTGCTGTCTGTTAAGAATGGATTATTATTGATTTCAACTTATTTTATCTTATCCAATATCATTCAGGTATGTAAACGGTAGGCAGGCGTTTCCGCCGATAGTAGTATCTGTAATCCGTACCTATTTTGTTTCCCGCCTTTAATCCGGTAGTATTATCTTTGAATATTGATCGTCCGTTAGCATATATGAATAAAATTCTCATTCTCTTTGCTCACCCGCTTTACGAAAAATCAAGGATTCATAATTCCCTGATCAGGGTGCTTCCTGAATCCAACAATATTACTTTTCACGACCTCTACGAGCTTTATCCTGATTTCAGTATCAGTATTTCAACTGAGAAAGAATTGCTTTTACAACATGATATTATTATTTGGCAGTATCCGTTCTATTGGTACAGTGTGCCTCCGTTACTCAAGCAATGGATTGACCTGGTGCTGGAATTCAAATGGGCATATGGACCCGGTGGTGAAGCGCTAAAAGGAAAAATGGTTTTGAATATAGTTTCCGCAGGAGGCAGCCAGGAAGCTTACAGCGAATCTGGAAAAAACCGGTACCATGTCAGACAGTTTATGGCACCATTGGAGCAGACTGTCAGACTGTGTAATATGGTATTCCTTCCACCATTCGTTGTTCATGGCACGCACTTGCTGACTCCGGCAGAGATCAGCAGTTATGCGAACAAATATCTCAACCTGCTTAAGACTCTGGAAGAAATGCCGTTGGAGGAACTTATAAATTTCAATGGAAAATACATGAATGAACTGGTTGTAAAAAAAGAGACGTAATGGAAGAAAACTTTCTGAGAACCGCGCTGGTTTTCCTTGCCAGCGCTGTGATATTTGTTCCTGTCGCAAAAAAACTTGGGATGGGATCGGTCCTGGGTTACCTCGCTGCAGGTATTGTCATTGGACCTTTTGTGCTCGGTTTTGTAGGCACTGAGGGTGGAGATATTATGCATGTTGCCGAATTCGGAGTTGTAATGATGCTTTTCCTCATAGGACTGGAACTTGACCCAAAGGAATTCTGGAAAATGCGGAAAATGATCTTTGGTCTTGGACTTCTGCAAATGGCTTTTACTTCCATTATACTGGGAGCTATCTTCTTTTTTTTCCTCGACTTCATGCATTCAACATCGCTGGCCGTTTCACTGGCGCTGACCATGTCATCGACAGCCATCGTATTGCAAACATTAAAGGAAAAAGGCCTCTCAGCTACCACTGCAGGAAATGCATCTTTTTCAGTTCTGCTTTTCCAGGACCTGATGGTCATTCCTATATTAGCATTGCTACCCCTGTTAACCGTAACCGGTGAGGTATCACCAGGCGCACAACATTCGCTGATTGACGGACTGCCGGCATGGTTGCAAACCGTTTTTGTTATTGGTGCCGTTGCAGCTATTTTTATAGCAGGCAATTACATAATTGTTCCATTACTTCGAATGATTTCCAAGACACGCTTGCGTGAAATGTTTACCGCCAGCGCATTGTTATTGATTGTTGGAGTAGCATTCTTAATGGAACTGGTAGGTCTCAGTCCGGCGCTGGGCGCATTTCTCGCTGGTGTAGTACTTGCCAACAGCGAATTTCGCCATGAGCTGGAATCAGATCTGGACCCGTTTAAAGGCCTGCTCCTGGGACTGTTTTTCATCGGTGTCGGAGCCTCTATAAATTTTATCCTGGTGCAGGACCAGGCACCGCTGCTATTTTCACTTGTACTTACCGTTATAGTTATCAAAGGTATTGCCTTGTATGTAACCGGTTCACTTTTTGGAATCAAACGCGACCAGAATCTATTATTCACGATACTGCTTTCTCAAACAGGTGAATTTGCATTTGTACTGTTTACCTTTTCATACCATCTACAGCTTATTTCTCAGTTCTGGACAGAAATGTTCATGGCCGCAACAGCCATTAGCATGGCCGTTACACCAGTACTTTTGCTGATTAATGAACGCCTGATCGATCCGTTTTTTGGAATCAGGGAAATAGCGGAAGAAAAAGATCCTGATTTCATTGATGAAAAACATCCGGTTATCGTTGCCGGATTTGGTCATTTCGGTAGCACCATTGGTAGATTTCTGAGAGCGAATGGAATTCATGCCACCATTCTGGATAATGACAGCGACAGGGTGGAGCTGCTTCGTAAAATGGGCTTCAAGGTGTATTATGGTGATGCTACCCGTGTCGATCTGTTAAGATCAGCAGGAGCTGAAAGTGCTGAATTACTGATCGCGGCTATTGATTCTCCGGAAACCAATACCGAACTGATCAGTAATGTAAAGCGTAATTTTCCGAACCTGGAAATTATGGCACGTGCTCGCAACCGTTATGATGCATATGATCTCATGGATCTGGGTGTCACCCATGTATACCGTGAAACTTTATATACATCGGTTCATATGGCTATTGATATTCTCAAAAAACTTGGATTCCGTAGTTACACCGCCACCCGAAAAGGGATGGATTTTATCCGGTATGATGAAGCCTCACTTGTAAAACTGGCAAAGCATCGCCACGAAATAAAGGATTATATCGTGAATGTGAAAGAGCAGATCGAAATGCAGGAAAAGTTGTTATCGGAAGATTTACATATTGGTCTTACGGCCGAAGATCATGCATGGGATAGCCAGCCCATGCGACCCACTAAATAAAAAAATATTTTGAGGTTCCTTTGAATTATTAAAGTACCCGGGGTGGTTCGATTTGATCCAGGAATTGCCGGGCATTGGCAATGTCAATTGCCAACAGACGATCTTCGCTGACAAACGGTACTGTCTTCCTGAATTCAGAGAAAATATTTTCAAGCACCGGACTTGTTTTTTCAGGTCGCCTGAATTCAAATGCCTGGCATGCAGTGAATAATTCAATAGCAAGAATATTTTTCAGGTTTTCAACAACCCTCAAGGCTTTCGTAGCTGCGTTGGCTCCCATGCTTACATGATCTTCCTGTCCATTGCTCGATACGATGGAATCAACTGATGCAGGTGTACATAATTGTTTATTCTGGCTAACCAGAGAAGCGGCTGTATATTGGGGAATCATGAATCCTGAATTCAATCCTGCATTAGCAGCAAGAAAAGGAGGGAGTTCACGTTGGCCGGAAATGAGAAGATAAGTTCGTCTTTCAGAAATATTTCCCAGCTCGGAAAGTGCTATGGCAAGAAAATCGAGTGCCAGTGCGAGTGGTTGCCCATGAAAATTTCCGGCTGAAATGATCAGGTTTTCATCAGGGAATATTGTGGGATTGTCAGTGACGGAATTGATTTCGTTGAAAAACGTATATGCGGCATAGTTAATCGCATCCTTGGAGGCACCATGCACCTGTGGAATGCACCGGAATGAATACGGATCCTGGACATGTGCTTTTTTTCTTCCGATAATACTGCTTCCTTCCAGCAATTTGCGGAAGATGACGGCGGTTTCAATCTGGCCCTTATGAGGACGGATCTCCTGGATGCGATGATGAAATGGTTCTGGTCGTCCATCAAAAGCATCCAATGAAAGAGCGCCGATTACATCGGCCCATGCCGAAAGTTTTTGTGACTGTACAATACAATTACTGCCGTATGCACTCATGAATTGTGTACCATTCAGCAATGCAAGACCTTCCTTCGATTTCAGAGAAATCGGTTTCCAGTTATGACGTTCCAGCACATCAGCTGCCGTTCTTTTCGAGCCTTTGTATATCACATCTCCTATACCAAGCAACGGGAGACACAGGTGAGCCAACGGCGCAAGATCACCGGAAGCACCCAGGGAGCCCTGCTGGTAAACAACTGGCAAAATATCGTAATTGAAAAAATCAATAAGGCGCTGTACAGTTTCCACCTGTACGCCGGAATTGCCATAACTTAATCCCTGTATTTTTAGAAATAACATCAGGCGGACAATTTGTGCAGGCACTTCATCACCCGTACCACAGGCATGCGACATTACGAGGTTTCGCTGAAGCTTCTCAAGATCTTCTGTAGAAATGGATTTGTTGTATAAAGATCCAAACCCCGTATTAATACCATAAATCGGTTCTTTCTCACTCAGCATCCTTTGATCGAGGTATTCGCGGCATGCATTAATCTTTGCAATTGCTCCGGAGGATAATTCAAGTTTATAGTTCCCGGACAGTATTTTGTCTATTACCGAAAAATCTATGTGGGTATCAGAAACGGAATGTGTTGGCATGAATACGTTAAATCTGAAATTGAAAATTAATTCTTAGGTCCGGAAAGTTTTGCGATCAATTCGTCAAGAGTAACTGATACCTGTTCACCGGAATTCATGTTTTTAAGAGTAAATCGCCCGGACTTAATTTCTTCACTTCCCGCAAGAGCGACATACGGAATTTTGTTACTATCGGCATAAGCTAATTGCTTTTTCATTTTTACCGGATCGGGGTAAAGTTCTGCATTAATTCCGGCAGTCCTTATTTGTTTTACTGCCTCCAGGCAATATTCCGATTCTTCCTTACCAAAATTAACCAGGAGCAACTTTGTTCCGGTAAGATGACCTTGTAATAAGTTAAACAGGTTCAGCTCTTCCATTACATCATAAATACGATCAATGCCAAATGAAATACCCACACCGGAAACACCAGGTAAACCGAAGATACCGGTCAGATCATCATAACGTCCGCCGCCGGTAATGCTGCCGATGGAAACCGAAGTTGCACGCACTTCAAAAATTGCCCCGGTGTAATAATTCAGTCCGCGTGCAAGTGTGATATCAAGTTCCAGTGAAGGTACGTTTGCAAGCCTGAAAATTGTTTCAGTTTCTTCAATGCCTTTCATCCCGGTAACGGAATCAGCAAGCAATTTTTTCAAAAAGCCGAGTTTTTCAACTGATGTTCCGGTAAAAATTATAAGAGGCTGCAGATCTTTTACAGCTTGTTCAGTTAATCCTTTTGAACGGAGTTCATCATTTACTTTATCGATGCCAATCTTATCGAGCTTGTCAATGGCAACAGTGATATCCGTAATCTTATCAGCCGCACCAATCACTTCGGCAATACCGTTCAGAATTTTTCGGTTATTCAGTTTGATCACAACTGGTATTCCCAGCTTTGTGTAAACCGTTTCCATCATCTGCACCAATTCCACTTCATTCAGCAGGCTATCACTTCCAATAACATCGGCATCGCACTGGTAAAATTCCCGGTAACGGCCTTTTTGCGGACGATCGGCTCGCCATACCGGCTGTATCTGGAAACGTTTGAACGGAAAAGTGATTTCATTCTGATGCATGACCACATATCGTGCAAAGGGAACCGTCAGATCATATCGGAGTGCCCGTTCGGTAAGCAATTCAGAATTTGTATTTTTTTCAAGCGATTTTCTGAATTCTTCTGTCAGCTCATTTTTTTTGGAAGACTCGTGTATTCTTGAATTCAGAATTTTGTACAATAATTGGTCGCCTTCTTCGCCATATTTCCCGGTAAGGGTATTGATATTTTCCATAGCCGGAGTTTCGATCTGCAGGTACCCATGCCGATAATATACCTCCCGGATGATATCCAGTATGGCATTCCGCCGGGCCATCTCAACAGGGGAGAAATCACGGGTTCCTTTGGGGAGAGAAGGCTTCACTTTCAAAAATTTATGGGATTCTCTAAATCTACTTATACTTCGTTATGCGATTTTTAGAGAATCCCTTATAACGTTGGCAAATATAGCAAGTGCGGGCTAATTTCCACAACGATTCCTTCCATACAACAGAGCCGGAAAAATTCTTTAATTTGCATTCGGGAATTCCCCTGAAATCAAAAAAAGTTAAGGTTTATGAATATTCGTTTAATGCTGGTGTTTTGTCTAATGTTCCTTTCGGAAATCGTTTCGGGACAAGTGATTCCCTCATATTCAGTGAGCATATACAGCCAGGTTTCGGGTTATTTTTTCCTGACTCCGCTTAAAATAGGACCTAATCCCAATGGTATCACTCCTTCCATGATGATCATAGATGGTGACGGTGAGGTGGCATATATCAAAAACCTGAATATTAACCAGGTTTGCGGCGATTTCAAAATTCAAAACAATGGATTAATGTCCTTTTACATGCAGGATAAATTTTACATGATGGACAGCACTTTCACCATTATTGATTCCGTAAGCTGCGGCAATGGAATTGAAACCGACCTTCATGATATGAAAATTCTGCCTAACGGGAATTTCCTGATGCTGGGTATTGAAGAGCTTGTGATGGATCTCAGTTCATTTCACCTGTTCGGACCTAATAATGTTCCCGGAGGTATCCAGGCTGTTGTGGAATGCGGAATAGTACAGGAACTGGATATAAACAAAAATGTAGTTTTTGAATGGCATGCGACCAATCACTTTGCATTCGATGATATAGATGAAGCCTGGTTACCGGATCCCAACATGGTTGACTGGACGCATTGCAACGCAGTAGAACAGGATACCGACGGAAATATTCTCCTTTCGAGTCGTCATTTCAATGAGATCACAAAAATCGACCGGCAAAATGGTAGTATCATCTGGAGATTCGGGGGTAATGCCAACCAGTTTAATTTCCTGAATGATCCGTTAAATTTCAGACGACAGCACGATGTGAGAAGAATTTCGAATGGGAACTTAACTGTATTCGATAATGGCGATGGAAATTACCTGAGTCCTTTTCATTATGCTTCAGCGAAAGAATATCAATTAAACGTTTCGGCAATGACCGCGGACCTCGTGTGGAATTATACGGATGATGTAAACGATTACAGCCTTGCAATGGGTAGCTTCCAGCATCAACCCGGAGGAAATGCTGTTATAAGTTATGGAATTAATGCAAATCAGAATAAAACTTTTAATGTGGTTAATAATTCCGGTCAGAAAATTCTTGATTTTACTTTTTTGGATTCACTGGTGACTTATCGTGTACAATATTATCCTTCTTTTCCATGGGCCTTTAATCGCCCGGTAATTTCCTGTTATGAGAATTCAGGACAGTATTATCTCGACGCAGGCCCTGGTTATGCTTCATACAACTGGTCAAACGGTGCAACCACCCAGGTTATTCCATTAACTTCAATTGGTGATTATTATCTGTATGTTCCGGCAGGGGGGCCATCAGCATATTTCAGGTCATCAACGTTTCATGTTTACAATATGGCCGATCCGTGTGGTTTGAGCGGAATCGCGGAAACCCAGGCTTCAGTAATAAATATATTTCCTAACCCGGTACAAGATGTACTTAACCTGAAGCTGACTAAGATTATCAACAATTCGGAACCTGTAATGCTGTTTGATATAACCGGAAAGCAGCTCACTTCTATACTTCCCGATCAAAATGGTGAATGTAAAATTTCACTCAATGAATTCCCCTCAGGAGTTTATTGGATCCGTTATGGTGTTGCTGCCTCGAAGGTGATCAGGTATTAAGTACAATTTTTTTTGTCGATTCAATGGGAGAGGAGCCGGGAATTATTCTTGCAACGTCCTATCTTCCCCCGGTAGGATATTTTGAAAATATTTATAAAAACGAAAGGATCTTCATAGAAGCTCACGAACATTTTGTTAAGCAAACCATCCGGAACCGTTGTCATATTTTATCACCAAACGGAATACAAACATTAATCATACCCGTTAACCATAATAACAGGTTCCGGATTCCTGTTAAAGATTTAAGGATATCCAATGAAATAAACTGGCAACGCAATCACTGGAGATCCCTGAACGCTGCATATCGTCGTTCTGCATTTTTTGAATTTTATATGGATGAGCTGGAGGCTTTTTATTCCCGGAAATTCGAATTCCTTTTCGATTTTAATTATCAGCTTCTGAAATTTCTTCTGAAAAACATGGGAATTCATTCTGATTTAAAAATAACATTATCCTATTCAGAGCCGTCAGAAAATAGGAGAGAGGATTTCAGATCACTGAGCGAAACAGGTATGCCTGTGAATCCGGTAAAAGAAATAAGTTATCCCCAGGTATTCGGATTTAAAAATGGTTTTGTAAATGGCTTGAGTATAGTGGACCTGCTCTTTAATATGGGACCCAGAACAGCAGATTATCTGAAGTGATTATTTCAATTGAAAAATATTTACAAATATTTTATACACCCGAAGCAATAGGTTCATCAGTTATCGCCGGAACGGAAATTACAAACACGCTTCCTGTCCCTTCTTCCGATTCACAAACAATAGTTCCACCGTGTGCCATAACAATATCATGTGAAATAGAGAGCCCAAGTCCGGCACCTTCACCGGTTGGCTTTGTCGTGAAGAATGGATTAAATATGGAAGGCTTTACACTGCCTGGAATTCCGGTTCCATTATCTTTAACAGACACCAGCATCCTTCCGTTACTAAGAGAAGTGGTGATGGTAATTTCCGGAACAAAACCTGGCGTGCCACGTTTCATTTTTTCATATAGAGCATAAAACGCGTTGTCGTAAAGATTTTCCAGCAGCTTCGTAAAATCGCTTGCAGAAACGGCAATCCGTTTAAGCTCCGGGTCAGGTTCCAGTATGATTTTACATTCGAAACCAGGATGTGTTTTCTGAAAATTTTCAAGAACCCTGTGAACTGCCTGTTCACACATTCTATTGATCTCAATAGGGTAGCGGGTTATGGCATTAACAGTACGGGTATGTTCCAGCATACCTTTCACAATGGTGTCGGCACGTGTACCATGCGAATGTATTTTTTCAAGATTTTGTCTTAAAAATTTACCGGTTTCTTCACGTTCAGTTTTATCATCCGATTGGATAATTTCATCAACCAGCTCGAAAGAAAGCTTTGCAAAATTGTTGACGAAATTCAGTGGATTTTTTATTTCATGAGCGATACCTGCAGTTAATTGTCCCAGGGATGCGAGTTTTTCCTGTTGCACCAACTGTTCCTGTGCAGACTTAAGGTCTTCCATTGCTTTTGAAAGTTCCTGGTTTTTTATTACCAGTTCCTGTGTCCGTTCTGTTACCAGGCGTGAAAGTTCGGCTTCACGCATGCGAAGATCACGGATCACATTTTCATTCTGGTTGCGCAGCCGCTGGGTAAGCGTACTCACGATAACCTGGGTTACTTCGGGCTGATTTTTGAAAACAGAATAAAAATTATCTCTCGTCACCCTGTATAATACAGCAGGAGTATCTGCGGATATCGACATCGATCGGGGAGCAGCATCGAGAAAAGAAATTTCACCAAAAAAATTCCCGGCATTCAGTCGGGCAACAACCTGTTCTTCATCATGTACCCTAACCGTTCCTTTTGCAATAATAAATAATGAATCACCTTCATCTCCTTTGCGGATTACCAGTTGGTTTTCGCGGTATTCGTGTTCGGTTACCAGTGGTGCCAGCTGTTCTAGTATTTCAACGGGGGCGTCGTGAAACAGGTCAACTTTTCGTAAGATGGAAATCAGTTTCGGATCAATCATGTTAATCTTTTTGTGAAAATGATGGAACTTCCAGGCCCATCAGCAATACATCATCAACCTGTTCATTGAAACCTTTCCATTTTAAAAAATAATCATGTAATTTTTCTCCTTGTTTAAGCATTGTTGTGCCCGCAGTCTGAATCAACATTTCCTTCAGATTTTTGGTCATGAGCTTACGCCCGTTTTCGCCACCGAACTGGTCGGCATAACCATCTGTGAAAAGATATATGCGGTCGCCTTTTTCAAGTGAAATTGTTTGCGTGGTAAATGTTGCACGTGAATGGAGTTGGTTTCCTCCAATTGGCATCTTGTCTGCCTGCCAGGTAAGAAGTTCTCCTTTTCGCAGGATCCATAATGGGCGGTTGGCACCTGCATACAACATTTTTCCGGGCTCGGGTCCAAAGCTGCAAATGGCAATGTCCATTCCTTCATTCGAATCGTTTACGGTCTGGTTCAACGCACTTACTACATCGCAATGAAGATTATCCAGTAAAATTGCAGGATTGGTGATGTTCTTTCCATTTACCAGTTGGTTGAGAAGCGACATTCCTAACATACTCATTAAGGCTCCCGATACGCCATGACCGGTACAATCGGCCACAACGAGAATGGTAGGTTGCCCGTTACCAAGCCAGTAAAAATCGCCTGAAACAATATCCTTCGGATAATAGAGAAGGAAATTTTCAGGAAACAAATTATTCAGCAGGTTGCGATTTGGAAGTATGGCTTCCTGCAGCCGTTTCGCATAATGAATGGAATCGAGTATTTCGCGGTTCTTGATTTCGATAAGCTCTTTCTGTTCATGAATTTCAAGAGTCCGTTCCATTACCTGCTGTTCCAGCATTTCATTCTGACGCAGAATGAGTTTTTCTTTTTCCTGCAGGTTATGCAATGCCTCGGCCTGGGCGGTGGCTTTCTCAATCAAAGCAACTTCCAGGTTGCTTTTGGCTTCGATTCCCTGTTTAAGGATCTCTATTTCATTCAACGCTTTGGTGAGTGTAACTTCCAGGTCGTCGAGATCGATGGGTTTGATAATAAAATCGAATGCACCCCTGTTCATGGCAATGCGTATATTCCTTACGTCACCATAAGCTGAAATTACTACCGCCTTCGCCTGTATGTCGTTTTCCCGGATTTTGCTCAACAAGGTGAGGCCATCCATAACGGGCATATTAATATCCGTAAAAACCAGATCAAAAGATGGATCCGTCTTGAGTTTTTCGAGTGCTACGGATCCGTTTTCGGCAAATTCAAATTTCAACTCACCTTTACTGATCCTCGCCCGGAACTTCTGGGTTATAAGCAACTCCAGGTCCGGTTCGTCATCAGTAACTAAAATCTTGCTGGACATCAGGGCTTATTGGATATGGATATAACGTGATAAAGATACAAAATTAACGATTGGTCTTTTGAAGGAAACAGGTTGTTAATTTCCTTTTCAATGCTACATTTGTACTGGTTGAAGCAACCAAACCGATGTCGCATTTACCCGATATTTATTCCATTTACCGAATGATGGAACGGGATCACATCATCCTGTCGTTCAAAGGTCATGTTACCCGTGACCTGATGGCATCGGTATACCAGATAATGGAAACGAGACTAAGCACAATTGATGAAGATCCGAAACGAAAAAAAAAGATCTATAATATCCTGGTTGAATCATTGCAGAATATTTATCATCATATGGATGAGCTGCAGGATGAGGGCCTGGATGATCCAAGCTGCCGGGATGCCATGTTTATGATTGTAAAAGCCTCTCCGGGAACTTACCATATCCATACCGGTAATTATATTCTGAGTAGTAAAGCTGAACTGATCCGTTCGCGGATCGATTCCATTAACGCTATGACACCCGACGAACTGCGTGCACACTATGTGGAACGACTCAATTCATCCGAGTTTTCCGACAAGGGTGGTGCGGGTTTGGGAATCATTGATATTGCCAGGAAATCCGGTAATAAGCTTGGCTACAACTTCGATCCGGTATCAGAAAAATATACTTTCTTCAGCCTTATTGTAAGCATTAACTGATCAACAACCTGTTTTATTATGGATAATCTTGTTCTCCCAGCCGGTCCCAAAACACCACATATCATTCTGGAGTCTGCCGGAAATTTTGAGATAAAAGGAAAATCAATCCCTGAAAACTCCGTAGAGTTTTACAAACCAGTGTTTGATTGGCTCGATCATTATGCTTCGCAACCCAAAGCCGCAACAAATGTGCATGTGGAGCTTGAATATTTCAACACCAGCTCCAGTAAATGTATCCTCGATATTTTCCGGAAACTCGAAAGCATTCATCAATCCGGGAAAAGTAAGGTTTCTGTCAACTGGATGTATGATGCCGATGATGAAGATATGATGGAAACGGGAGAAGACTATCAGACAATCGTGAAAGTGCCGTTTACGATTTCGAAAATTTCTTCCTGAGTATATCCAAATTAGCCAGCTGCTAATTTGAAGCGATTCCTCACTACGTTCGGAATGACGATGCAATGTGCGGAAATTGCGGGCGAGGAATGCGGAAGGTGTTAACCATTCATATAATGTTGATGTAGCCGCATTCCTCGCCCGCGTTTTATACAAAACAGGTTGTCATCCTTTTTACTTTCTTCCCGATAAGTTTTTCGACAATACATTACCCATAAATCCCAGGAATCTCCGGAGTGAATCGTGATAAAGAGTCAGCATCAGGAAAGCTGACATGGCCCAGATAACTCCTAAATTCACATACCAGGTACTGTAATAATTTCCGAAAATATTTTTCTGTGAAACAAAAAACTGTGAACGTATAAATGAGTCATCCGGTCCGTCCATTAAAACGGGGCGAAAGCGACGAATGAACCGGTCATTACTTTCGATAATAAAATTAAAATCACTTGTAGTTGTTACCAGGTCATCCAGGCTTGCATTGGTATGATCCTCTTTCAGCGTTTTAAGATACCCCGGTTCAGGATGAACTTTTTCAAGATTTTTAACAATTTGGTCCTTCCTCTTACTTGTCGATTTATAAGCATTCATCAGGTATTTCTTCAAAGTAAGGAGGAAACGCCGGGTTTCGGCCTCATCCGATGGTATTCCCGTAGATGCCAGTACAGCAGGATAACGATGAAACATCTCATTCAGTTCGTGATTGATCAATTGTTCACTTTGTTTTGGAAGTAAACCTTTTTGGAGGGAATCAAGTTTGTCGTTCATTTTCACAATCCAGAAATCTTTCCTGTAAACGATTTCACTTAATTCTTTTTCTACTTCAAAAAAATTACGTTCATAACGATTGTTTTTATACTGGTTGATAGCCAGTGCTTCAAACGCCCACCGTGATGCCATGATCTCCCCGATAATCGGAACACGGGTCTGGCTGGTAACACTTGGATTCAGCTGTTCGAATTTTACCAGCACCCCGCTCAGAATAATTTGCGGAATGATCAGGAATGGGATCAGGATGTAAATGGTGACTGCTGAATTGAAAGCCGATGAAATATTCAACCCCATCATGTTTCCAAAGCATGAAATAGAAAACAGCATAACCCAGTAATCGGTAAACATCCCTTTCACTTCAAAAAGGTTGTTACCGATAAGCACAAATGAAAATGTCTGTATCGCAGAAATAACCAATAGCACCAGGATTTTCGAAAACAAATAGCTGCCTCTGCTGAGGTTCAGGAATTCTTCCCGCTTCAGGATTTTCCGGTCACGTATAATCTCTTCGGCACTCACCGTTAAACCCATAAAAAGTGCTACGATCACACTCATGAAAATATAGGCGGGAACATTTATATTCTCCCTGAAAATATAGGAAGCCCCTTGTTCATAATATTTGAGGAAATAAGCCAGGATGAATGCAAGTACCGGGGCTTCCAGAAAATTAATAAGAAGGTATTGGGTGTTTTTCAGTTTGGATAACACATCGCGTGTAAAGAAAACCTGAAGTTGACGCCACAATCCCGGTTTGCTGTATTCCGTTTGATAATTTATAGAATGATTCCTGGAATTAACATTAGGTAGCCGGACCTCTTCGTAAAAATTGTTCCATTCCTGTGGAGTGGTTTTCCGGTGTGGTGTTTCCTGGCCAAACTCATTATAAACCTTAGACTCGATAATTGAGAAAATCTGCTCCGGGTTTACGTTACCGCAGGTGATGCACTCACTTACATCCGCGGCAGCGTAATTTGCTTTCTCCTTGAAATAAATGATCGCGTCAGAAGGATTACCAAAATAAATCGGATAGCCTCCGTTATCCAGGATCATGAGCCGGTCGAAAAGTTTGAAAATATCGGAAGATGGCTGATGGATAACCACGAATACCAACTTACCGGCCAGCGTAAGCTGTTTGAGAAGGTCCATCACATTTTCTGAATCCAGCGACGACAATCCCGAAGTGGGTTCATCAACAAACAAAACAGCAGGTTTACGGATCAGTTCCAAAGCGATGTTCAAACGTTTTCGCTGTCCGCCACTGACCATTTTATTAAGTGGGTCTCCCACCTTCAGATCCCGGATGGCAAGGAGTCCGAGTGAATCGAGGAGCTGTAAAACAGCGCTGTCAATTTCATCATCGTTAAGATTCCCCAATGCCAGCTTGCTGTTATAAAACAGGTTTTGGTAGACGGTAAGATCGTCCATCAATAAATCATCCTGCGGAATGTACCCGATCACACCTTCCAGCTTTTCACGTTCGGTATGAATATTAATACCGTTTATAAGTACTTCTCCTTTTTGTGGTTTCAGGTTCCCGTTCAGGATATTCAGCAATGTGGATTTACCGGCTCCGCTACCTCCCATGATTCCAATGAGACTGCCTGAAGCGGCAGAAAAATTCACCGAATGCAATCCTTGCCGGCCGTTTGCAAAAAAGTAGTCGACACTGTTCACAATCATGGATACATCTTCCGACTGACTATATTCCATAAAGCAGCGCATGATATCGCTGAAATAAACAGGCTGGATCTT
>JANWID010000062.1 GCA_025450095.1 Bacteroidia bacterium | reverse complement strand
GGTCAATGTAATCGATGTATTCGTTTTTATCATCCGGATCAAGGAATTCCATGAAATGGTTTTCGGCAAGTCCCATACCGCCAACACTGGTTGCTGAAATGAGACCCATACGTAAGTTACCTGCATCTATAATGCCTGCATGATGCAACGCTTCTTTTGCGGCCAGCATTCCCAGGAAAGTGGTACGGGAATCGCGATGGTTTGCGTTTTTTCCGCAACGAAAAAACAATTCTTCGTTTTTAACTTTTACTTCACCTACCGTCAGCTCATCACGATGGCGGGTATAAAAATTATCAGGTCTGCTTAAACCAGGTTTTGCTGCCCTGAGAGATGCAAGTGTTTCATCAGCATTGTTACCGATTGCCGAAACAATCCCAATGCCGGTGATAAAAACTCGTCGGGTCACTGATTTTGATTTGCGCGGACAAATTCGGCTATCGTACGAAGTGATTGGAATACTTTTCTACCTTCCTGTGAATTGGTGATTTTCACTTTGTACTTGCGTTCCAGCAGAACGCTGATCTCAAGAGAGTCTATGGAGTCAAGTCCGAGTCCTGTTCCGAAAAGAGGAGTATCGGCCTGAATATCTTCTTTCTTAATGTCATTTAAATTCAGCTGTTCGATAACATCAGTTTTCAATTGTTCGATCAGCTCGTCAATATGGTTATTCATGTCAGTAATTCTGTATGGCTTTTTTAATGCCTTGCGTTGTTAGTTGTTTTTGAATTTATTTACAAAGTAAGCAATAGTAGAGGTAAAGATGAAAAAAAGTATGAGCTTTAACAATGGAGGCCCGAGACCGGATAATTCGCCTGTAGTAAGGAAAACCGAATGGAAAGCGTTCAGACCCCAGTTTAAAGGTGAAAGTGCTGCCAGTGCCTGTACCGTTTCCGGCATCACATACACCGGAACCCAGATTCCACCTAATGCTGCCAGAATGACCACCGATACCGCTCCGAAAGTTGACGATTGTTGATGGGTATTGAATATAGTGCCAACCAGTATTCCATATCCTGTGGCAGCAAGTCCACTGCAGAGAGCTACCATCACAATTGAACCTGGATGATTACCGATCACCAATTGAGGTAATCCAAACATGGGAAGTATTGCTATTCCGGTAACGATCATCAATGCGCACTGGGCGAGACAAACCAGCAGGTAGGAAATTATTTTACCACCCATGATGGTTCTATATGATCCGGGCATTGTTCTGATACGAAGATAGCTTCCATCTGTACGTTCTTTAATCAGGCTTCCTGCAAGGGAGATCACAATAAAGAACATTCCGAATAGCGTCCAGGCAGGAACATTATGCTGAACAGAATTGAGTTCAAAAGTTTTTTCACCTGAGTTGTTCCCGGTTTCCATAAAACTGATAAAATCATGTATTTCTTCCTGTGTAGTATCCTTTTCACCACTACTGATTTCCTGGCGGAATGCCTTCAGCATCGTTTGAGTCTCTAGTCGGGATGAAACGTGACCGATAGAACTGAGCACCGAATTTTTAAAAGATTTTTTGATATCAGGGGAAAAAAATACAGGGATGATAATTCCACCATCGGTGCTTTTGTCAGAGAGTGTATCATCTCCCCGAATTCCAATGGATTGCATAGTGGAAGATACAAAACGTTTTACTCTTGCATCAAGTTTATTGGATGAACCTGCGGGAATGATGATGCCGGTTTCGTAATCGCCGTTTGCAACAAGCCTGCGGGCATCAACTTCCGATCCTGTAAAATTGGTGACATTGAATATTCCTGATTTGGAAAGTCCTGCATCAATTTCCTTACCTACCAGGCCTGTATCATTATTGATCAACAGCAAGGGAATACGCAATTCCTGGTAATCACGGAAGGGTGCATCCTGGATGAGTGCCATTAAAGTTACCAGCACCATCGGCATGATGAACATGACTGCAAGACCACTCCTGTCGCGGAGCAACAGTAATAATTCCTTTCGTAGTGATGCATTCAGTCGGAACATCAGTCTCGTAGTTCGCGCCCTGTTAATTTCAGAAACAAGTCTTCCAGGTTATTACATTGATGTTCACGTATCAGTTCCGCCGGAGTTCCGGAGGCGATGATAGTACCATAATCGATCACAGCCAGGTGCGTGCAAAGTTGTTGCGCTTCTTCCAACAGATGCGATGTATATACGATGGTGGTTCCTTTTTTATTCAGATCCTGGAGGAAACCTGTGATCATACTTCTCGAATGCACATCTACACCCACAGTTGGTTCGTCAAGGAAAAGCACTTCCGGCTGGTGAAGGATTCCTGCAATGAGATTTATCCTTCGCTTCATTCCACCGGAATACGATTCTATTTTTTTATTTGCCACGTCGGAAAGTCCGAAAATTTCCAGGCAATTCAATATTCTTTCGCGAAGTATCTTTCCACGAAGTCCGTACATGCTGCCGATATATTCCAGGTTTTCCCGTGCCGTCAGGCTTGAGTATAATGCAATATCCTGGGGTACCATGCTAATGAGCTGCCGGATTTTCCCGGATGCGGTTATGTGTTCAAAGCCATGAATCGAAACAGTACCGGATGTTTGTTTCAACAAGCCACATAGAATGGAAATAGTAGTGGTTTTACCGGCACCATTAGGTCCAAGCAATCCCCAGATCTCTCCTTTTTCAATTGAGAATGAAATGTTATTTACTGCAGGTGAAACGGAACCCCGGTATTTTTTAACAAGCTGTGAAACTTCAATAGCAGCATTGCCCGACATTACAAGGAGATTTTTTTCAGTTTATTAAAAATAGCTTCTTCTCTTTCGGAACATTCGAGAATTGTCTGTGAAAGCTTTTCGTAATTTTCACCGGTAATTGCCCGGTCTTTACAGATTCGTGCTGCATCATAAGCAAAATCCCTCCAGCGATCACCGGTTGCGGTGAGCTCTTTGGACATATCCGTTAACCATGGCTGGTTCAACAACACTGCAGCTTCCTGGAGAAACGCTGCATACATAAAACGGAATCCAGCGCCACCCGTTCCGATTTCTTCCTGCATCCTGACGATATTTCCAAGGAATAGAGTTGCCTTTCGTTTGTCGAGCTTCTGAGGATATTGTGCTACTTTTTTAGCAAGATAACGTTGTCCGCGTATACCAAATAACGGCACAGGTATCGTGGTCATGTCAACAGCGGTTTTTTTAATCGCAGCAACAACCGGGATTTTCAGATCGACTTCCTTTGGAACAAAAACAGGATAATACATTTTACCATTTGGAGCGAGTGCACCTTTGGCATAACGTGCCCGTTGAAGATCTTCGGGTGCGATTTCCGAAACAGTTTCCATAACCGGGTCGCTTACGAGGTAATTTCCATTTCGCTTTCCGTAAACAACAATATTATGTGCATTGAAATGGAACCGCAGTGCTGATGGAAGGTAAGGCAGATAATAAACACTGGTAAGCATGCCAACGGGAATACCGGTATCCAATACCCTGTCGAGCGCTTCCATTCCTTTTTGTTCGCTGCGAAAAGATTCCCTTTTCATCTTAATTCCAAGCCGTTTGCAAACCCGTGAAAAAATTAGTCCCGGAAATATCCTATACGTGGTTCCGGGAATACCATTGACTTTCAGAAATGGCAGGTGACCAAAAAACAATCCTGAGCCTACTCCGAAAATCATCGGTTCACTCAGCAGTAATCCGTGATGACGCAGCAGGTTGGATGCTACACCGCTTTCGCAATGTGCAGACTGATTATGTTGAAATGATACGGACAATTATTTTAACTTTAAGATGATTGAGTCAATAAAAAACTGAACCTTTCAGTCGATTGATAATAATTCTTCGCGTGTTATTCTGAATGCCCTGGCATATTTGTCCAGCTGCTTTTCTGAAAGGCGTTTGAAGAACCAAGGCTTCAGGTGGAGCCATACTACAAAAGCGGGGTAACCGGTATAACCTGCCAGCATTTTGGTTTCAAGCATTTGTTTTTCCTTATGAAAGGCAATCGGACTCAGTTTTCCAAGCTGCACTTTCGATCTGACTTCCGAAACACGTTCATTAATTTCATCCCACGCCTGGGAAAGCACGATGTTTTCGGGTTCCCAGCCAACTGTTTTAACTTTTGTGTAAGTGCCGTCTTTTTCGGTTGCATATTTCAGAACCTTAAGCTTACCTTCAAGAACATTATTATCGTCTTGCGGCACGTTATCTTTTTCCATTTTAATTAATATTATCCTGGAACAAATGGTAAATCCCTTTTGTTATCAGCAAACGGTGAGTAATGCCGTAGCATAGGCAAACCGTGCACTTTCAGGAACAGAAAGCACAACTTTTTCACCTTTTTTCAATTTTCCCGAATTAAACAGTTCTTCTAATGCAAGGAAAATAGACGCAGAACCGATGTTCCCGATTCGCGTAAGATTTACAAACCATTTTTCCTGGGGGAGAAAAATATTCCACTTCTTCATTTCTTCATCCACCTTCGACCTGAAAAATTCAGAAGATATATGCGGAAGGTACCAGTCAACACTTTCAATTCGTACTCCATGTTTCTGAAGACTTTCGGAAAGTTTTTTTGTACCAAGTCTTGCAATATTTGCTTCAAGCAGCCGGGTATCCTGACGCAATGAAAAAATCGATTTTCCCAGCCAATCCTTCTGATCTATAGATGCCCAGCCTGTCAATTTACCGCTCTCAGTTTTTTCACCTCCAAAGTACATACATGTTTCCAGCTCATTGGCAAAAGAACAGATCTCGATCCATTCCAGTCTTAAGCTTATACTTTCTTTGTTTGGATGATCGGTCAGCAGCAATGCAGCAGCACCATCCGAGAGCATCCATCGTAGAAAATCTTTTTCAAAAGAAAGATAGGGTTGTGCTTCAAGCGTTTTTAGTTTCTCAGCTTCTTCTCTGAAATTATCAGCTTTCATCCAGTGTGAAAGCTTCTCAGATCCGGTTGTCACCGCGTTGGTGGTTTGCCCGGTCGCGATCGACATGAAAGCATATTTAAGCGCATTCATTCCGGCGCAACACGATCCTGAAAAAGAGATCGCTTCATGTGGTGCGTTTGAAAGTTCGCCATGTACCATAGAAGCATGCGATGGCAATAGCTGATCTGGTGATGTGGTACCGCAGGTTAACAGCTGAATATCCTTGAGCCGGAATTCTTCCGACTCCAATTTTCGTATAGCCTCTGCCGTTAACTCGGCATTGTTATAAGAACTGTTACCTTTTTTATCAATGGCATAATACCGGGCAGTAATCTTATTATTCCGCAACACAATTGCCTTTGATTTGGAACGGAAATTACCACCCACAAACCCAAGGTACTCTTCCATTTCTTCATTACTAACCGGGTCGCCCGGCAAAAAACCTGCAACCCGGTTAATGTAAACCGGTTTATTCATAAATCTCCTTAGACTCCTGCTATATAATTAAACAATCCCGGGGGGTCTTGTGACCTGTAAAATTGTCAGGTTTCAAAGATAGTGGAATTTTCGGAAAACCGAGCGTCTGTAAAGTCATTTTAACAGCAGTGCCTCTGTCATAAATTTTATTCAGGTTATTGAAATACAGCTATTAAGCTATCTAAGGCTAATGCCTGAATAATATGCTCTTTCCTGTTTCATCTTGCTCCTGAAAAGGAGCGGCATCAGCCTTGAAACGATAATAATTATCGGTGAAAACAAGATAATTGCGGTAGGAAGTGCGATTCCGAAAATACGAACCCGGGTCCTTCGTTCACGACTACTTACCTTTCCCTTTTTCATTATAAAGCGCGCATATAGCGGGAATAACACCTTGCCGCGGCCTTCCATAATCATCAGGTTGGGTTTGATATTGATTGCACCCAACTCAACAAGTTCATTTTGTAATCCTTCAAAATTTCCGGATTTCAGCTTTTTCAGTATTGCAGTTCCGAATTTCCAGCCAGATTTTTCCAGTTCTTCATCCGGAACACCATACTTTGGGAAGATACCCAGGAAGCGGTCCCTGACACCTCCCAATGCAAATGCAAGTACAGTTACCAGGCTTACCAGGTTGGAGGAGCGATCGACATAAGTTATGTTTCCGACCAGGTTTGCACCGATTCTGTGAAGATGTGCTTTCATTTTTTCCTGTGCATTCAGCCACATATTCCGGCATGCAAGAAGGGTGATCACTGGTTTGCCTTTCAATAGTTTCGCAGCATCCTTCGATTGAAGAAAAGATTCTATTGGCCGGCTTGGAGAAAGAAACCAGGGTTGATATGCTATAATTACCAGGTCATAATTGATTTCCTGACTGAAGGAATACGGCTCCAATTCGCACGGAATACCCTGGACAGTTTCAGGGAAAGCATCGAAAAATTGCATGTAAGTCCATGGAAAAGGAAATGGATTACGCGGCTTCAATTGCTCGGTGGTCATGGAAATTTCATTGTCAAATGACAGGTCACGTAAAGTAGCTGTGATAGCTTTATACAACTGGCCAGACTGGGAAAAATAAATTACTAATACTTTTTTCATGCAGCCGGTAAATTTTCTGCCGGTTGCTTATACCGGAAAATGTTCCAAAGCACATTTCTGTTCAGAATGGCAGTCGCTGTAATGATTCCTGAAAACAAAGCTGCACCCACACCACAACAAACTATATCCTGACCGGTGAGGTAAAGATTTTTGATTTTTGTGCGTGGTCGAAGTTCCCTGATATGGAACCTTTGCGGACTGTGTTCAAGTCCATAAATTTCACCGGATTGATATCCTGAAAAATGACGCGTGGATAACGGAGTGGAAATTTCAGTCCAGGCTATTTTATTTTTTACCTGTGGTATTTGTTCCAGCAACTTTGAAAGTAAGAATTCTTTAATGTCTTCTTTGAGCGAATTATATTCATCATCACGTTTCTGCCACTTCGACTGTTCCCAATGTTTTATACCAACATATGGAAATGATCCCACCACCTGGATGGAGGCTGTTCCCGGATGTAATGTTTGCCAGGAGGGATCCTTAGAGCTTGGGAACGAAATGTAAATCACGGGTGAGCGACTGTATTTTTTGGAATTATGTTCTTCGAAGTTTGCGTCAAGATCATAATCCTCATATTTCCAGATGTTATGTTTAGGAAGTCCTAATGTACTGTCAGATTCAGAAAGACCGACATAGAGGCACACATGCGAAATGGAAGGTGCAACGGAATTACACCCGGATGGAATTTCTTCATCGGGTCCTATAAGGCGGTTATAAGTATTATGCACACCTGCATTGCTGATAATTTTTTTCGCGTAAATGCGGTCACCGTTTTCCATTTCAACTCCAACCGCTTTATGGTTATCGATCAGTATTTTTTTTACAGGCGCCTTTATTGCCAGATGTCCCTGGTGAGATAATAGTGTTTCTGTAAAAGTACGATGGATACTTGAAGCACCTCCTACAGGATAATTTCCGCCTTCCAGGAAATGATCAACAATCATAGCGTGAACACCGAAGCAGCTTTTTTTAGGAGGTAATCCATAATTGCCGCATTGTGCACAAAGCAGTGCAATCAGTTTCTTGTTTGAAGTGAAGCTGCTGATGACTTCATACGTAGTACTTCCTGCATACTTAAGAAATCCTTTACGGAGAAAATAACCGGCAGTATTACTTAACCAGGAAGGCATGGTGCGTTCCGAAAAAAACATTACCGATTTTGCACTGATCCTTCTGAGGAGCTTAAAGTAAGCTTTAATCGCTTCCGCTTCTTCGGGGAAATATTCAATCAGTTGCTGAACCTGTTTATCATATCCCGAACGGAAATTGTATACGTCATTACCAAAAACAGCCTGGTCATAAACATCGCCCATATCCGCCCATTTCAACTTGCTGCCGGATAAATAATCGAATGCTTTTCTAAGCAGTGAATTTTCATTATTCACCTGGCCTACATAATGTACTCCTACATCCCAGACAAAATTTTTCCTGCGAAAAGTATGAGTATAACCTCCCGGTTCATAATGCTGTTCCAATACCAGCACTTTTTTACCAGCTTTGGCAAGCAGGATAGCGGTTGATAGTCCACCAACCCCGGAACCAATTATAATGGCATCGTATTCAGTTTTTGCCAGTTCCGGTGTATAACGGTGTTTCAATTTAGTTTAGACGGCAAGTGTAAAGTGTAATGATCAAAGTTGTCACCCTGAGCGTAGCCGAAGGGTTATTTCTTTTTACTACATTTAAGAAGTGTGTGGCTCACACCGATATTATCGATTTTTTCATCCACCTGGAATCCGGCTTTTTCAATTAGTTCAATGAATAAACCGGAATGATACATCTGGCTGTTTCCATTTGCAATATTGGTAAAATAAAGTGATGTCATTTGAAGACTAAAAGCAGCCACTTTAAATTTCTGGCAATCCCAGAAGAGCTCGAGAATATAAACCTGGCCGTTATCATCAATTGCATCGTAGCAGCGTTTCAAAATGGAAACAATTTCATTTTCAGAAAAACAATCCAGGAACTGACTCATCCAGATAAAATCATGTCCGACCGGTAGTTTGGCATTTTCATTCAGGATGTCAATCGGATAAAACGAAACACGATCAGAAAATCCTGCTTTACTGATATTTTCTTCAGCCATGCGGAGTTGTCCCGGTAAATCAACGATGGTCACTTTTACATCCGGATCATATGCAGCGCATTTCAACGCCCATTTGCCAGTATTACCACCTATATCAAGTATCTTTTTAGGTTTATTATTAAACACATGGGGTAACACCACGGGAAAAGAATCACTGGAATAAAAATGATCGAATGCGAGCCAACTCTTTTGTTCCAGTGGTTTCATAACAGATAAGCCCTGATAAAGAGTAGGCCAGTCGCCAAGTGTTTTGAGTCCTTCTGGTTTTCCGGTCTCGATTGATTTTTTCAGATCAAACATTCCCCTGTAACAGATATACTGCATCCAATCCATGTTCGCTCGGGTCATTTCATCTTTTAAGATATAATACCCTGTTTTTGTCAGTGCATATTTATCATCATTGATCATCAGAATTCCGATTCCAAGTCCTGCCTCCAGCAATACCCGTACACCATAAACTGATATTCCTGTTTTTTCAACTATTGATTCTGCAGTCAGGCCTTCGTTACCTTCCTTTTCAATTAAATCCATTATCCCAAAATCGCGCAGTGCCATGGTTGCCTGGAACATAACTGGTGCAAATGCAATGTACTGTGCGAATTCGATGGATTCAAGTGCTTTCCGATCGTCGCTGGTAAAAAATTTCGTTGTGG
>JANWID010000061.1 GCA_025450095.1 Bacteroidia bacterium | reverse complement strand
GGCTTCCTCTTTATTATTATAATTACAGGTGCTGACTTTGTCAGCACCTGATAAAATTATTTAAATCCTCAAACCTCCCGCAGAAGGATTATCATAAAAACTCGTAAACATATTTGCGGGAGCCTGCCTGCCGAAAACTACTCTTAATATTAATTGTCGCAATCAGTCAGATATTCTCCAGAACAATTTTAGAAAACAGGCAGCAGGCAGGAAATAGCAGCGCGCCCCATGAATGTTCATGATTTAAATAGCACATGAATAATTATACCTTTCCGGACCCAGAAACAAATGCTATTCAAACAAAATTTTTCCTCTCCTGGTATCATTACCAGATACAAGTTCAAAAAAGTAGATTCCAGGTTTCAGGACAGAGCGATTTAAGGAATATGAATTGCCCGAAAAAGAAACTTGCGCAACCAGGCTACCGGTTAAATCAAATAATTTCAATTGTTTTTCATTACTATCGACAGTGGTAAAAGTTACCGCATCACGTGCCGGCACTGGTCCCCATTTAAAAGGAAATGGATTTACTTCATCACCCGTTGCCAAATTTAACGGAGGACAATAATCCGTTTGGTTCATAGGGTAATTAAAAACTAAAATTGAAGTATCTGCATTGTAAGTGTTGATTGTAACAGGAACAGCAACAATAGAAGCAATACTATCGGTAATTGTATATGAAAAAGATGTAAAAACAGTATTCAATTCTCCACAGGCGCCATGAAACGCAGTATCCGTTTTAGCAATAAAAAGCGCACGATCTAAAAAAGTGGATTTATGACCAAATCCAATCCAGCCATGATCGTTGTAATGGAAATATTCAACTTGAGCCGAATCCGCGTGAATTATTTTTTTAATCATAACCGGATTCCCAACACTGTCGATTGTAAAAGGCAGAATATTGTAATAATACACCCCACAAGCCATAGATTGACTACCAGGAATATTTTGGAAATCCGTAAATTGCACATCCTGGGAATTGTGCTCATAATGGTAATTCCATTGAACCTGACATGTACTGTCGGTCCTGACAAAACTCCCTCGCCCATTCCACCCTGGACTCATGGAAAATAAAAAACCATGGTCAGGCATTTCTTCAACTTGATTCGGAACCATGCCTGTGCCCGCAAAATTAAGTTGTGTCTGCCATTGTATAACACCAACACTGTCGGTTTTAATTATCACCGGAGTTGTTGGAACTGACGGACCCCCTGTATTATAAATCTGTCGCCAGCCGGCAAGTAAAAATCCGTTATCTGAAGTGGGGGTGAAACATGTTAGTATTACTCTTCGTGTTGTACCACCACTCATTTGCACGGACCATAAAAAGTCGCCGTTTAAATCCCTTTTACAAAACAAACCCCCGTTTATTCCACCATAGGAATAACCTCCGACACCATATAAAAAACCATTCAGTTCCCGTTCCATAATGATAGCGGCAGGAGGAGTAAATTTGCGTGCATTGATGAGGTTGCCGGAATAATCGATTTTTAAACTCAGACCTGCACCATCAAGATATCCCAGGACCATTATAGAACTGTCGCTTAACCGGAGCATTTTTTCTGCCATATAACTGTAAGGAGTATTATGAGTTGCTTTATAAATATTAGACCAGGTGATGGATCCGTCATTACCGATTCGCAATATTGCGATGCCTGTATCCTGACTGGTAAATTGAGAGTGCAGACAAAAATAACCAGAATCATCCTGTGCAGGGAAAACACTCATAATGGTCTCAGCAATATTGTCAACGGCAGGCCAATCATAACGACACTGGAATGCAACCTGGCTATATCCATTGCTCATTACTAACAGAAATGAGCCAAGTAAAATAAGTCTGCGCATGTGAGAAGAATGTGATTAAACCAAACTGCATTTTTAATATTTTACAAATTTCGAATTGAAAATTTTATTTCCTGTTTTTCCATTGACAAAATAAATTCCTGCTGTGCCTTCAATCTCAAACTTTAAAAATCTGGAGTTTTCAAATTTGCTGGTTTTTATTTGTTCGCCCAGCAAATTTGAAATTACATATTCACCGGAATAATAATCTTCGAATTCAATAGTAAAGTTTCCGTTACCGGGATTTGGGTAAATATCAAAATTGGTGTTCCCGTTAACATCTGTTACTCCAACATTTAACGGACCGAATTTCGCTGTAAAAATATCACCAGCCCCAAATGAAATCAAATTGTACTGAAATGGCGGATTAAAATCTACTGTATCCGCAAAGTAACCTGTTAAATAAATATTACCAATTGAATCTGTGATTACAGTATTTCCAAATTCACCATCGCTGCCACCTATAGATTTTGCAATTATTAAATTGCCATTTAAATCAAGCGATATCATAAATACATCATCGTAACCGGTAGCAACCATGTTAAAGATTCCCGGTCCGGGATCCAGGTCAGCAGCTATCCGGTATTTTCCGGTTACAAGTATGACACCCTGGCTGCTGTATGTTAAATCTTCGGTATTATCGAGTGAAGTACCTCCAAATGTACCAGCCCATTCAAAAATTCCATTTTCATCAAGTTTCACTATAAAACAATCGACATTCCCGTTGGATATTCCTGTAAACACACCGGCACCCGGATCAAAGTCACAACTGTCACTAAATTGTCCTGAAGTGTACACGTTATTTGATGGATCGGTAGTTACAGCATAACATGTAGTGGCTGAAAAACCGTTTCCAATGCTGTGTGCCCACACAAAAGATCCGGATGAGTCGAGCTTCAGTAGAAACATTTTTGGGGTAGTCCCGGCAATTATATTATAAACCGCAGGGCCCGGATCAAAATCGACCGTATCCGTGAAATACCCCGAGATGATTACATTATCGGAGGCATCCAGATTTAATCCGTATGCATAAGTAATACTAGATCCACCAAATGAGATACCCCAGATAAAATTACCTGCAGTATCCAACTTGATAGTATAGCCGTCTGGCATTCCGTCAGGATTGATACTATTTGAAATACCGATGCCAGGATCAAAATCAATTATCCCGTAATGGTATCCTGCCAATACTATAAATCCATTTGGACTGAACTCAATATCGGTGCCTAGGACGCCTGCGCCATTTCCTTCGATCATTTTGGCCCATACAAAATTTCCAGCCGCATTTAATTTAAGTATATAAGCATTACCTCCACCTGTGTTACTCAAATTATACACCGCTGGTCCGGGATCAAAATCTACAGTATTTTGAAAATAACCCGTCACATATAAATTTCCATCATTGTCGATTGTCATTGCCGGAGAAGTGGCAGTTGCATCTATGTGGCCGGTGAACATATTCCACCACACCAGGTTTCCCATGCTATCATTCTTAAAAATGGCAACATCATTATTGAACCGGCTTGCAGTATACACATTGCCGCTATCATCCACCGCGATTGATTTTCCTTCGTCCCCCGGAGTTGAACTGCCAGTTGCATAAGCCCATTGAAAATTCTGGCCTGTTACCAGGAATGTTTTGAAGATGCAAAAGCAGATTATTGCAAAACAGGTAAGCGCTTTTTTCTGCATGGGTAAAAGTTTAAAATAAACAGGGTTGCAATGTGATTTATACAAAGCTATCAATATAACTCAGATTTGCAACTTTAGACTAAAATTAATGCTGGAATAATAGTGTCACTCATCACGTCAAAATAAGGGATCGCAGATCCACATATTTTTTAGCCCGGGATTGCAAATCCCGGGCGGCGGCGGGTAATAAAAAAAATCCCGCAGCAAAAAATTACTGCGGGATCGTATTTGAAACTACTTATTACTTCGCATCAATTCTGACACCTTTATCATCAATATTGATATCCACATCTTTCAAATCGTAAGTGGTGTCATTAGCATGGTCCATTCCTTTTACTCTTACGCCTGATCCGTTAATGCGTATGCTAACATCATCGCGATTGTGATCGAAGTTATTATCAGGTAATCCGCAACCAATGCATTCGAGTCCTTTCGATGTCATGGTCCACGTTTTTCCAACCATGTCGCCATCGTATGTGTTCGTGACATTTTTAATATCATAAATCACATCTTCCATATCATAAGCAAGAAACACTGCTTTTCCTTCAGGCACTTTCAGTAGAAGCTGAATTTTCTGATTCCTGAAGTTAGATCCTTTTGGCAGCATATACGTTTCTTCGAACCGGAGCAGAGAGTCGGTTTGTTCCACCCGGTAAATCATGTTACGGGTATTATCGACTGCTTCGCGACGATCGGTGCCACGTGAAGTTGCCACTTGTACCAGTTCGAAATTCTCTGAAGCTGATTTGATGATGTCGAGTTGCACATTTCCGATATGTACTGTATCATTAAACGAAGCCGATTCCCAGGGTTCGTTAACTCTTTCGTTATTCAAATAAAACCATTCGTTGCGTTCCTTATCAGGTGCAAATACATCCAGGTACAGTGTATCTGTTTTCGGTTGCATAATTTGAATGTCGGTACGCTGGGTTTCACGAACTTTGAAACCACTGGCGATGGAAGCTGTTACGATTCCTGATAATATAAGTCCTACAACCCATAATGCAAATGCAGTCCAGTTTACATATCGGTTTTCAATTTTTACCTTAAAGAGAACGTTAAGAGATTTTAATAAAATAAGTACTACCGGAATTCCAATAACCAGGAATGAACTGAGTAAAACCAATGACTGTTGTCCGGGTGTCATAACCAGATCGGTAATAAAGAATGGAATCGAGATTCCAGCTACACCCAGCATTGCCATTAAAACCAGTATGAATGCAATCAGGACAAAAACGCCTGCAATTACAAAACAAACTGCTATAATTTTTCCAAGTAGCCGGAACGCCCCTTTCAGGATCTGTCCCAGCGCGTCAAAAAAACGCGCTATCCCCGCCGTAGTTTGTGAGCTGAAATTATTCCTTATGTTTTCCTCTTGTACTGTTCTGCGGATGTTGGAAATATTTACCTGTTCACCTTTCATCTCGAGCTTTTCGGCAGTTGTGTTTGCTTTTGGCAATACCATCATAAGCAGGATGTAAAGCAAAGCACCTGATCCAAACACGAAGAAAGCTATGGCAAATGCACCACGGAACCAGATTGGGTCAACATTCAGATAATGCCCTAATCCGGAACAAACACCACCTACTATCCGATCGTCGGCATCACGATAGAGTTTTCGGTATTGCCTGCGGCTGGCTGCTGCAGAAGGAAATACTGTTTCCGGCTCTTCATGCATACCTGCAAATTGCTCGGGCCGTCCCATGATGTTGATGATTTGTTCCACATCATTCTCAATAATCACCTGCTTTCCGGCATTAATTCGTTCCCGGAACATTTCGCCGATACGGCCTTCGATGTCCTGGATTATTTCATCCCTTCCGTCG
>JANWID010000060.1 GCA_025450095.1 Bacteroidia bacterium | reverse complement strand
GCGACGACTGCCGTCCCGATCTCTATCGGAAGCTGACTGCCGACTGCTTACTGCCGTCCCGATGCCCTCAAAGGCGATCGGGATTGTGCGGCCGCGTTCTCGAGCCGGCAAACTGCCAACTGATGGCTGCTGACTTCTTTTCCCCTACCTCATTTGCGGTATTGAGTGGTGTATGTATTCGCATCAACTTTGCCACGAAAAATTTATTCAACTTCCTGTCAACAGAAATTAAACACTAAACAACCTATAAACTTAATCAAATGAAAAAAGCAATTCATTTACTCACGGCAGTAATTCTTTTTCTTGTCATTTTATCTGCGACTATGAGTGTAAGCGCACAAGGGCCTCAGGCGATTCCTTACCAGGCAGTGGCGCGCGATGTTAATGGTAACCTCGTCGCGAACCAGAACATTTCACTTCGGTTCAGTATTCATAATTTAACGGCAGCCGGAACTATTGTTTATCGTGAAACACAAAGTGCAACTACGAACGCTCTCGGTTTATTTTCAGTAAACATCGGGCAGGGCACACCGGTAACCGGAACTTTTTCAGGAATACTTTGGGGCACCGGAGCAAAGTTCACTCAGGTAGAATTGGATATTAACGGAGGTGTTGCATATGTTAATATGGGAACTCAACAAATGCTAAGCGTACCTTATGCATTATATGCCGAGACGGCAAATGTGCCAGCGATACCGGGACCAGCAGGTCCCATCGGTGCAACAGGTCCTCAAGGTCCGATTGGATTAACAGGTGCAACCGGTGCAACGGGACCAATCGGTTTAACTGGAGCAACCGGTGCAACGGGGCCAATTGGTTTGACAGGAGCTCCAGGTGCACAAGGACCAATTGGATTAACAGGTAATACAGGTGCCACTGGTCCTGCAGGACCTATAGGCGCAACCGGTGCAACGGGACCAATCGGTTTAACAGGAGCTCCAGGTGCACAAGGACCAATTGGATTAACAGGTAATACAGGTGCCACTGGTCCTGCAGGACCTATAGGCGCAACCGGTGCAACGGGACCAATCGGTTTAACAGGAGCAACTGGCCCCGCTGGCCCAATCGGTTTAACAGGTAATACAGGAGCAACTGGTCCTGCAGGACCTATAGGCGCAACCGGTGCAACGGGACCAATCGGTTTGACAGGAGCAACTGGCCCCGCTGGCCCAATTGGATTAACAGGTAGTGCAGGAGCAACTGGTCCTGCAGGACCTATAGGCGCAACCGGTGCAACGGGACCAATTGGTTTGACAGGAGCAACTGGCCCCGCTGGCCCAATTGGTTTAACAGGTAATACAGGTCCAATAGGTTTGACAGGAGCTCCAGGTGCACAAGGACCAATTGGATTAACAGGTAGTGCAGGAGCAACAGGTCCTGCAGGTCCTATAGGCGCAACCGGTGCAACGGGTCCAATCGGTTTAACAGGAGCAACCGGTGCACAAGGTCCAATCGGATTAACAGGAGCAACCGGTACAGCTGGTCCCGTTGGAGCAACAGGTCCTGCAGGTCCTGCAGGTACTTTAGTTCCGGGTTCTGCGGCAGGTAACACTATATATTGGAATGGTACAACATGGGTTGACGATAACAATCTTTTTAATAATGGAGGTAATATCGGTATCGGAAATGGCGGTCCGAATAATAAGCTTGATGTTATTCAATCAGGAACTACCCAGGCAGGAAGTTTTCAAATCACCAATGCAGCGAATTCGGCTATTGCATTAACTACTTCTACGAATGGAATCGGAAATGCATTTTATAGTTTAAACACAGGCACTGCAGGTGGCGCTTCACGTAATACAATTCTGAATACATCAAATCCTTATGAAGCATTATTTGCTGAAACCAATGGTACAGGTCCTGCAGGATATTTTCGATCAACAAATGCAGCAAACGCTTCCGATGTTATACATGCAAGAACGGAAGGAACAGGAAAGGCAGGAAATTTTGAAATCGATAATACAACAAACACCGCAATAGCTTTGAATGCAACTACTAATGGTGGTGGTGTTTCTGTTTATGGACTAAATACCGGCGGATTTGGGCAAGCGGGAATTTTTAAAATTTTCAATCCTTCCAATTCAGCAACGGCTTTAAATGCTGAAACAAATGGAGGAGGAGATGCTGTCGCTGGTTTCAATTCAGGAACAACAGGTCATGGTGGTTCTTTTACAGTTTTTAATGGCATCAATTCTTCGGATGCCCTGCTGGCAAAAAACCAGGGTAACGGTAGAGCAGGTAATTTTGAAATCAGTTCCTTTACGAATATTTCAGATGTTTTAAGGGCAAGTACATTAGGAACTGGTAATGCAGGATACTTTATAATCGATAATACCACGAATATTAATGTGGCTGTAAATGGTGAGACAAATGGATTAGGTGTGGCAGTCAGAGGATATCATTCCGGTACTTCCGGAAGTGCAGCCGTTTTTACAAATGCCAATTCATCCAATGCGCATGCAACCCTAAAAGCATTTACTGGTGGAATGGGCAAAGCAGGCGAATTCAGAATCAACAATTCCACTAATACCGCAGATGCAATTTATTCATTTACGATGGGGTTGGGTAATGCAGGCAAATTCGAAATCACTGACCCTTCTAATAGTGCCGATGCTTTATATGCGTTAAGTAACGGTACCGGCAATGCGCTGCATGGACATAGCATTGGTGGAAGTACTGCAGTATATGGTGAAACTGTTGGTCTTAGCGGCATGGCAGGAAATTTTACGATTACCCATCTCAACAATTCTTCCGCATCTTTAACCAGCTCCACTGCAGGAACCGGTCGTGCAGGATCTTTTAGCATATCCAATCCGGCTAATTCAGAAGCTGCCTTGTATTCATTCTGCAACGGTACCGGTTATGCAGTACATGGACATAGCACCGGTGGAAGCATTGCAGTTTATGGACAAACAGTTGGCAATTCCGGAAGTGCAGGAAATTTCGAGATTGGAAATCTCAGCAATGCATCAACGGCATTATTTGTAACTACAATTGGAACCGGAATGGGAGGGCAGATTAACCTTTCTAATCCTGCCAATTCCTCCAATGGATTATTTGTATCCACTTTGGGAACAGGCAGGGCTGCTCAATTCGCAATAAATAATTCGACCAGTAACAACAATGCAATATTTTCATCAACCAATGGATTGGGAAGAGCAGGTTATTTTGTATGTAGTAATACATCCAACACGGATGATGCTTTATATGCAACCAATGCCGGAACAGGTTCTTCAATAAAAGGTGAAATGTTTGGTCTCGGCAGGGCGGGATCATTCAACATTTTTAATGCATCCAGTGTCAATGGAGCCTTAGAAGCAACAACAAATAGCAGCAGTCCTCTGAGCAGATCATTTCGTGCAACACACAATGGAAATGCAGGTACAGCCGGTGAATTTGATATCGTGCTTCCCGGCAATCCTTCTCCGGCACTTATTGTATTTACTTCCGGCACGGGAAGGGCTGGTCAGTTTACGCTCAATAATGGTAGCAGTACATCTGATGCTTTATACACAAAAACAACGGGATTAGGAAACGCACTGTATGTAGATGGTAGAGCAAGAATTGGTACCAACGGAACTCCTTTTAATGCAATCATCAGGTTGAATCACCAAAATGATGTTGCCTCTATTGCCGCCAACACGACTAATGTTATTCAAGTCATAGTCGCAAATGCTATTACCAGTGGCACGGCTACAGTTTCACCATCATTAGCACTTACTCAGGGCATGGTGATTGCGTACACACGCGTTGCAGCAACAAACGTTGTGGAAATCGCTTTCAGAAATACAACTGGTGCAGCAATCGATCTTCCTGATATGACATATAACATAACAGTAATTCAATAAAAATAATAGTAATCAATCTGATTCAAATCATTCAATAAAAATCAAATGAAAAAGATTTCCGGAATTATCAGCATTGTTGTTATTATTATTTTTTTAATGCCGGCTACCTGCTTGTTTTCTCAAACGCTCAGTCCCAAAGTGACTCCGTCAAAAGGTGGATACGCAACTGGTGGAGGAAACTCCCTTAGCTGGACGATGGGAGAAACATTTAATACAACATTATCAACAGGCAATATAATTCTCTCCCAGGGGCAGCAGCAACCGGAGATGGGAATTGTTGCAACTAACGTTAGCGCAAGTTCTTTATGTACCGGCTCAACATTTAATGTGCAATATACCGCATCGGGTTATTACGGAGCAGCAAATACTTTCACTGTACAACTCAGCAATGCAACTGGCAGTTTTGTAACACCAATAAATATTGGAAGCATTTCCTCTTCTGTCAGTGGTAATATCAGCTGCACAGTTCCTGTTTCAACAACTATCGGATCAAACTATCGCGTGCGTGTTATCAGCAATCATCCATCCTATACCGGCAAAGCCAGCATTGCTATGTTTTCAATTTCTTCATGCTCATGTACTGGTTTCCGTACTTATGGGAAGGGTGCCTGGAAGGCAAATGCTCATGGTAATAATGCAGGAACATACCTGAAAAATAATTTTGCATCAGCCTTTCCAGGCCCCGATTATCTTACCATCGGATGCACAAACAAAGTGAGACTCACCACCTGGCAGGCAGTTAAAGCGTATTTACCTGTAAGTGGATCGCCAGGTTTATTGCCGATTGGGATTCAGGTAAATCCTACAAGTACAAACAATAGTTTCAGTGGGCAGTTAGTGGCGCTTACACTTAATATCCGCTTCGACGACTGGGATCCGAATTTTAGTTCTTCATCAACACATCTTAAAGCGCTGATCGTAGCCTCAGGAACTTTTATGGGCTGGACCGTTCAGCAGGTATTTGATGAGGCTAACAAAAAGATTGGCGGATGTGTTTCTTCATATACTCTGTCGCAACTCACAACGGTGCTCGATCTCATCAATAACAACTATACAAACGGCACCATCAACAATGGATTCCTGAATTGTCCTCCCACAACACGTTTTGAGAACCCGGGTGCTTTGGTTGATAATATCTTTGTCTATCCGAATCCTGCAAATGAACTGATCACTATCCGGTTTATCAGTAATTCTGAGACCAACGTTGCTCTCAGATTAGTCAACCTCACCGGACAAATACTATTGAGTGAAGATATAAAAGCTGTTGAAGGAACAAACCTTCACGAAATAGACCTATCCACATTCACTCCTGGCATTTATTTGATTCAACTGGTTTCTGAAAACAGGAATGATGTTATCAAAATTGTTATTGACCGGTAATGTAACGAATGTAACGAATATACGAATACATACGAATCTACGAATTACGAATTACGAATTATAAAAACCAGCATTCGTAGTAGGGTGAAGCTCATTCGTAGCATTCGTAGATTCGTAGGACGAAGCTAATTGTCTTTGTCCAAAATTCTATTTGCATTACGCTTTGCAATTTTATCTCCAATTACAAGAACAGTTATGGTAAAGCAATATACTACTAACCAAATTTCACTTCCCTGTCCAAGGAATCGAAAAAGGAATTGGCCCATCAACGAAAAAACAAAGATGATTATCATAAGAGTTCGCTTACTCAAATTCCACCAACCCTTATTCAAGTCAAATCTTTGATGAATGAATATAACTGTCATTGCCGGGTTATATAGCAGAAGAAATATTGTGAATATTATGATGGGCAATAAGTCAATCGAGTACATTTTTTTCTGGATCTTACCATGAAGGCGGGGTTTTGTTAATTTTTCACCAGCTTTCCTTTTTTATAAAAGCCGTTCGCGAAACGTATTTCATAAAGATATATACCTTTTATAAGCTGCTCAGTATTCAATGTTGTTAGATTGGAAAAACTCTGATGGATCAATTTTCGGGAAGTAATATCATAAATAATGATTTCCGCAAACTCAAAAGTATTGAGTGATATATTTACCTGATCTGAGAACGGGTTCGGGTAAATACTTATTTCCGGGTTTTCATAATTTGCATTTATTCCAGTATTGCAGGGAGAGAATGGAATTAAAGAGACATCATCAATAAGTACATAAGACTGGTACCATAAAGCAGAACTGTTATACAGAACAGTATCCGTATGAAAGTCATCTTTGAAATTTCCAATAATTAAATGACTTTCGCCTCCTAATGCAGTATAATCTCCACTCACCAAAGTCCAATTCAAAGTATCAAATACATTTCCTGAATTATTAATTATTTGAGGAATATAAGGCAGGTTCACATAAGTGGTAATTCCTGTAATTGCGGTATTGGAAAAATAAACACCCATGTTGTCAGTTGTAAAATATGAACTATTTGCAAGATTAACGTACATTTCAAAATGATAACAACTGTCTGTAAGAAGTGTTGATGTTAGTGGGACTTCAATATACTCTCTGCTATCAGGTGCGTTAATCCAAAGTAGTAGCCCTGCATAAGCAAAGCCTGAATGTGCAATTTGATAACCAAAGTAATTAGAAGGAACGCTTACAAAAGAAGCCGTTGCGCATTGGTTGTAATAATCCGGTGTGCCTAAACTTCCTCCAATACCTGTCATGGGATTCATCCAAAAAGTTGCATAATTAATTTGTGAAACATTTGTCGGGCAGAAAGAGTGTTGTTCGAAATTTCCATTAGGCACAAGATTCTGAGCATGACAAATTATGCAATTGATAAAAAGTATGATAAAGCAACACAGTTTAATCATGTTTTCCTCCCACAAGTATGATTAAGGTTAGGGGCTTCCATTGGTTCGGTGGAGCCAGGCACTAAAAGTACAAAGGCAAATCCATTCCTGCAAAAGGTAACCAAAACTCTGATAAGTCCACCGAAGCATGCAATGATTATCTAATACCCTTCTTCATTTTAAACATCAACGCAAGCATTAACATAGCTAACGGTGCCGTCACAGCCCAGGGATAGCCAAAAAACAGTACTGTGTTGGAGTAGTTGGGATAGAAATATACAAAAGTAATTAATGGTGTAACGAGCCCATTGGCTAAGAAAGAAAGCTTCACCCATTTCTGAAACCCGGTTTTTTCAAATGCTGGAACAGCAATCAGTGTTGCTAATCCTAAAAAAATATAACCGAGCGCATCAAAGTTCCAGAACATTGAATGAGGAGTTTGTTCAAGAACCTGTACTTCGTTTAAAGTGCCTTTTAATTTCATGGGAATTACTGTTGCCAGCTGAACAACGTAATTTGCCGTAACGAAAACAGCATAAAGAATTGTAAAGATTAATGCGCCGTGGCTCCAGAATTTCTTTTCGTCCGGTGTAATGTAATGAAACGCGAGTATGGCCAGAACAAATGGAATAACGATACAAAGAGAAGTGCCGTAAATAAGTATTTCGTCAACCGGGAAATGGAAAACTCCGACAACCTGCAATATCTGGACTACGCAGTATGCCATTGTGGAAACAAATGCAGTAAATGCTGACCAAAATCCAATTGTTTTTACAGCTCTCATAATAGATGAAAAGTAGAATAACTTTGAGGTAATATATAAAACATTACTCAGGGAACCAGATGATTTAAATCAGGTTTTAGAAAAGGCAGCCAGAATGCATCATTATTTATAGCTTGTTAACCTTTCCTGTAATAGCAATCCCCTTATCAGATTGTATCTTATAAAAATAAATTCCCGATCCAAGGTGACTCATGTCGATTATAGTCCTGCTGGTGAAGTATTGACGAATTACTACCTGGAGGTTGTAATTATAAATATTTATTTCAGTGGGTTCCTGGTTATCTGTTTCTACATTCAGGAAATTGAGCACCGGGTTAGGAAAGGTATGCACTTTTGCTGAACTCAGGTCATTTACACTTGTACATACGGTAAGTGAAACATCATCTACATAGACATGTGTCCCGGACCATAAACCAAATGGATTCACGAGCAAACTGTCGACAGCGCCATCCGGATCGAAGTTTCCGATAATAATAAAACTCTCCCCACCTGCTGCGGTATAGTTTCCACTAACAAGCATCCAGGATGCTGTATCAGGGTAAGCACCTGCAGGATTCGTTACCTGGGGAGTGAAAGCCTGCATCTGGAAGCCGAGTATCCCGGTTATCATCGTGTCGGAAAAAAATACACCAATGTTTGATGCGGTATGTTTCATATAATTTGAAAGACTGAGATACATTTCAAAATGATAACAGGTTCCGGATGTTAGCGGTGCGGATAACTGACCTTCCATAAATTCCCTGTAATTGTTATTTCCCTGCCACAGGTAAAGTCCCGCATACTCTTCACCACTATGTGGCAGCTGGTAACCAACTTGGTTTACGGGCACCCCTGCAAAAAACGGGTTTGAACATTGGTGAAAATAATCGGGTGTGCCGTTGATTGTGGCATTGTTCCAGAACTGGACCGAGTCAATCATGCTCAGGGCAGTAGGGCAACTGTAAAAGAGTGCAAAGTCACCGTTGAGAACCAGGTTCTGTGCTCTTGTTCCACTACTAACAAAGAGGATGATGAGGAGGGAATACAGAGTTTTCATTGTTTCTGCAATTACAAACTTAATCGAAGATACAAAATTCCGGAATTATTTGAGAGAAACTACCGAACGGATTGGGAAAAGCAAAGCGGGTTGGATTAACATCAAATCGGGTCTAATTTAACACAGAGGCACAGAGACACAGAGTTACACAGAGGCCTCCGTGTAACTCGGTGTCTCTGTGTCTCCGTGTAATTTTTTCACAGCGACCCAGGGACAGTTAAATGAGTTGTAGATTGTAGTTACTTCGCCACTAAAAAATCAGAGGAATCGCTATTATTTATACATACTGCTTCAACCATTCTTTCGCCTTTTTATTATCAGAAAAACTTTTCATTGGAATGGGCGGAGGCTTAAATGAAAATAAAATTTTCATTATGAATTGAGCCAACCCAGGTTTTGAAACCATCGCCATGGCTTTATAAATTACCGGTAACTGTTCTGTTGAAAATTTCCAGGTTTCTTTATCAGGAACAGGACTGTTTGAAAGATAAATCAAAAGTGGAACCGGTTTGTTGTTTGTAATTTGTTTTACGAGCGCAACATTACCAGCAATGAGGGAAACCGTTCTTCTGGGACTTTTGGAAAGCGAAACAAGAATGCCATTGTCAAACCAGTAAGTTGCAATTTCTCCCTCCCAAATTTGCCGGTCGGTTGGTATTTTAATTTTGTAATTCATTGAACTAAACGTACAATGGCATCAATCTTTCAGCAATTTACCCTTTGCAATTAACCCTTGTTGGTTTTTCACTTCATACAGATAGATACCTTTTGCAAGCCACTTCGTATCTAACCTGACAGAGTTAGTAAATTGATGCTGCAGTATTTTACCGGATGTGATATCATAAATAATAATTTCAAACAGTTCGTTATTTTCAGCAGTAACATTTAAATTGTCTTTAAACGGATTGGGATAAATATGAATTCCGGAATTTGCGATTTCTTCATTGATGTTAGTACAAGGTGTGAGCGATACATCTTCAATGTAGAAATAGGCATAATTATATGCAGAAATATTATTGTTAACCACCACAGCGGTAGTAACAGAGTCGTGCTTAAAATTTCCGATCAATAAAAATAATTCACCACCCTGTGCGGTATAATTACCTGAAATTAATGTCCAGTTCAAGGTATCGGTAATAATATTGCCGGTAGAATTATTGATTTGCGGAGTAAAGGGTAAAAGAAATGAATCAATGGGAGCGGTATATTCGGCTATTACAGTATCGGAAAAATAAACTCCTAAATCATCAGAAGTATAGTTACAATTGTTTGATAAATTAACAAACATTTCAAAATGATAGCAGCTATTTGCAACCAGGGGAGATGTCAACTGCGTTTCAATATACTCCCGTATATTCGTGAAATTTGACCGGTAAATAAAAATACCGGTATATGCATCCCCGCTTTTTGGCAATTGATAACCATCACCAGAGGCATGGTAAGGAACTCCAACGAAGGTGTTCGGACAGCATACATGATAATAATCAGGTGTCCCGGGCGCTGTAGGACCAAACCAGTTCACGGCAGTATCTATCTGTGCTTCGAGTGTGGGGCAACTGTAGTATTGTTCAAAATCGCCGTTAGTAACCAGGTTTTGCGCGATTCCTGTATTGCATACCAATAACAAAATGATCAGGTAGATTTGATTTTTCATGATGTTAGTCTTGAGAAATTTATATTGCTACCAATTTAATAAAAAATAAAATACATTAAACGGGTTCCGTGTAACGTAAATTAAGGATGGCGATCGGTACCTTACATACGTTCACTCTTACTCCGGGTTCTCCGCTTAAAAAATACCTGATATATGTAAATTCCAACAATAACGATTATCCAAAAATAAAATGAATATCCAAGAAAATAAATAGAAAGCCATGTTAACTCCAGACCGATCTGTTCCCAAAATCCGGTGAGTGTTGAAATTTCCTGAAAGAAAACAAAGTCGTCATATACGATGTAAATGGAATAAAAAATTAAAAATAATACAGAAAGAACTTTATAGTATTTAAATGCAACGCTGAATGCACTTTTCATAGGCAGATGGGATTCGGAGTCTAAAACTACATATTTCTTTTTTACACACCTAATGAAAGCACATCGATTCTGGCAGATCGATACGTATTGTTTCAGAATAAGCTTCTTCTAATCATAATCAAAAAATAGATTAACTCTGTGTCTTCGTGTCTCCGTGTTAAATAGACCCGAACTGGCCGATTAAAATCTAAAATTATCAAGACCTTCCCTAAAGATAATAGCTAAACTGATAAAGTAAAGAAAAAACGATAAAAATGCGGCAAGTAATAGACCAATAAGTATCCTGTATACTTTTTGCACTTTAAAAAATTTCCAGGTAAGAGGAATAGTAACCAAAGGAGTCGCAAACATTGCGACCCATAAAACCATTCCAACGGTGTCTTTAATTTCCCCGGTCATTTATTGCTCATTGGGTAACATCGCAAATTACTTCTGTTTAAAAAAAGTTTCGCTGTCACTGAAGCCGTCAGCTTTTACAAATTCTTTGAACTGTTTTTTTGTTGAAGAAAATTTGTATGGCGGAACACTGTCTTGTGGACTTTCTGTTACCTCTTGCAGATTTTCAAGTTCATGCTTTGCCGAGATACTACTGATTACAAGTTCTCCTCTTGCCAGTTGGACTTTTTTAACTTCCCAGCTTGCTTTGTCATAGCGGGTGTTCAAAAAATAATACCCTTTAAATTTTCTTACAACATTATCGTAATCCAATTGAAACAAAGTGTCGGTATAATGAACATGTACTATTAAGCTGTCTCCTTCGTGCTTTATAATGGTTCGTTCATTTGTTTCCAGGTCAATAATTGTATCGCCGGAAAGCTGTGAAGTGCTGTCAAGCTGGTTTAAGTGAACCTTATTATCATAGTCGTAAACTCTAATAATTAATTTGTCTCCGATAGAAAGCACAGAACCATCTGCAAGACTTTGATATTGCCCTTGTAAACGCTTTGGGAATTTTGACAAATTGCCTGTGCCGACAAGTTGTGGTTCGTTAAAAGTCACAGTAGGCTCACAGGCAGTCATACTTATCAAAATAACAAATAGCGATATTTTATTCAATCGATGCACAATATGTTATTTCGCGAATGTATATTCGGTAAATTATACTAATGTTAGTAATTCAAAATGATTTCAGATTTTTGCCATTAACAGCTCGGGCCTTTTATCCAGCCATTGCTTTACCGAGTGTAATAAAGATTCGTAATCACCAATTGGAATTATAGTTAGATTATTTGTCGGAGAAAGTCCGCAGGCTGTCGTCGTGATAACAGGAGTACCAGCCGCAAGTGCTTTTAAAATAAGCCTCGGTTGATGTTCCACATAGGTTGGATAGACAACCATACGAACATTTTCAAAGGGATTGGAACCAGCAAATTCGGTTGATATTCCATCCCAAAAGTTTTTGTCTTCTGTCGCTTGCCCGGTTAACACGATGGAAAGATTCAGATCCTTTGCCAAGCGTTTAATTTCATAGGCTCCTTTTCGCCCTAGTCCGGATGCCGGGAAAAGTATTTTGTTGCCAGTTGTATGTTTGTTTGTTGTGTTAGGTATTGTCCAGTCTAATTTTATTGATTTGTTGTTGAAGGTGTCTGCAATTTCTTTGTGTGGAGTAATGATATGCCGGGACTTGGTTAAAGCAATATTTTCCAAATCAATTATTGCTTTCGAAGCCCTGAAATCATTAAGTGTTTTACTTTCCGGATATAGTTTGTGAGCAAGGTCCAATCTCTCATGTAGCTTTTCCATTGGCAAACGGCTCATCAAAACATCAAAGGTTCGCCCGCCTAAAACGCCTTGTTCCCAAAGAAACGGCAACAGGTTTTGCGAGATTACAAGATGTGTACTTTCAACAGGGATGAGTTTCGCTGCTGCCTCTGCAACTTTTTTGTCAAGCCGGAGCATCAATGAAAAAACATTGTTTTTTGTTTTAGAAACGAGCCGCAGCTGCAATGCTCTTCGTATCGCAGCAAATGATGTTGCCTTTACATTTTCTGAATTTTTAATTGTCCAGTTATAACGATTCGTTTTGATGAACTTGTTTTTATAAAGCGGGACAATGAAAAAATCGTTTTCAGATGAAATTGATGTTATGTAGTCATCGTACTCACTCCATTTATCATCCAGTATGAAAGTTGTAATAGCACGTTCTTGTTTGACAGATGATCTGTCGGGATGTTTAAAACACTCAAAGTTTCCACACGAATAACAATCATTGAGTTTTGAAGATTGCAGTAAAATATTCTTATTGGCATCAATAGGAGAATCGTTTTTTTCGGTGCTACGGAATTTTACAATCAGTTTGTCGCTTGTAATGTCGATTTCAATCCTAAAGGGATGATTTGATTTAAAACGCAAATCAATGTAATTCCATTTTACCGTGGCATCCCGGTCCTGTTCGGCTAATGATCCTTTAATGACTTTTGTGTGACGGTGTCGTTCAATAATCTCAAAGTTTGCTTTCAATGCCGCATCATACAGGGCATTTGAGAGTTGGCAAAGTCCGCCTGCAATTGTCGGCACGATGCAACCTTCTCTTATTTCTCTGCCGATTACATAGCCTTTTCCGATATTAGGGTTTCCAATATGTTTCCAAAAACTGAAAATCCTGTTTGCATCAACTTCAATTCCATTTAACTTTCTTGCAGCTAACCTTAGGTTTTGAATTTTACCGGCAGTTAAAACCCAGTTCTGTTCATTGTCGTCGGGATTCCAAATGTTGCTTTCAGAAACGGAAATTATAGGTTGCGATTTGAAAAGTTCCTGGTCCGAAAACATTTTGGCATCGCTAAAAATGTTTTGAAATTGACGTCTAACGATTAATAGAAATGACTTTAACTGAAACCTGGTCTCACTTATTAAGTTATGTTTTTCAGTTAATGTCTTAAATGCTGTCATGCTTCTGAACTAAAACAAGATGATTGCAAGGTTTTTAAAAGCTTGAAAAGTAAACGTTTAAAATCATGGCAACTGTATAGCCTATTGAAACTCCCAATAACCTGTAAATCAATATATATGGCCAATTAGTTTGTCTATGTAACGAATATACGAATACATACGAATCTACGAATTACGAATAATCCAATATTCGTAGGGTGAAGCTCATTTCAGCCTTCGGCTGACAGGCGTACATTCGTAACATTCGTAGATTCGTAGGGCGAAGCCCATTCGTAAATTCGTTACATATTTAAGTTTTGTCGATTAATTACTTTCTTCTTATGCAATTGATCAGCTTCATCTATAGAATGTGTTTGATTCATTGATTTGTCCTGCTTACTCATTTTTACAAGTTCAATATAAAATTTCTCAAGAGCCTTCAATTCATCTTCACTTAAGTCTTCAATGTCGATGAGGCGGTTACTTGCCAGGCGGCTTGATGCTATGAGTTCGTTCAGTTTAATTTGAATCGCAAGGGATTCTTTGTTTTGGCTTCGCTGAATAAGAAACACCATCAGGAAGGTTATAATCGTTGTGCCGGTATTTATGACAAGCTGCCAGGTATCCGAATAGTTAAATAGCGGACCTGTTGCCAGCCAGATGATAATTATTATTAATGCTATCATAAAAGCCGGAGTGCTTCCAGCGGTTTTGGTTGCGACGGTTGATAGTCTTTCAAAGACGTTTTTATTTGTAGGCAGGAGATTCATTGTAAGTAAATTATTATTTGGTGTTAATATTCATGATGTTAAATTATTTTAATGAGCGTAACGATTCCGGTAAGCAATACCAGAACCAATACGATGGATTTAAACTGCTCTTCAGAAATCCTGGTTAATATTCTTTTACCGATGTAAGTACCCACCACGCTGACCAGGAGTAATATTGGAATTAAGTAGAGTATGTCTTTGTGCACATATCCATTTAAACAATACACAACACTTCTGCTCGAGTCAATTCCTAAATCAATTATCGCCGAGGTTGCAATATATACATCCATTTTTAGATTATATGCGGCCAGGGTAATGCCTCTTATTGCTCCGCCTGTTCCCAGCAATCCGGCAATCAATCCTGAAAATATCCCACCGCCAATTGAATTCGATAGGGTCGGTTTCAGTACCAGGTTTTTGAAAACAAGAAAAACCAGGCTAACGATAATCAAAAAGAAGGAAAGTGATATTTCAAGAATTTTACTTTCGATAAACTTACTCAGAAAAGCACCTGCTATCACAAAAAGCACCGCAGGGATACCAATACCCATGACAAGCATTTTGTCGAACCCTTTCCTGAAAAAAGCAATTTTAGCGAGATTGCTTGAAACATGAAACAATGCTGTAATACCCAGCACAGAATGGAAATCCATAAAATAGCTGGCAATCGGCACAAAAAATAATGAAGATCCAAAACCACCGACAGTTCCAAGAATTTCAGCAAGTAATGCTAAAAAGATGAATAATGGTAAATTCTCCAATGGCTGATCGATATTACTCCCGGGTACTATTATTCATTTATTATTTCAAAGTGTCCGCCATTCGGATGTTGTCCGGAACAGTCACAGGTTAAAAACCGGTTACTTTTCACCCAAACCAATTTTGGTTTATTCTTTTCGTACCAGCTACGTACATTAGTTTGAAATTGCTTTCGGTTTTGTATATCGTTTCGTAAATGATTCCAATAGGAGCAATAGCCGCATCCACCCTGATCAAAGTTAACACCTAATAATTCAAATGTGGGGATACCTTTGATTATTTCCTGGATAGCCGCATAAGCAATATCTGCAACAGTAAATTGCCCGCCGAAATTTGGAACACTTGCTTCAGTTTGTGTAGTATCAATGAGCTTATCGAGTAGAAATGGAATAACGGCTTGCTTTTGCATAACGGTTTTCCAGAATATCCTATCGCCGCAACCAGCGGATAATTCTGTTAAAACACTACCCTCACAGATATAGGGCATATCCTTAACAAATACTAAACTGTCAACCAGTTTTCTGTTATCGGGTTGCGCAAAAGTCAAACAAGGAAACAGAAGTAAAATGAAAGTTAAAAAATTCATTGTTTGGTCGAAATCCGGATCTGTAACAGTTAATTGTGTTCAATAATTAATTTCCTGGTGTAGCTCTTTTCATCATCAAGCATTTTCACGAGATAAATTCCCGCGCCAAATTGACTACAGTTTATTCTGTTAGAATTATCGTTAAGTTCTGAACGGTAGATTAATTCTCCAATGAAATTATAAATTATTAATTGGACTTTATCAACGGGATCATTGAGTTGAATGGTGAAATAATCATGCGCAGGGTTTTGAAATAATTGAATTAAATTGTTTCCCGGGGAACTTTCTTCGATATTCACGGAAGTGCAAACATTGATGATGTTTATTCCACTTCCGATAATCGTTTGAGTTGCATACATTGGAGTAGCAGGCTGACTTTCAAAAATCGGGATATTTAAAAGTGATGTAGGAGGATTGGTAGTTAAAGTAGCTACCTGTTGCTCGAGGCAACCGGAAGAACCTTCTGCGTTTAGTTTCATTAGCTCGTTCTCTTCCCCTGCGGTTATATACCCTCCGTCATAAGTCTGATAAATTGAAAAGGGCACGCTTCCATAGGTATCTTCATAGGTTCTTGACCAAATAACATTTCCATTTACATCTGTTTCGATTATATATGATGCCGTTGTGCTAATTCCAAAACCTGAAGTATTTCCGCACAAAACGTAATTGCTATCTGCTTTTTGAAGAATTGAATAACCCCAATCGGTATCATAACTGCCATAAGTTTTTGACCAGAGTAAATTACCCAAACTATCTGTCACAATACAATATACTTCTCCGGAACCGGAACCAAAAGTGTTCGTGTATCCTCCAATTGCAAAACCACGATCGAGATTTTGTATAATCTTAAATCCGATTTCCTGCCTGATTCCCGTACCCCCCAAATCACCATAACATCTTGTCCATAGTGAATCCCCTTGTGAATTCAACCGGACAAGCACGATGTCTGAATTAATTGTCAAGGCTTTCAGAGTTCCTAATGCGACATAGCCACTATCGGCAGTTTGTAAAATCGAATAACAGTAATCGTTATTTGGAGTGCCAAATGTTCTTGACCATTCAACATTTCCAACGGAATCTGTTTTGATAATATACATGTCAGCACTGCCTGCACCATAACTTGAAGTCTCTCCGGAAATTATAAATCCGCCATCCAATGTTTCGAGAACGCATCTTGAATCCTGGTTTCCAATACCACCATATTTTTTTGTCCAAAGTGTATCCCCATTTGAATTTGTTCTTATAACATAAATTTTTGCACTGTCGGGAGGATTAATATAGGTACTGCCAGAAATAATATATCCATTATCAGAAGTAATATCCATTGATATTGCAATTACATCTTCTGATTCTCCAAAAGTTTTTGTCCAAAGAGTGTTGCCGTTTGAATCCGTTCTGATTAAGCAAATAACCTGGGTGCCGCCGGGTTGCATATACCAGCCTGTTGCAACAAATCCACTGTCGGAAGTTTGCAACGCTTCATGCAAATTTACCATGGGGATTTGCTTTTGAAACTTCAACTGGCCAAATGTAAAAAGTGGGTTGAAGCAAATAAAGGAAAGGACAATGAGCGATGTCTTTAACAATTGAAGCCTTCTGATCATGATTATTGAGTATCCACTGTTTCCAAAATTTAACCAAACGTTTCCATTAATATTGACATAGTGAAAAGCTTACGGTCACTAAAAGTACGAAGGCTAACTCATTCTTCCAAGAGTTAATCAAAAGTCCGGGATACATTGACTCCCTGGTATGTCAAAACCACAATTTCTGTACTATATAATTAGCCATTAAGCCAATTAAGATCATACCAATTAGCCGCCCGGTGTTTTTTGTTTTTAAGTGGTAGGCGATGAAGAATGACAGTACAGCGCCAAAGAAGGTCATTCCCGTAAGGTCTCTGAAAAACATTGCTAACCTCTCGCCAAATCCCAGGTCGGAAAAGGTAAATTGTCTGGCAAACTGGAAAACAACCTCTGTTGCAAAAACAATGAAAGTTCCATAAATGATTAAACCAGCCATTGTGATAAATTCTTGTTCCCGTTTTAGTTTTTTTAAAGAAATTATCAACGCTGCCAGCATTGATGAAAAAATTAATATTCCCAGGGGTTTAACGGGAAATACAGGAGCGATGTATTCATGAATGTTAAAATTATAATCAACAGCTAAAATGATAAGTGTTACTACAGTCAGAAATAAGAATGATTTGAAGAATAATGGACGCATTTTATTTATTCAGCTTATTAAGCTTGCTGTTTAATTTATTAATTGCACCATTTGTCGCGTCAATTAACGTCCCGGGAAGCCTTGGGTTTATCCAGTATGAATTACCCAGATCAGTGTTATGTGAAACATACATAATCTTCGAATTGGTTTTCATATCTAAGATTGATATTTCAACTTTGGAATCAGCATACATCCCGAAAGGCCGGTTTAATTTTCTCCGGAAAGTAATTAATGCATCATACTTTTTAACTTCTTCCAGGTTTGAATTATTAACTTCCTTAAAGAACATAAAACCAAATAAATTATTCTGAGTTAATCTTTCCCTTATCGTATTTGTAAATGTTGAATCCAGTAAACTGTCTATATTGGCAGGAATACCCTGATCCGCAGCCAGCGTTACTATTGCAACATTTTTTATTTCATACAATCTCTCCGCATCATAAACCCGTGCTTTGGAACCCAGAAATGCGCATCCGTAAATAATACTAAGAAAACAAAAAATTACAATGAGTTGATATTTCATATAGGGTGCTATCAGCGAACCGCTATTTTTGTGAGTATTTGTTGGTAAAATTATACACTGATTTAATTCCATTACTTTCATTTTCAAACCGGGTAAGGCCTTTTCCTTTCTCATAGAGTCTGAAAGTCTTACCAATTTCTGAAGTGTCCCTTTTGCTGTCTGCATATTTAATGAAGATCTGATCTATTGTGTTAACCAATAAACATTTCGCATTCAGGGAGTCAACAAATTGAAATTTGCAAAAAATCTCAGTTTGGATTTCCAAAGTCATAAGTGGATTACTCTTGAAATCATATACTAAGTTATACCGCATGGGGTTAGCATTTAATGATTGCCGGCCGCCTTTAATAAGTATAGCTTTTGCTTCAGTAGAATTTCCTGATGTATCCACTTCATAAAGTGAATGTGCAATAAGCTCGTAGGAATTATCAGGAAAATAATATTCTATACCTGAAGAAAGCGGAGAGCCATCATTCAGAAAAAAGACATACGATAATTTTGATATTGCATGCTCCTCCTTTTCTGATTGCCTGAGAAATATCCGGGACATTGTGGTATCAGAAAGGTAGCTTGTGAACTCCCTGGTAACACTGGAGTCCTGGCCGGTTTTCATATAATCGGCATAATAGGAATCTTTAATGTTCTTGCAGCTGTTTGAAACAATTAGTACTAAAAAAATGATAAAATATTTCATAAGTACCAGCTGACTTTCGGGTATTTGTGTTACTTAATCTACGCTTAAATGAATGTGATCTTTATGTCCACCAACTATATAAGGTAATCCTTTTTTTAGTTTTTTGTATGGTCCGAAATTCTCTCTTCGCCCGGGTACTGTTTCAAATTCGGTTTGAATATACATTACTAAATTCTGTACCTCTGGGTCAGTGTTGTAATCAATTATACTTTTCCCATTAATTTTTGAAATATCGATAGCTTTTTTTTGATTATGCCTGCTATTCGGCGATCCTTTGTGTGAATCGAATAATGAGGACACTGTAATTGACTTGATAATATATTTCCAGGGAAAGTTATTTCTGATTACCCGGTTTAAAGCGTCAACAAGCCGTTGATCAATATCATTATTCACTCCATCTTTAAAATGAATAGTGACAAGGTTTGAATTTGAAGAGAAGGATGCCATATTAGTTAATTTAAGTCTTGATAGTTAACTCAGGTGGTGAATGAGTAATTATTAGGGCAGAGATAAGTAAAAATATAAAGGATAATTGATATCACCAAAAGTATAATCGCGGAGATATTGTTAATTGACCAGGGTTAAATAACTATAAAGCTTCTTCGCGAAGTCAGCAAGATGATTGTCAGTTTCAAATTTATATTCGTTGTCTGAGTATTGTACCGACACGGTATAAATGTAACCTGCTTTAACTTTGTCGGAAAAAACTACCAAATCAAAGCGACTTTGATTCAGGCTTTTTGATTTTCTGTAAAACCGGGTATTCAGGAAATATGCATCTTGACCTTTGGTCAGTTTTGTTTTTTCCTGTCCGTCTTTGAATTTTTTCGGGAACTCTCTGTCGGGGTTATCCCTGTAACCACTTAAACATTTGTCTTTGCATTCGTCAAGGTTTTTGCAATCTTGTTTAGCGAAAAAAATTGTTACGATAACAGGGGAGTCGTTAAATGCCGCGGGAAGTGCCAGGCCACTGGCTTCAAAAAACTGTTCGGGACCTTGTCCACCAGCAGACATTTTGCGCCAAGCGTATGGTACTTTGAGTTCGTAGTTGTCGGTCGTTACAGTTTTTAAACTGTCCCAGATGGTTGGGTCAACTTGTCCGTTAACAGAGGTTACAAAAATTGAAATTAAGAGAAGTGTCAATAGATTCTTCATGGAGTTATTTTTTAATCAGTTTTGTTCCGGAACATATTTTACAACTTCAAAAACCGTCCAATCCTGTTTTCTGTTCTGAGAATGTACAATCCGTTTTGTAAGCCTGTTACATCAATCCGGAATGAGGAATTTGTTTCGAAGCCGTTGTTACCGGTCATCACCACTTCGCCAATGGTATTGATGATTTCGAATTTACTGAATTGGCCTGTAGGAATCATCACAAAGTCTGACGCAGGATTCGGATAAACGGTAAAAATAAAAGGTTCCTGTGCTTCAGCGATGCTGCTATAAAAAAGACAGCCGGAGTCCGGGGGATACGTAATATTAAAGTGAGCGAAACACTCCAGGTGGGATCCGTTTTCGAAAGGCATGACAACGGGCTGAATGAAACCAAGAGTACTTCCCACGCCTTCAATGAGTGCATAATTGGTGTCGATGATCCCTGTGCTTCCCCAACCCAGTTGATTTAACAAAAACCTTTTATGCCAGGCTGTTCCTACCAGTACCGAATCAATATCCAGTACTTCATTATAGCTGACACCGCCGAATGTTGACGGCAACGTATCGCCTATAGACAGATCAAAATCATACAGCAGGACTTCCAAAGAGCCTGATGGCGGTACGATGTATACTTTTCTTAAAGCGGTATCCTGGCGATAGGCGCCCTTATATTCATATGAATAAAATAACTGCGGACCAAAGGCTCCCCATGATCCGGTTTCATAGATCTTGGTATAGCCCTGGGAGTTAATAACCGTATCACCTTCCGTAAAAACCGTGTACCAGGCATAGACCGGAGTGGGAGGAGTGCCCCAATAAAGCCAGAACGACGTTTCTGTCCAATGTGCATTTGAGTCGGGTAGGGGATGATAAACGGAAGATTGACCGAAGCTGAACTTTGATGCAAGCAAAAGAAATACTAAAAGGAATCGGGAAGCAGTCATAGGTTTTGTTTAATAATGGCAGCCATACAAAACTGGCAAAACAGAATTAAAGATACTATTTCCCGTGGTATAAAAAAAATTGATGGTTGGGAAAAAGAAAAGTTTCAGGTGTCAACTCCAACGCCATAGCCGATGGTTCCCACACAATGTCAACACGGGTTATTTTTCTAAATCCTTATTAAAACCCTTCTTTATATAATCCGTTTCTCTTTGATTAAGTTGTCTTCCCTTAAATTCTCCATATATTTCAAATGCGTCCTCAATAGTATTGACTCCCAAATCGAAACAGGCCCTTCCCCATTTATATAACGCCATGCTGATTTTAGTGCTATAAACTCCGGGCTTTATTTGAATCCCGTCCATTTCATGACCTTTGATTTCTGTAAAGAAGTCAAGCTTTCCACCTTCTTTTGTCTCTGTTAAAATGTATTCTTTGATTTCATTTTTAGAAAGCAGTTTTATGCCGGAAGGTTTCTTTTTATCCAGTTTTTCTCTTTTTATCAATTCAAGAACTGATTCTTCAATGGCTGTGTCGGGTACAATGCTGAATGATTTACCGTTAAAAGTTAATACACTATTTTCAATTTTAGATGTCGTGTCATATCCTTCTTTTAATATTTCGGTTACCCTTTTTTGTGTGAGATCACCTTGTAAATTACAGGGTGCAGTTGATGTTTCGTTTGTCGATACATCAATTATCATAAATTCTCTTTTGGGGTTATTCTGCAACATAATCATAACAACTATTTTGCTTTCCTTAGTTATGATAAAGAAGTCTGATGGAAGATTACCTGCAGCTTTTTCAACCTGGTCTAATGTCGGCTTTTCTGAAATGAAAACTGATGATAGAGGATTTTCTATGTTGTTTTTAAGCGTGTAGTAGTTAGATATTAAAAGAAAATCGCCAATGGATTTCTCGTTGATCGTTACTGAATTAAATACAGGGTTCCCATTTTTATCATTCTGTCCGAAAGTTTGTCCAATGCTAAATATTACCAAAATAATAATTGTGATATTTTTCATAGCCAGTGTGTCGCTCTATGTTAGCAGGAGCTAAAGTAGAAGAATTTCCGAGGTTTTCCTCCTGGCAAAAATTAACTCAACTCCTCCAGGGAGTAAATCACCTGGTCGGGTCGGTCAAATCGGGTTTATTTACACAGAGACACAGAGACACAGAGTTACACGGAGGCCTCTGTCTTTTATTACTACGGTATTAAGTACGAACGTTTCACCTAAAGCTAACGAATACTCACTTGCTTACAATTAACTTTTTGGAAATTGTTTCTTTGTCGGTAGTGATTTGTATGTAGTAGAGACCGTTGTCAGGAAGTTGAAACTTTTGTGATGATTCTCCCTCAATATTTTTTGTTTGAATAGCTTCACCAAGCGAATTGAAGATTTGAATTTGCCTGGTTGTTGATGGGACGATAACTGTAAAATCCTGATGTGTAGGATTTGGGTAAAGTAAGAAATCCTGGCTTTGAGAATTTATAGAAGCAATACCTGTAAAAACGGATAGCGCATTAAAAGCATTAATTCTTCCATAGCCGAAATATTGATCCCAACCCGGAGTGTCTTCACCGGGATCTCCAACCTGGTCTTCCGCTGTTGTTTCAATAATAGTTTTTATCTGTGCAGGAGTTCTTGTTGGATCCTGTGCAAATAACAGCGACACAAGTCCGGTTACATGGGGCGTAGCTTGTGATGTGCCACACCAATAACTTGTATAATTTGTATTGTAATGATAATGCAAACCATAAATATAGTTGCCGGGTGCTGCAACAGAAATATGACTGCCAAAGTTACTTCCGCTCGACGCACCCCAACAAAACGGGTTAGACCTTGTATCATCCGGATTTGTTGAGCCAACTGCAATTACTCCGGGTAATACAGCAGGATAATAAGCTGTATTTGAATTATCGTTCATCATACACGCAACGATTACTACATTATTATTCAGAGCATAAGTAATTGCATTCTGAAGAGTTGTTGAAGGGGATGTTCCGCCTGCTGAAATATTCAGCACTTTTGCTCCATTGTCGACTGCGTAATATATGGCAGAAGCCCACCATGAATAACTACCAGCATTGTTACTATTTAGCCCTTTTAAAATCATGAGTTTGCAGTTCCAGTCAACACCTGCATAGCCGACAGAATCATTTCCATTAGCCCCTATGATACCGCAAATGTTAGTTCCATGACCCAAATCATCCGTCGGATTATTATCGGCATTAGCAAAATCCCAGCCTTGCACATCGTCTATGTAGCCGTTGCCATCGTCATCTGTTCCGTTATTCGGTATTTCATTGTAGTTAGTCCAGATTCTGCCTGCAAATTCAGGATGATCCAATTTAGTTCCGCTGTCAATTATTCCGACAATAATATTGCTGTCACCCTGTTCAATGTTCCAGGCATTTTCCATGTCAATATCCGCACCTGCTACCGGAGTATATAAAGTAAATGTTCCATCGTTCTTTAACCCCCATTGCCTGTAAAAATATTGGTCGTTCGGAATAAAACCTTGCACTCCGCCACCTGTACCTATATAGTCAGGTTCGGCATATTCAATTTCACCGGTCTTATAATATTCATCAATGACTTGTTGAATGTTTGTGCCTTGCGGGAATTTAATCACATAAACATGTTGTTTGTTTCTCTTTCCCGTTGATTGTTTTTTAATTTTTTCGACGTTGAATTTTTTAGAAATGGAATCGATCTTAGGGTTACCAATAGTTTTATGATTACAAAATGACTTGCCGGATGCGGGATCTTCATTTTTTAATTTTAAAATAATCTGATTGGTGTTTTGTCCGAATGTTGCAACCATACTAAACAGTATAATTGCAAGTGTGCAACTTAATGATTTCATTATTTGAAATAGGGATTTTTAATTGTGTTTGGGGCCGTAAAATTATTAATTAATTTTTCAGCATAAACACGGTTCACATCAAAATGTGACTGTTAGCAAAATTGATTATGAAAATTTGTAGAAACCTGCACTGACCTGCCTGGTTTCCCGCAAGGTAATATTCGTGGTTTAGCAGGGCGATTGAGAAAATTTGCTTATAGGAATTTCTGAGATAAGCAAGCTGTTAAACGAAGTTACTTTGCATTGCATACATTATCAATATAAGCCTGGGCGCTTTCATATCCCATGGCAATTGCATGTTTCCAATCAATGCAGGCGTTTTCCTTATCTTGCTTATTCATGTATGCAAATCCTCTCATATAATATAACCGGGCTTCTTTAGGATCCACTACCATAGCCTTACTGTAGATTTCAATTGCATTATCGTACTTCGTCATTTGCATATAAACATTTCCACTATTTAAATAGGAATCCATATGTTTCGGATTTATCTCCATTGCTTTTGCATAATCCTGCAACGCCTGCGGAAAAAACCCCTGAGTCTGGTTACAATAACCTCTTGCAAAATATACATCAGCAGATTGATCCGGATTTTTGTTGATTGCAATTGTGAAATGAACAAGGGCGGCATCTATTGTACCCAGATCTACAAAAACATAGCCCCGGCTTACATAGGCCCTGACAAAATTCGAATCCAATTCTATTGCTTTTCCATAATCTGAAACTGCACCTGGTTTGTCGTTAAGCAGATTTCTTACCTGGCCCCGCATAAAGAATAATGGCGCATTTTTCGAATCCAGTGAAACAGCCTTGTCGTAGTCGCGGAGAGCCAGCGAATCATTATGTAAAAAGAAGTATGCTTTACCTCTTTTGAAATAATATTCACTTATTGTAGAATCAATTTTTATTGCCTTTGTGAAGGTTATAATCGCTTCAGGATATTGCTTTGCTGCTAAATAATTATCGCCCTGAGTTACCAGGCTGGTTGTATCCTGGGCAGTTACGGTTAAGAAGAATGCGCAGGTAAAAACCAAAATAATTCCAAGTGATTTTTTCATATGTATTGTAATAGTGATGTAACGTCCGTCAATTGGTGAGGTATTCTTTTCCAGAATCAGGTGTCAATATACTTAAATAAGCCAATGATCAGCTTGTTGGGGTCTTCAAATTTAAAGGAACGATGTCCATAGTTAGTATTGACGATCGGTTGAGTAATCCTGATTTTGTTTTTGACCGCCACTTCATACCAAAAATCCACATCTTCTACCTCAATATAAAGATGTCCTTGTATGGAAGGGCTTTCGGTTCCTTCTTCAATTTCGATGAAACCCGAACCATTGGGTGATTTAAAAATTGTGCCTTTTTGACAATACCCCCTGTCCCATGAACGAAATTCTTCCAGCTGCAGTATGTCTTTATAAAATGTAACAGTTTCTGCATAACGTGGTGTAGCATAACAAAAACGAAACTCTGATGAATTTTTATCTGCGCTCATTCAGTAAGACTGGTTTTTAATAGTTTTAAAAGATTCAAACTATACTTGTGCATTACACTTCATCACTATTATCAGGATTTTGCATTATATTGAGGGGCCTGGGTATGCCGAAATAATCGTGTACTGCATATTCATAATCCTCGGCATCTTCTTTTCTTATCAGTTCTAATGCAGCTTCATTTTTAAGTCGTTCATATTCTAATTGTTCAGCTCTTTGATTCTTAATCGATTTTATCAATTCTGTATATTCAGCAATTAGACGCTGTTTCATTGCCTTATTCCTTTCTTTAAAGAAGAATTCTAAAAATAATAAAAGAATTATGCCTACTGATAATTCGATGCAATATTCTTTCAGTACACTATTAATATCTGAATACAGTGCTACAAGGCTGGAGAAAATTGAAATTAATAGAAGCGTAAGAACACCAATAATGGTCTTAAAGAATTTTAGGCAAAATGGAGTTATCCAAAATAAAAATGCACCAAATGTTGCACTAAGGGTTAATTTTTGCACTATAGAATTTTCTTCCATTTTGAAAGAATAGTAAACTCCCAAGCCAATAAGCGCTAATAAAAAAGAATGAATGATTACTCTTAATACCAGTACACCTCCCCATTTGGAAAATACATATGTTCTATATCTGAATATAAGCAGGATAATAATAAGGAATATTACAAGAATGATACTTAGTAGTTTCATATGATTATTTATTGCTTAATTTTTTTAAAACTGTTCGAAGGAGTATCCAATTATATCCATTTTGCTTGATGACCTTTAATGAGACACTATCCATGTCATTTATTAGCGATGTTTGGAACAATCGCTTTCATTGGGAAATATTCATATTTGTTTATTTTACCTGCAGGGTCATTTGCAATTAAATCCAGTACTTCTTGCTGATTATTTACCGAGACAATGCCGAGCCCATAAATTTCCTGGGGATCTAACACGGGTCCGAATGCCAGCACTTTACCTTGATTCATAATTTCTGTCCAGTAAGCTATATGTTTAACCATAATTGCCCGTTCTTCATCATTCATAGTTTGAGCAAAATCGGGTCGCGAAGGAAGTAAATATAGTACGAAATACTTTTTGTCCATTTTTGGAGTTTTTTTAATACTGAATCAAATTTTGGGTATGCAGTTTTGCGGTCGTACAATTCAGAGATGCAGGATAGTAATTTTAAAACGAAAGATAAATATTTCCCTTTTATGCTCCAAAACGAAAATCGAAGCACATTCACTCCCTAAATAGCCAAAACCAATTAGCGAAAGGATAATATTTCCTGTTTAGAAGAGCAT
>JANWID010000059.1 GCA_025450095.1 Bacteroidia bacterium | reverse complement strand
GGTAACTCAATTCAGCTGAAATATTTTTTCTTCTCAATAGTTTTTATTTTATGGAGTTGCCGGTTGATAGCCCAGGGACCCGATTGGAGTACTACGATTGCACCGATTATTTATAACAATTGTTCATCCTGTCATCACCAGGGAACGGTGGCGCCTTTTGCATTAATGAGTTACCAGGATGTTTTTAACAATTCAACGGACATTCTTAATGAAGTAAACGACCATAACATGCCTCCCTGGCCGGCCGATCCTGCCTACAGGCATTTTGCCTATGAAGCTGCGCTGGATTCGTTGGAGATTACGGCCATCAACGACTGGATTAATTCAGGAATGCCACTTGGGGATACGCTGCTGGCGCCGGCACCACCCGTATTTGGTATTGCGGGTTCAACATTGGATACCGTTCATTTTGTTGCACAAATTCCTCCGTATACTTTGCAGTTCAATACAGATGAGTACCGGTACTTCGCCATGCACACCGGATTTACAGATACGGTATACGTTAGTAAAATTGAAGTGATCCCTGGTTTACCACAGGTTGTGCATCATGCCGATATTCATTACGATTTAACGGGAACATCATTTTACAATGATTCAATAACGCCCTTACCCGGATTCAGCACGGGCATGATTTCGAATTATTATATGAATGCCTGGCAGGTAGGTGGAAACGTAGTAGAGTACCCCAATAACTGGGGAATCATGGTTCCCCCGGGAGCAGACTTTGTATTTGAAATTCATTACGGCCCGGGTGGACAGGGATTGACTGATACCACAAAAATGAATTTGCGCTTTATCACCACTGGGGGAAATATAAGAACGATTCATGTAGGATGGCTTCTGAATAATCCTATTGCTTCGCAAGGACCCCTAATCATTCCCCCGAATGTGATCACTACGTTCGACCAGATGTCGGCACCCATGCCAACCAGCCGTTCACTGATTTCCATTTGTCCGCACATGCATAAGCTTGGAAATTCATACAAGGTTTGGTATAAATACAATTTGGATTCGGTGCCACTGATTGATATTCCTCACTGGGATTTTCATTGGCAGAAATATTATATGTTCCAGCAGATTCAGAAAATACCTGCCGGCGCCCGATTATACAGCATCGCATCCTATGATAATACGGTAAATAATCCACACAACCCGAACAACCCTCCAATCACAGTATATAATGGCCTTACCACCAACGACGAAATGCTGATGACGTATTTTATCTGGGCCAATTACCAGCCAGGTGATGAAAATATTATATTGGATTCAACATTTACTACCTCACTTCCTCCGGGTAACCAGCTTCAGGATGAACCTCAATTTTCCGTATACCCGAATCCCACAAGTGATTATGTTTATGTAAAGGCATTTTTGAATGTCATTTGTCGCGAGGTGAAACTGTTCAATGTCATGGGAGTGGCGGTGAAAACAATTACCGTAGGTAAAAAAGAATTGGTAGAACGCATCGATCTGAAGGGGTTATCACCAGGAATTTATTTTATCCAGGTCAATGCCGATACTTTTACAGGATACCGGAAAATTGTAGTGCGTGGGTGATTGTATTCAACCTGCCACGATTTGGATATTCCGTTCAAACTGACCCCTCTTTTCCGGTCCAAACAGACCCACTTATTCCAGAGCAAACTGCCCCCATTTTTTAAGATTTTCGGGTTAATAAAACAGTAATAACTTTTTTATGGAATTTGATATTTATATTCAGTAGCAAATATATTTGTGCCCTATCAAAATGTTTAGGCCATTTATTGAAACTTATCCCTATTTACTACTTGAACTACCTCTAAAGCTCGCTTTTGACAAACTTTGCTTCAGAGCAAATTGAACAAATATTTGTACTCGGATTGTATTTCATCTTTAATTAAGTGATTGGGAATTCTGAAAAAAGATGTAGTGCAACTGTTTTCTGTAGAAGAATATTTACCATAGTCCTTTTTATTTTGCAACTTTATCATCCTGCTCAATGCCAGGTAAATGATACGGTTTCGTGTTTTACATTGTCTTATCAGTCAGTACCTGCCTTTTCAAGAAATATTGACAGGATTAATTTAATTAGTCACTATCCATTCAAGGAAGCCTTTATAATTAATGAAACAAATTCAATTATAAAGAAATATTGCGCGGAAGAATTTCACTCGATTGCAGGTTTATCAATAAGAGCCATGTATGACAGTTTGAATTTATCGCTGCAAGGCAATAATGGTGTTGTATTAAGCGATGAAGAAAAGCAGGCAATCAACAACACTAGCTATACCGACCTGATTTATTCGCTCAGTACTGCAAAATTATTTTCAGCAAAAAGCGAAAGTGAAATGAATGCGGAGGTAAGAGATATTTCAAAGGAGTTAATTTCCATGGGATTTGATGATTTTGAAGATGATTTTATGCCTTTCCTGGCTAGAATGCTTGCCGAGCATCGCATGATATATTACCAGGGTGGAAGGGTATCTGCGGGCAACAATGAGTCTGCCGGAATAGTAACGGCGATGGATATCATTAATGCTCATAACAACGGTGGAATAGCAGGAGTATGCAGGGATGTTTCTGAATTTGCTTTGAGAATAATGCGGCAGTCGTTTGATGTGTATTACAATGAAGCGCAGAATAAAAATTATGACCCTGATAAATACATTTTTCTACAGGCATGGATGACTCCTTCATCACAGCATGTAACTGTTTTAATGGTTGACCCTGAAAACCCGCGCAATGGCTACGACCTGGATTGGGGACGTATTTATGAAAGGAAAAACCAGGAAGGACTCGAAACTCCGAATAACAACGGCGCCGATACCAGGCTTTGGAAATTTGATGCGGCTAAAAACCATACTGTTCCTCTCATGCTGCTTAAAACGGAAAAGGGGCAATGGCTCGATAAAAACATTTTAAGCGATGAGGAATTTAAGTCACTTAACTCCTCGTTATACAAAACATTTTATTCAGAAGTGAAGATTGAAAAGAGTGTAAGTGACCGCGTTTATTACAACACATCCATAGGTAAGTTGAATGATAATTTATACTTCATGCTGGCAAGCATAGCGCGTAAAACCAGGAGATTGCCCATTTGCAAAAAAATCAATTTCTACGGTAAGGCAGCCATTCAACCGCATTACTACGAAAATACCCCGGTGCAGTCAATGCTTATTCCCTGGAAACAATGGACTTCATCCCAGAATATAGCTCTACTTATCAGATACATTGCAAAGGTTGAAACCGATGCCTTCAAGTTGAATAAAAATATTTCTGTCAAGCTCGTGTCTCGTGCGCAAATATATTTTTTGGGAAGCTTATCGAAATTTTATACTGATGATGAAGATGATGACCGGATTCACAGGGCTGCCGATGGAAACATCACATTTACTTATGGTAGTGAATTTTCTTTTTATTCGAATTCAAAAAAATTAAGAGCTGACCTGCTTTTCCAAAGACGGAATTATTTATCTCCAAAAGAAGTGCGGTTGCTGAGTCCCAATGTTGTTACTTTATTGGGAGATGCACGATTAGTTTGTTCGGCAAATAATATCATATCAACAGTTTCATTGAAATTAAATTCAGCTGAAATAAGGATGAATACTGTGTATGAATATGATATTTTAAAAACGCAACTTATACAAAATGAATTTTCAGTTGCAAAGGACGACGACAGAAAAAATAATTATAGGATAGGTTGGGGATTTAGCAAGCAAATTGCAGGTATTAACTACTATTGGTATCCGCAAAACAAAATGTGGATTACAACTGCCTGTAAATTTTCCAAACGGGCATTGCAGCTAAATTTATCTTTCTGTTTTAATAAAGAATATGTTATGCAATCAGGAATTTCGCTGCAAAAATATTTTTAATGAGAAACAACCTGTTTGTAGTATTCTGATTGCTAACTGATAATGGATAATCCACAACTGGATGCTTCAGGAATTGTAGAACTATTTCTACAATGGTGTAGTAAGTAGAAATACACATATATTTGTCTGATTCCTATTTTCATATACCCCACCTATCTTATCTAAATTAAATGAAACTACTTAAGTTTTTAGTGATTGCTGCTGGATTATTTTTTAGCGGCGGGATACACAATGGTTACGGACAAACTGCACTTGAATGGGATACCATTTACAATGCCCCCCAGCCTTATGATTTCAGTGGTTTTTATGACATTGTCACAGATAACAATGGAAATGTTTATTGTACAGGGAACATGTATAACTGGGGTGGTCCCGGATCAACCAGAGACGTTGGAAGATTAATGAAACTGGATCCATTTGGCAATATCATTTGGGAGGTGGAATATCAGCTATGGGTAGGTACATTTCAGTATTATCTCAATCCTAACTTGTTGGCGTTTGATGTTGACAGTAATATTTATATGATTTCTGGCTGTGATATAAGTACTGGAAATGGAGTCGGTAAGTTACATGTTGCTAAGTTTGATACGACGGGTAATGAGATCTGGAGTTATAAGTACTCTTATGATGGATTTGGAATTGCAACAAATGATAATCCGAAAATCAGGGTAGGAATAGACGGAAAATTGTTTTTATTAGGAGATTTTAAATCACTGTTGCTGGATACCGCTGGCACTATTTCAAATATTGGAAATTACCTGGAATTTTATCACGATTTTGATTCGGATGATGTAGGCAACATTTATCGTGTTTCAGATCTAAATGCAAGCGACTTTCAGTTTCAGAAAGTAAATAGTAACGGTATTCAGCAATTCTCCATTCATGATGTGACCATTGGAACTTCGGTCACTTTCAGAAGCGTTGATGTAATTGACGACCAACATATCTTGGTTTGTGGTGATTCGATGGCATATTCTTATATGATGATGTTTGATTCAACAGGAACCTTGCTCTGGAAAAAGCCATTCGGTACGGTAAATTTAGCCTTTGAAAATATAGAATCAGATAATTTTGGAAATGCCTGGCAGGTTCAGGACTTAGATAGTTCTATCGCGGTATCCACATGGGATAGTCTTGGAAACCTGGTATTTTACCAAAACGAAATTCTGCC
>JANWID010000058.1 GCA_025450095.1 Bacteroidia bacterium | reverse complement strand
TGGGAAGTTTATAATAGTAGTTCAGGCGCCTTCTTTAAATATTTTCATTTTGAGAACGACACTCTATCCTTTAGTGTTAATAATATCACATTTACCCCTAGTGCAACTTACCAGGAAAACGGAAATAATTTTACAATCGTAGACTTATTACCTTCAGCCTGCCCGGGAGTCGTGGGAAATTATACTTTTTTAATTCAGAATGACACGCTGGATTTTACTTTAGTTAGTGATACATGTTCATCAACCCGTAAAACTGTTATTGCCGACTTTCACTGGGTTGCTTTGACAACAGGTATTTCCGCGCTCGAACAATCAACCAAAATAAATATTTTTCCTAACCCGGTAACAGATGGCATTCTTCACTTAAATATAGAAGAAAATCTAAAGGCTAACTGTTCAATTTCAATATTTGACTTGAATGGATCAAGTGTTCTCAATGAATGCCTTTCTACTCCGTCCAGAAATGAAATAAATCTAAATAATATTGCCTCCGGAATTTACATGCTCAAATTGTTTGACGGAGAAAATTATTATCAAAAGAAATTAGTTGTTGAATAAAGCTGGTTGGGTTTTGGGGATGGTTCAGAAGGACATCATACAGGATACCACCATACGGATGACAGCGGTCATCATTCCGGGGGAGATTTTAGTGCACATGATGGAGGTGGACATGCTGGAGGAGCAGACAGTAGTGGTGGAGATTTTTAATTAACAGTTTGGTATACTAATTACCCACGCATTGATACAACATATTTTCTCTTTTAATTTTTATCTTTGGTAAAAAGAGCTACGACAATACTCCGGGTGCTATTCGCAACTCCTTAGAACACTGTTAACTATAATATACTTTTATTAAACATACTGAAACAAGTCAAAATAGCAATTGTGAAAAACCTGATAATAATATTTATGGCATCATTTCTATCAACACTATTCGGTTGCGGTGAACAAGCGAGTAAACCTAAAACTTCTGATGTTTTTCCACCGGAACGTTTTTCTGTACTTGAGGCTAAACTCGATGACAAACCTGTTGTTGGCTCGTTCAACCTGGCTTATAAAAATTATGACAAGAAAGACAAATACCCCTGGTGTTTAAAAATTGCCATTGGACTTAACCTTGACAACCTATTTGAAAATGGCTTACCTAAACAAGAAGAATCAGCAATCGCAAACAAACTTGAGGATGAACTTTTAACAGAAATAAATAAAATTACAACGGCTCATTACATCGGTCATTTATTCAATGACACATTTCTTGATATTTACATTTATTTGGATAATCCCAAAAAAGTTCATGCGTTTTTACAATCACAAGTTGACAAACCAGGACTTATTCGTGGCTTTGCTTATGAAATAAATAATGACCCGAAATGGACAAGTATAAGTGGATTTATGAATTGAGAATAGTTCTTATGAACCTCAAACAGGATATATTCGTTCGGAATAAAGAGTCTTCGCATAACACTCCCATGCCAATACATTTTTTCACTTCTAATTTTTAACTTCGGTTAAGGGCTGCGGAAATGCAAACGTAATAAATATAAATTCAGACTCACTTAAGAAACTTATGAATCAATTATTGAAATCAGAGTAGCAAATCCTATAACACTCGTATTGCTAAAACACATCTTCCTTGTTAATTTCTATCTTTGGCAAAATAGCAAGCTTTCTTACCTGGTTATTCTTCATGATTTACCAGGAGTGCGAACATCAACTTTCTGAAATTTATTCAGCTTTAACAAATAGTAATGGAAGATAATGAAAACATTGAAGACAAAAACAAACTTTCTGAAATAAATAAAGAACAGGAATCAGCAACAATTTCTTCTTCAGAAAAAACAGAAACTGAACCGCAAGCACAAAGTAAGGATATGGAAGTACATACACATTCGCACACTCCCAGAAAAAAATGGTCGCATTATTTCTGGGAGTTTTTAATGCTGTTCCTTGCTGTGTTCTGCGGTTTTTTAGCAGAGTACAAGTTAGAACACGTAATTGAAAACCAAAAAGAGGAGACTCTTATGCGTTCTCTTATTGAAGACCTACGAGCTGATAAAATAGCATTGACGAATTATTATAACTGGAGAACAGAAGTAGATCATGATTTTGATTCGGTTTTGCTATTACTATCAAAACCCTACCCTGACAGCAGTGCCTATATCATTTATCAAAAATCAAAAGCATCTGTATTACGTTTCGGGCTACCAGATATTCACGAGGGAACCATACAGCAATTAAAAAATGCAGGCGGGTTACGTCTTGTCCGCAAAAAAGAAGTACTAAATGAAATCAACAATCACTACCTGAATATAACAAGGATGAAATCGATTTATGAAGTCGAGGTATTATTAAGAGTTAGGCTTGCGGAAACAATGGGAGAACTATTGGACGCCAAATTATTGATCAATGATCACAACCAACCGGATTCCTTCAGATTAATTACAACTGAAAAGACAAAAATCAATAGCTACATGAATAGTATTCTTACAGCTAAACAAATTAATAAACGACTAATTAATTGGCTTGACTCAACAAGAGTAAGCACAATTAATTTAAACCAGCTTATTGAGAAAGAATATCATTTTCAATAATGCATCACGAACGAGAAATACAAGGCTTTTTTGGAGAATTTGGCTTAAGCACCAGGCTTCAATTGAAAAGAAAAATGGCGAATAACATTCGCATTGACACAACACGTTTTCTCAATTAATTTTTATCTTTGGTAAAAGTGCTGCGGCAATACTCCGGAAGTTATGCGTTACCCGCGGGTAGCGGTATAAGTTCAAGTTGTTGTATTGAATAAGCAAAACAAATAACGGAGTAGCCGAAAACCGAAGAGAGTAGACAACAAAAACAAATTCAATCTCTGTTGACGTTACAGTAATAATATAAATGTCATGAAACATTTAATAGATTTTTTCCGTGTTTTTACTTATGTTCTTATTTCGCTATTGCTCCTTTGCTGCGAAAAGACTAATGAGACTGAAGATAACACCCCGTCAACGAAAACCGAATGCTATGATGTAGTTGATGCTATAGATAACCACCCTATTTCAGGGGCTTCGGTTACAATGAATCATATGACGAGCTATGGATATTATATGCCGTATTCCGGTCTTACAGATTCTTCAGGCCATATTTGTAACGAATATGCATCATATTTACCTGCTGCCGATGAAATATTGGTTTCGAAAGCAGGCTATTTACCCAAATGTCCGAATTCCGGAGTACAAGCAAAAGTTTACCTTTCGCCATTAGCCTTTATCAGACTTCACTTGAAAAACACAGTCCCGGCACATTTGGCTGATCAGATTTCGATCAGGTATCCGGCATCTTACTGCAGTATGAGTTACGATATTTATTTCAATGGCGATATGGTAGATACAACTATGGTAATGTCAGTCTGGAATGGAGCACGAATAATGAGATGGGATGCCAATGGTGTAGTTAATGATTCAATAGTAACATTTACCAGCCGTGATACAACCTTTTTTGAGATATTGTATTAATGGTAATAGGTGGTTTATTAAATTCTGAAACGATCGGGCTATGAAGAAAATTTTACATTTAATTTTGACAACAATTACCATTTCTGTGAATGGGCAGACATCGGTTTATCATCCGTTTCCTGTGACTAATGGAAATTGGGTCTATCAATATTATGATGACTTTCATATGCCTACAAATATCTATGGAGGCTATCAAATAACCGGTGATACAATTATGTCGGGTATAAACTATAAAATAATTTCAGGATGTGGTGCTCAATGGTTTTGCGACATTGGAGGAATCAGAGAAAATAATAAGATAATCTATTTCCGCCCCGATACCGCTTCTACAGAATATGTTTTGTACGATTTTAATAAGACCGTAGGAGATACAATAATTCACCCTTATGGTGGCGCTGTCTGCAGCAATGATACGGTTATAATAATGCAGGAAGACTCTGTTCAATGTTCTGATGGCTATCATCGTCAACTTTTGTTGAGCTCTTCCGCAATCTGGATTGAAGGAATTGGTAGCATGAGTTACCTGCTAAGCCCATGTAATGTGCTTTGTGTTTCTGGTAACGATGTATTACAATGCATGTCCGGAGATTCTGGCTTTGCTTACCCATTTGGAAGTACCTCCTGTTTCGTTTCTGTTTCGGAAAACACTCTATTTTCTGACGCTATTTATCTTTTTCCGAATCCTTTTCATACAACAACCACACTGGAAATTAAAGAAGATTTTACAAATTGCGAACTAAATATCTACGATTCCTTTGGCAAACAAGTAAGACGGCAAAATATTTTATCCCGTATAACACTAATTAATTGTGACGGATTTGCAGAGGGTATTTACTTTTATCAAATAATCAGCAATAAAGGACAACTTGTGAGTGGCAGGTTCATCGTGGAGTAAAACAGCTCGCAATATCCGTATTGTTATAACACTTTTCCTCTTTTAATTTTTATCTTTCGTAAAAAGCACTGAGGAAATACTCCGGGCGCAATCCGCTATTCAGAGACGTAATCCTGATGTCTTGATTTGAATCAGGGGCTGATACTGCTTAAATGAGTAAGATCTTTAATTTGCCATTTATCCCTCAACGATGAAACTGAATTGGAAAATTCGGCCTCATAGTTGATGCTTGCAAGACAAACAGCATTCTTACCTGCCTGATATGCTTCAAGCATGCGCTTCCATTGCTTTAATGGAGAAAGCGGATGAAATGAAAAAAGTGGTCCAATCAGGCATACCAGCAAACTCCAGCTGTTTCTAAAATTACCATATTGGAATGCAGCGATGATTGTTTCGTCCGGGAAGGTGGCGGGAATGCCCGTAAGCACATGACGAAAATCATGGGTCTCACGCCAACGCATTTTACAGTATGCCGTTGAATCATTTTCAAATGGTGATTGAGGTGGAAATTCGAGAACCCTGTCGAATCCATGATTGATAATATGTCTTGCATATAAATACCCAAATGTTTCTTTTGGAAGATTAAGTAATTCATTAAGTTTTATTGTGTCATGGGTAACTCTGGGTCTTGCAGCTAGGATGGCTCTGCCTTCTGTATTACCTGTCATCCTTAACATTAAACGTCGAAACGATAAACATCCCATCAGATTATGCAGGAACAACAGAATCCTTGTAACATCAAAGGCCGCCAATGATTTACCAAGATATTTAACCTGATCGAGCATCATCAACATTTATACCTCTCCTCTTTTAGTATCTGAAAAAATTGTACATGGATCCCTTCGGGATATACCATTTTCTTCCTGTATTTTTAAATAGGAATGGTATATTTACTCATAAGCGTTTTATTATCCAGTTCAAAAATCCGGGATCTAAACTGCCTAATATTTATTTCATCCATTGGGTTCTTTTCAATAAAGCTCTCATTCAATACCTGAATGCTTAACATCAATCCAATAAGAGAATCCAGATACAGGCCGGGTTGTTCAGGCATTGCGCGAGTTTTCCAGAGCCATTTTGTCCATCTTAGTGTATTCAGATTAACCAGCGCGTATTTTTTGACAAGTGTATGATCGAGGTAATGATCAATCAACTCCCGACCGGCTTTTGTCCGATAAATTTCATCAAATCTCGGACTCATAAATGTGTGTTTTGGAGGCGGTTCGAATTTCACAGGTAATTCTGATTTAAAAGCATCACGTAAAAGTTTTTTCCCGCGCAGATTATGCATGTCGATGAAATATTCACCCGGCAATGTATATACATATTCAACCAGGTCTTTATCCAGGAATGGCACACGACCCTCGAGCGAATTTGCCATTTCTATTCTGTCACCCAACCCGGGATACACAAAAGACGCTGCAACACTGCGAGCCATCAAACGGCTTTTGTCGAATGCTTCCAAATGATTTACAGACTGCGGCGAAACTTCGGTCTCAAACAACTGTGCGGCAGATGCTGATGAATTCGATGAGACTTCCCTCGTCCAACACAGCTTAGACAACTTACCGGCATTTAAGGCTCTCAGATAAATTAAGTGGTGTGTGCCATAAGGTGAAATGTGTTTGCTTCTTCCGGCCGGATCATCCCAAAATATTCTGCGCGACAATCGTTCTGTATTCTTGAATTCGTTGATCTGCCTGCTGACATCGATGCCCATGTCTTGCATTTGCCAGAGTTGCTCGATCACAAAAAACGGGTATCCTCCAAATACCTCATCGCTCGATTCTCCGCCCATTACCGCTTTCAAGCCTGATCGCCGAATTTCAGTATTGGTTATTAAACGGCCGGCATTGGAAAGGCTGTTCGTTGCGCTTTCTGTATGCCAAAGCGCTTTAGCAAAAGTTGCAGCGAGGTCGGTGACATCTACCCCGACGGTATAATGACGTATTCCAAAATATCCGGCACTTACTTCAGCTATTTTTGATTCATCAAAAAATCTTCCCGGGAATCCGAGTGTGAATGCGGGAATGCTTTTATTGATATTGCCAGCCAGCCACGCTATAATAGTTGAATCAATTCCGCTTGAAAGCGATAGCGCAATTGGTGGATTACCCTCGAGCCTTCTTTCAACCGATTTTCTAAGTAGGAACTTTACATTCTCCAGGGCCACTTCATAAGGATCCGTACATTTATTAAAATTGGGAAACCAATATTTTTTGATTTCCATTTCCCTCCTCTTCACGATTAAATAATGACCCGGTTGGAGATTTTTTATTCCCTGAAAGAGAGTAATAGTTGAATTTGGAATTCCTACTCCGACACTGTTCAAATAATCAATATCTATATTTCTTGAAATCCCCTTCGCAGTCAGTACGCCCTTTGCTTCTGAGCTGAAATAAAATTTTCCGTCAACAATGCCATAACACAAGGGTTTTACGCCACATGGATCCCTGGCGAGAATCAAATGGCCCTTCCTGCCGTCATAAATGGCAAAAGCGAATTCCCCATTTATTTTTTTCAGGAATTCCATTCCATGTTCCTCATATAAATGGATCAGGACTTCTGAATCAGATCGCGTATAAAAAGAATGACCTTTGGAGATAAGCTCTTCACGCAATGCCTGGTAATCGTAAATCTCACCATTATATATGAGAGCAATCGTTCCATCTTCATTAAACAATGGCTGCATGCCTGATTGAATATCTGTAAATGACAATGCAAGAAACCCCAGTAACAGGTTATCCTGATCCAGTCTGCTGAAAGCGCTTCCTTCAGGTCCGCGATGCGATTGCACTGCCAGCATTTTGATAATCTCTTCCGGGTCCACCACTCCCGTACCTCGTGACCATATGCCTGCTATTCCACACATAATAATAGTTTGTGATTAGACATTAGATGTTTGTCCGGATACTATTTCAAACATATCTTGCATGAATGAGGGCAAGACTTCATTTCGTGTCGTTGTCACATTGCCTTTTATATCCGACAAAGCATTTTCAGGAACTCCGGACAAGGGCAGTCCGGCAAATTTATAAACCCGTCTTTGCAATAAGACCGGTTCTTCCCTTAACTGATAGAATGAAATCTCAAATAAATTTTGAGGTGGAATAAGCGCCTTTGTCCTTTCAAAATACTGAATCATTGTCTGATAACCGTATGCAAACATTTCATCCATTTTTTCTCCGGTAAGTTCATTGATATTTTGAATTCTGTTATTAAGAAATAACCTGATTGTAGAAGGATATAATTCGGCCGGATCACGTTGGATATAGATAAACTTAGCATTGGGAAATATTGAAAGCAGCTCAGGTATCCTGCAAGTATTTGCCGGGCTTTTCAATACAAGACGTTTACCCTTGTTAAAGAAACTGATCCGTTTTATTAAATAATTGTATTCCCGGAGAAATGCTCTCACCTTCTTAGAATCGTGTGATAGAATTAAATTTTGTTCAAGATGTTTCATTGCATTTCTACTGCAAATGTGCGCCCACATAGGCGTAAACGGAAATCCACTCATACAAAGAGCTATGTCTTCTTCTGAAGGGAAATTTACTGACATATTAACCGGATGTGACGGGTGTCTCATTCCTGACTTTGTGAAAAACATTTGCAAGACCGGGCTAAACAGTTTCCTATGCATAGTGACACCCAACGGAAACATTGCATCGTATTGAGTAAGAAAAGTTGAATTGCCCGAAAGGCATAAAGCATGCTGAATAGCTGTTGTTCCGCACCGCCAATGACCCAGGATGAAAACAGGATCGCTATCAAGTCGATGTTGTTTGATTTTCTTACCGTAAATAATATGTTCCAACCAGTAAAACGGTGTTTGAATCACTGATAACAAAATATAAAGACTCGCTCTGGGCCAATATTTAAATGCAGGCTTCTCTTTCAGGATGATAAGAAAAACGTTAAGAAATGGGAGCAATCTCATACCTGTTATTTACACCTGTCTTATTCGATTTTCCGAAATAATTGTAACAAGACCCTTCTGGATATATCATTTCCGTCTCCAATTTTCAAATAGGAATGGTATAATCAGCCGATTCAAAAATTTCCAAAACCACTTTCCTGAAATCCGTGGAGCATCTATCAACAATTTTTTGACAATTCTCATTGCTCAACCATTCATCCAGCAAACGCTGACATTGTTCATCGCCAAGATGCTTTTGAAGTATTAATTCCAGGTTGTGACGATCGGGTATCAGGTATGCCCACAGAAGTGAATTAAGACTTTCTACAAAAAGTCGGAATGATTCACGTCCCAATTTTTTGGAAATATGCACCAGCACATGACGGAAAAATATTGCATGAGCTACTTCGTCCCTTGCATGGTCTCTAATCAGGTTTATTATTTCCGTATGAATTGAATGATCTTTCATACAACCATTCAATTCATTACTTACCAGGTTTTCTGACACTGCCACGAAGAGGAGATCAAAGTAATTTCTTATCGCAACTGGATACCCGCTTTTCAGATAGTCAAGCTCTCGTTCAAGTTCTATCATCATAGGAATAGCAGTCACACCTGTTACACTTCTGACCTGTTCGCACATATCAGAAGCTTGGAGTGCATGGTATGCTTCATCGCAGTAAATCTTATATGCCTGCTTGCGCAGTTCCTCAGGGAAATCAAGCCCATCCGTGTCATTCGAAATCGAAACAATTACTTTATTCACCATCCGGGTTTCCAGATATTCCGTAAATTTTAAATACTTGTAAAGCAATTGTATTTCAATTTCAAGTATGGAGCTGTTCTGCAGCGATTGAATTAATGTATGTGATAAAATCGGTGCAACAGCAGGACTAAAAAAGTGATTTAAGGGTTCATCATGCAGAACCCGCCTGGGCGAAATTCTTACTGATGAGTTCTCATACCATTTAGAAAATATTTCCAGTTTTTGATTATTCATTTCCTTAATGATTAGTTATGATGAATTGTAGTTACCGGAATTGAACTTTTCCTTTTTTGCTGATACGATTTATTGAAATCCGTATGGGATTTATCTAGTTCGATAGCCCTGGTCCGACGCTTCATTGTATTGATCAGCTCCGTCTCGGTCCGGACAGGAGCATGAGGTAATTTGACATAACATGAAGCAAGCTTTCTGTAATTCTTTTTCATCAGGTAATACCAAATGTGAGGATAATGCAGATCATTAAATATCATAATATCTTCCTTCCCGTATTTTTCGATGTGATGATTGAACTCGATCGGCAATTCCGAATAATGTAAGTGTGGATGCAAATGGTGTCCGATATGATATCCAACGTTGAATGTGCTTTTATTATATCTTCCAAGAATGTTCGTGCTGTTTCTGTATAAATTGTTCTCATCATCCGGATCTATAAATGCATGTTCACCCCAGTTACCTATAATCAATAGACTTCGAGTAACGAAAAATGGAATAATAACCAGGACCATTGATTCAAGCGGGTTGAGATAAAAAAAGCCAAACATCAATAAAATATATATCACCTCCCCGGTAAATGCATTATTGCCGGCATTTCTTTTCTTTATGTTGGGGCTTTTCAATAAGTAATTTCTTAATGCGAATAAACTCAGAAAGAACCGGAAATAATATCTTAAAAAGTCCTTTACAGAATCCCTGTTAAAAGCTAATGTGGAACTGATATCATTGTATGCATTGCTTTCGGGATGGTGAATCATAATATGGTGCGAGAAATATGTAAAAGGCGTAAAGCCATATAATAATCCCAGCACCTCACGAAACACCACATTAAGTTTACGATTTCGGAACAATGGCTGATGATTTATATCATGAAACATCGTTATCAGCCTGCCAATAAACCTGGCATATAAAATCATATGAAATATGCTTATCAGAAATAAGTATTCAGGGAAATAAAAGATGCCGATGGCAGAAAGTAAAATGGCATACGCTTTAATTCCAAAAGCCAGAAGAGGTAGATCCTTATCCCGTCGGATTCCTAACTTTACACATTTCGATGATAATTCAGCGTTGATTGGTATCTCTGTATTAAAGTCATATTCAATAACACAAATATATTTCTATGTAAATGCAGATTCCAAATTGATAATTGCAAAACAATTATTCTCTTTTGCAATATATGCAAAATGGTAAACACTTCAATGAGGAAATAATTGAATTTTGAAAATCGATGCATTTGCCAGGCTGAAGCCACTATAAAAACATTTTTGCCCGGCGAAGTCATCCCGCTCGACAGTAGTCTGATTGCATAAGAAAAGCTCCACTCGGCGAAGTCTTCCTGCAAGTTATCACTTTCAACGATGGAAGTAAATTTCTTTACAATAGACTTCATCGGGCCAATTGTCTTAACTATGATTTTTGTGATTAGGATGATGGATATTATTTTATTGGTCCGAACAAATTCTTGCTGCCTTGCAGTTCGACAGGCGGGAGCCTCACCTGCTCTATCCGTGTACCCAACAATTGTCTGAACTATGTTTTATTTGATTTGAGTGATTACTAGGATTCTTTTCAAAATGATTTCCGAACCATATGTTAGAAAAAGCATATTGGAACATCCACAGCCTCTTCCACAAACTTCCATAACCCTCCACTGTTCCGCAATGCAGTAATTTCTCCGGCAACTCAAAAAAATGCACTAATTCTACTATCTTTGAAATGATTAATGCAAGTTATTCGAACATGACATGCAGACAATCAAATGTTAACTGCCATTAAACAAAGCCACTGCTAACAATGAATATAATACTGATTATATTATTTGCAATTTTAAGTGCAGGCAGTAAAGAAAAAGAAGTCAACATTTGCAAAAAGCATTTCTATTCAAATTTAAAACTGGATATTAATTATTTACCAGATTCTCTTTTTGGGATAATTAATCCACAATCAAGAAGTGATAGCGATAAAACAATATACCGGAAAGCTTTTTGGAAAGAAAATAAATATCAATTCCCAGCGTCAAAAGTTGAAAATGTTGTTCTTTTTAAATATAAAGGTCACAGAAATATATTAGATAAAGACTCACAATATATTATTGATCAAAATGCAAAACTTTCATCTCGTGTTATATTTCCACCCACTAAACTGAGTCAATCTGAAATTTCAGACGTTTTAACTTTAATAAATGATACAGCAAATTATTATCGTGGGCCTTATGATCCAATTCCTTTTGTTGACGAGTATGCAGCTTTTATTTTTTTTAATAAAGAATATTCTATTGTGGGGCATCTGACATTAAGCCGTAGAGTTTTTATCTTAGTTCCTTGGACGCCTAATACCTATGGTCATTTTGGGGAATATGAAAAATTAGATTCCTTAATTTCACAGATTGAAATAAAACATAAGTAACGGCAGTTAACATCCGTATTGCCACAACACTTTTTCTCTTTTAATTTTTATCTTTGGTAAAAAGTGCTGCGGCAATACTCCGGACGTTGTATGCCATTTTTTCGCTCTGTAGTATACTGCAAAACTGCTTTAAACATCTTACCATGAAATTTTATTTTTCGTTATTATTTCTTTCAATTTCGTTTTCAATTTCCGGGCAGACAAATATTTATCACCCTTTTCCTGATAGCAATGCGATATGGACAGAAGAAACTGCCTGTTCCGGTTGTTTCACATTTAATATTATCCATCGCTGGCGCCAATTTTCCATCGAAGGAGATACTATTATTGGCTCTTATGACTATAAAAAAATAATGATGCGAGCTCAAGAGGATACAATTCCATTAGGTAGTTTTTTGTATTGCAGTCCTATAAGCAATTTATATCTTGAGACTGGTTACTTTGCATATTTACGAAATGATACATCAGCAAAAAGAGTTTATTGATATGGTCTAAATGGAGATACATTACTATATGATTTCAATCTGAATATTGGCGATACAATTCCACCATCATGCAACCATTATAGTAATAATATTACTGTATCTGCTATCGATTCATTCTTTGACGGCAATAATTATCGTAAAAAAATTATTCTCTCAATTCCAGGTTTTGGGGATACGTTTATAATCGAAGGAATTGGCTTGGAATATGGCTTATTTAGATTTATTGATCAAGCAAGTTTTGAGTCGGGAAGTTACCTTCAGTGTTTTCGTCAGGACAATGTTATTCTGTACAATAATTTTTGTGTTCAAGCTTGCGCACTTACTTTAACTACTAATGAAATTCCCTCACATTCCTATTTATCCTTTTCCCCAAACCCCTTTTATTCTAAAACTATTCTAGAATTAAGTATTAATTATATAAATTCAGAATTAATAATTTTTAATTCTTTTGGGCAACAAGTATATCGGCAGAAGATAACTTCACAATCTACTATGCTAAACAGAAACCACCTTACAGGCGGAATTTACTTATATATAGTAAAAAAAGATCAGGCAATCCTTAAGAGTGGGAAGCTAATGGTTCAGTAAAACGGCATACAACACTCGTATTGCCACAACACTTTTCCTCTTTTAATTTTTATCTTTGGCAAAAAGTGCTGCGGCAATACTCCGGACGTTAGCGGCAACTTAGATGACACAATACAAAACAGGACAAAATGGAAACTTTTTCTGGATTGAATTTCCAATAAATAGTTTCAGTTTGTATCATTTAATAAATAATTGCTCAAGTATTTTGAAGAATAAATACTTAGCCATTGTATGTTTTGACAGCGGACTTCTTAATTTAGTAAGCGAGGAAAAAGCTTTAGGATGGCATGAAAAAGATAACATTGCTTACTCACCAAAGCTCACAAACTCATTAATAGAAAATTTGCCCACTGAACAATATGATCAATGGTGCTTATTTAACACACAAACGGAATTCTCGGGTATGACCGGCTTCGTTAACTATGGAAGTTTCACACTAACTAGTCGACGAGAAGATCTTGTTACAGCAGACCCGTCATGGGATAAAATAGGCATCAGAAAACAAATTGAACATCTTGAACAACTACTAGAACAATTTTGGGATGAAATGTCAAGAATAAATCCACAGAATGTAATTTTGGATGGCGATAGATTCATTTTCGTCTCTAAAAATATTGATGAAATTGAAATATTGAAGAGAAACTGCCGCTAACACTCGCATTGCCACAACACTTTTTTTCTCTTTTTATTTTTATATTTGGTAAAAAAGCGCTGCGGCAATGCTCCGAGCGTTATGCGCAATTATTTCGCTCCGATTAAACAGTAGTGGAAACTTGAAAGTAACAACAAAAAATAAAATAACAATGTCAACAACAAAAGGAATTCTGACAAGCCTGTTGCTAATTGCAATTACAGTAACACTTTTCTCCTTTGACTTACCGATAGGCTGGTTCAAAGCGGGCAGCAAACCAGAAAGCTATGATATGGGTCTTGACAAAGGTGCTGGTCAGGATGGTAAGGACATAGCTACCATTAAATCCATTGATAAAATGATTGACGGTTTCGGAACGTTAATGCAAACCAGTTCACCTCAGAAATATCTCGGACAAAGAGTTCGTATGACTGGATTTGTGAAATCAAAAGATGTAAAAGAAACAGCCGGGCTTTGGTTTAGAGTTGACCAGGCAAATTCAAAAATGTATCTTTCATTTGACAATATGTCTGATAGACCAATTAAAGGAACTACTGAATGGAAGAAATACGAAATTGTTTTAGATGTCCCATTTAACGCTTCAAAACTTGCTTACGGTGCATTGCT
>JANWID010000057.1 GCA_025450095.1 Bacteroidia bacterium | reverse complement strand
TGGTATTATTTCAAGAAGGGGAAGTGGAAGACGGTGAAGGTCTGAAGAGGTGGATACCTGGTAGGGAAAGGTGGGAACCGGTGGGGAACTGGTAATCGGTGATCAGTAATCGGTAATCGGTTGGGAATACATATTCTTATTCCCTGCTATTACAAAAAACATACAGCTTATTACAAATTTAAGCTTCCTGTTACTTAGGAAAAAACCGCTTTAGTATTCTTATCATTTTTGCTTACCCTGATTAAGGTTTCTAAATGAACTAAAACCATAGAAAGTCAGGAATAAAAAAATTATGAAAAAAATACTATTTATTTTAAACCTGTTTATGGTTGGGCAATTATTTGCCTGGGAAAAAATTTATGACTTCAATTCCTTGGCTCAGATGTACAGCCATTATTCAATTATTAACAGTTCAAGTGGAGATGGCTTAATCGTGTCAGGCAATGCAAAGAATACCGGGGCATTTAAAGCTCATGCCATGAAGCTTGACTATAGCGGAAATGTTATGTGGTCTAATACCTACAGCTTTTCGTCCTCCTGGAACACTTGGACATACAGGATTGCAAGTGACAACAACAGTGGATACCTGATGACAGGCATGAATGTTAAAGGTGGATCTCCTAATGTCTTTAATCCTTATGTCATTAGAATCAATGCTGCCGGCAATGCAGTTCAAAAGGTATTGCTGCCATGTAACGGCGTCGGATTGACAATAAGGGCATGTGCTAATGGCAACATCATTGTAGGTGGATTCGAAAGTGAAACTTTTTCCGACTATGCAAGCTATACCAGGAAAGGGTTTTTATGCAAGCTGGATGCCAATTTAAACCTGATCTGGTATAAACAGATTACCGGCCAGCAGGTCTCCGGTTATTATAATTTTGACCATGTAGAAGTGGTTGTTCCTATCATGAAAAACGGCAGTGAATACTACTACGTATCCGGAGCAATAACAAAAGATATTAGTATTCCCGGAGTAACACAAACCACTAACGTAATGCTGAGCCAGCTCTATGATGCAAGTGGAAACCTGGCCTGGAATAATTCACAACTCGAGGATTTTAATGGTGTTGATGCCGTTTATAACCCTGACAATAATGAAATATTTCTCATTGCAAATGGCGATGTCTCGACTCCCGATGTCTCGAATTTTTACAGAATGGATGCCAATACAGGCTCCATAACAAAAACCGCCACTTATGAAGGAAGTACGGGCAATACACCCTATGGTTGCCATATCACTTATGCAAATAAGATCAACTATATCAATAACAAGGTCATTATCTATGGGTATTCAAGAGATATAAAATATATGACCCTGTATAATAACATGTATATCCCTTTTAGGATTGAGACTGATCGTGACTTCAACATGCCCAATATTAAACTTTTTCTGTATAAGACCACTAATTATGCGCAAGGTAACCTGCTCGGTGCTAATGGAAATGGGGTCTTTAATTCTTTCCATACTGCCGATATGGGAGTGGATTTTTCAATAAACGGTATTAATCATTTTGCACTTGTGGGCTATGACAGGGATCAGACTTACCTGCCTTTTGCACTGCATGTATCCATGGATTCTGATCTTGATGACTGCACTCCCAGAAGTACTGCAATAGTTTACCAGGATTTTTATGATTTTCCGAATTTATTCGTGGGTCATTTAAATATTTCTAAACCCAACCCTCCACCAGTTATTCCGATTACAACGCCGGTTTCCTTTACAGTCAGGGATTGCTTTCGCAGGTCAGATGGTGATTTCGAAATGCGCCTGGGAATTAGCAACACAGATCAATCTCCATTAGAAAATACAATTCTATTGAATTTCAACAAGCAACAACTTGGTTTTAATATGAGAGAATCCGGTGACGCATCCTACCAACTTGACATTTATGACCAGGCGGGCCGTAAAGTAACCACTTTGGATATTGGTGATTCAAATCAGCTAATTCAATACGATTTGATACCTGGAGTTTATGTAGCTGTGCTTAGATCCGGAGAGTTCCAAAGTACAAGCAAATTTATTCAACAATGAAAAATCAAACAAATTAAAATTAACATATATGAAAAAAATTAAATTCATCCATTCTTTAAAGGTTCAATTAAACAAATTTATATTGTTCCTTGCTGTATTCAGCACGCTTAACTGCTATTCTCAAAACATCTTTCACAGGCATGTGGACAACAATCCTTTCCGTTCAGGATCATTTATTAAAGATGTAATCAGTGAAAACAGTGGTAAACATTATGTATTGGGCACACATTTCAGTCCTTACAACAATGTTTGGGTAGACAATACTTTCATAAACTGCTTCGACCAGTTTGGAAATAGCATCTGGAGCAAATCAATATATAAAGAAACCATGAATAGTATTGAAATGCATTCCAACGGGAAATTGATTACAGGCGGACGGTACTGGTATGATTTTTACCAGGGCACAAATTATCTTAAGTACTACGCCGTATCCATGACAGATAACACTACGACTGGTAACTGGATTGTTAAATATGGCAATGTAAACGGTGAATGCTACAGTGCCAAAGAAACATTTGACTATGGTGCAAGTAGTGGAATCATCAGTTGTGGATGGGCAGCAGCAAATGTAAACCTTCCAACGGTGGCTAAGCTATCAAACACCGGAGTGTCGATATGGCGTAAAAGATATAGAAACCTGGCTAATGATGCAGGAACTGCCCGGGATATTTGCAGGGCCAGTAATGGTGACTTTGTTGTTGCGATGACATTTGGGAAGGACTTCTACATTGTCCGTTTAGATGCTACAAATGGAAATCTTGTTGCTATTCCAAAAAGATTTTCATTAAGCAGTAATGGATTGGTACCCAAGAAAATTGTTAAAAAAGTAGTTAACAATGTAGAAACATTTGTGATTGTTGGTTCGATTACTAGCCTTTCCAGTGGGGGAGCAATAAAAAGCTTTTTATGTAAAACTGATTTAACAAATCCGGAAACATTTATTGAACTTAATGGGACAGGGCAATTTCCATTTTTCGAAATTACGGACTTGAAAACTGATGAATTAAACACCATTTCCTTTTCTGGAATACTGACTACATGGCCACATAGTGTATTGTGTAAAATAGATTTGCCCAATTTGGATATTCTGGCAGTTAGAAAATTTAGCGCCCTGAAAATCAATGCCTTTGACAATACTGTTCCAGACTATTATTATTTTCAGGACAACCAACCCCACCTTGGAAGCCCAACTTATGACAATTATTTAGTGGCTAGGGATTTTAATGGAGGAAATTGCGCCGGAACAGAATATTCATTGACCAAAAACATAATCACCCCGGAAATTTCCACGCCCGAAATCTTTGTTGAGAATCAATTCGGCCCTGAACTTTTCAGTGAAGAACTGGAAGGTATAACTACAACTACTGAACTTATTTGTTCAGCATGTTCTACCATTAATCTCGAGAAAACCATTGAATTGTGCCCATTGTATAATGACAACACAATATGGCTTGAACCTTGTAAGCTCATTTCTCCTTATGCTGAAAGGTATCGTTTTGTCTCAGGACCTAACCTGGATCCCTTAAACCCTTATGATTCCAAAACCGGCTATTATGACGAAAACAATGTATGGCATGGAAACTGTGACGTATCTCACGAGTTCTTTCCAGGTACATATGTGATTGAGTTCTTAGACTATGAAACAGGATGCGTCACACATCGAATGACCTTAAATATTATCAATAAATCGGTTGTTCCGCATACCGATGCCATAACAAAATATTTCTGTATCCTAAATAATACCGGTGTATGGCTGAACCCTTGTGAATTGGAAACCGGATATAATAAATACAAAATCCTGGATGGGCCTAATATCGACCCTAACAATCCATATTATTCCGAGGATGGTTTTAGAGATGAAAACAATGTATGGCACGGAGGATGCGATGTTACACATTTCTTTGAGGAAGGTGTTTACACCTTAGAATACTATAATGATGACTGTGAGAAACTAACCCTGACCTTGACCATAGAATCAATACCTATCGATGAACTTCCAACGGAATATATCACCCTGAATAAATGCATGTACGATGCGATTTGGTACCAGCCCGATTTGCCTTTTTCAACCAATCATTATCATTTAACAGATCCTGATCCCACCGATTTCTTCAATTATACTTATGATGGTCCGCAAATTTCCCACTCTCTGAGGACAGGCGTATATGAAATTGAGTTTTATGACTATGTCAATTGCAAAACAATGAGGCGAATTGTGACCGTTCTGGATATGCCTGTAACTGAAACAATTTGCACAATGTCATATGTTTATAGAGGGCCATGTCCATACTGGATCACGGACCTGGATCAATTCACTATGCAACACGAGAATTTTCCATGCATCTGCGAAGGACAGGAGTTTGAATGGCAAGATCAAAATGGCAATGTAATAAATCCAAATTTTGCGTTTCAGATAAGTGGCAGTACGACCTTCAGGAAGGTCTATATGAACAGGCAAACCTGCACAAGATGCGTTTATGTAATAAGATTTGGTTGCCTAGGCCAGGGAGAGTTCACGGTTTCATTGGATGAATCAGAAAACCCCGCTTTCAAATGTGTTATTAGCCCAAATCCATCAGACGATATTTATAATATTAAATTTTCAGGAACGGGAGACGTGAAAACATTTAATTTAGAGGTAATCGATGTGATGGGAAAAATAATAATTTCAAAACCGGGATTAGATGGCTCCATGCCTCAGGCCATTGACCTCAGCACCTATGCTTCCGGTGTCTACACACTCAGGATTGAAATGAACGGGCAAGTACAATTCATTAAGCTGATTAAGAACTAAAAGTGGTATATTGCTAAAAAAGGGGCCTCCAAAGGGCCCCTTTTTTTAATGCAAATACTTAAGTCAGCTTTGTTTGAATGCGTACATTTTACCTCGCCTATCCAAAATGGCTGACTGTGTCTATGAAATAAACCAATATCCCCCTTAATATCCCATTATTTATTAAATTTTCAGGTAGAAATTAAAATTTATTTTGGTTTTCTGATTTTTAATCTATAAAATCGCATACACTTCACCCTACCAAATGAAATTAACTAAACACAACATATGTCTACCTCCGTACTTGAAAAAACCTTTAGAGCCATGGTTGTCGACGACCACCCCTTGTTGAGAACCGGCATTTCTAACTTATTAAACAGAATCCCGGGTATCACTTGTTGCCATCAGGCAGAAAATGGCCTGGTAGCACTTGAAAAATGCCGGGACGAACCCTATGACATCATTTTCCTGGATATCGGTATGCCTGTAATGGATGGTTTAACCACCATGCACCATCTAAAACATGAGTTCCCGGACAGCAACGTCATTATATTGACCATGTATGAGAATACGCGTCAGTTTATCGAGTTCATAGAACTTGGGGTGAAGGGCTACCTGATGAAGGAAACAGATGAAACCGAGATCACAAAGGCCATACACATGATCATGGAGGGCAGCCAGTATTTCACACCCACTGTGTATAAGGCCTGGACAAAACACGTGTATGAAAAAAACATTGGCCAGACAGAAGCCAAAGTCCTGTTTTTAAGTTTGCGGGAACTGGAAGTATTAACACTCATTTGCCAACAAATGTCAGCCAGCGAGATCGGAAATAAACTTTGCCTCTCTGAAGCCACCATCAATTCCCACAGGAGCAGCATCATGAAAAAGACAGGCATACACCATACTGTAGGTTTGGTGATATATGCGATAAAGAATGGCATTTTTAAGCCTTAGAAAAAGTCTCCCCACTTACCTCATATTTCGCACCTTTCCCCATTCTGTCTACAAAATCAGACTTATCTTATATTAGACTCATCATAAGTAATGATTTTTTTGCTATTATGCTAAGAAGTTTGGAAATAACACAAAATTAACTTTGATTGGCTGCATAAATTGTTAGCTAAAAATTGCCTAATATGTACGAAGTATGAATGTTTGATGATATTTGAGAGTTAGAATCACCGAACATTTGCAATTTTATTATTATCCAGCCAAAGTTTACGGATATACGAAATAAGATATCGGGTATCTATAAGTTGCAGGCAATTTTAAACAGACAATGATAATCAAATATGGATAACAAAAGCTTTGTTGAGTTTCTTACAAATAGGGAGATTCTATTATCTCTATTTACTATAATTTTCACCGTTGCTTATGGTTACGCTGCTGCATTTGTATTAAGACGAGCTAGAGAAAAAAGAGCCACTCGAAAAAATACTTTTATAGAAACATTTATAAAAGGAGTTTCTGAGAACACAATCGAGAATTCTGAGGACTTGCTCAATGTCTATTCAGGAATTACGAACCTTAGTACAGAGGACTTAACAAATAAACAAGATTTAAACAAATGGCTAAGAGAAATTTTGGCAAAGCTTGTTAATAAAGAGGTTGGTAAAGATTTTACTCCTGAACAGATAATTACAATTAAACATAAAATAACAGAATTCATAAAAAGGAATGAAACTGCAAATCCTTTTACCGACTTACCAGACACTGAACGAAATATTATCAATGACATAAGTACTTACAATAAAGTTGGTGACAAGGACTCCGTTGACAGAAAAATTAATGAACTAAGCAGTGTAATTATAACTCGTCATGAACAACAAAAGAAAATAGAAAGTTTAAATAAATGGTCAATTCCATTGGCTGT
>JANWID010000056.1 GCA_025450095.1 Bacteroidia bacterium | reverse complement strand
TAACAATTATGAAAAGTATTTGATCAAATTTCTTTCTCCATTTTAATATTGGAGCGTTTGTAAAAACTGTTCTCAATGGGAACTTCCACAAATTCATATTTTCTGTATAAATGAATGGCCGATTGGAGGCTGGTATTAGAATACAAAATCAACTTCTTAATTTGCAATTCTTTTGCCTTTTGAATGGCATAGTCCATAAGCAAATGTCCAACTCCTGTTCCGCGCTCACTTTCAGTGACAGCCATTTTTCCCAATTCAAATTCATCATCGCTATTTCGCAACAGTGCACCGACACCTAAAACTTTATTGTCGCGCTTAGCTCCAAAAATTGACCCTCCTTTATTGATAATCTGTTCCACAGGATTTGAAAGCAACATTTCATCCATGGATTCAACTTCAAAATACTTACTGATCCAGGCCAGGTTCAATTTTTTGAATGGCTCATTTAGAGATTCCTCATAATCGATCATGTCTATCCTGTCAGAAACATCGACTGGTATAGTTGTAAGCAACAGGTTTAAATCATTTGTATGCCTGTTGGTTACCCGGTGCAATTTCTTTGGTGGAATGTGTAAGCTTTCGTTTGCGCTTACAACTATTACTTTTCCGTCAAGTTCAAAAGTTGCTTCACCACTGATCACATAAAAAAACTGGTTTGCGAAAAGGTGGCCGTGCCACTTTTCTCCAGCACCTTGTGGAATTCGTTCCTGTTTCACACTCATCAAAGGAATATCCAATAAGTGCCACCCATCGCATTGCTCACCCCAGGTATAATGGGTTGAATTCTTTGTTGACTTTTTGTCAATTGTCATTAAAACTAATTTTAAAGTCGGGAATTCATTACCAATTCCGAATTTTCCCATTCTTCCAAAACATACCTGTAAGCACATCACCATTTATTAAATGGATGATTTCGGGCACTACTTCTGAAGGATTCCTGTTAGCATTTAATCCTCCCATATCTGTCTTCACCCATCCCGGATCAATAACAGATACTTTAATTTTTCCTAATAGCCTGGATGCCAACAACCGGGTATACATATTTACTGAAACTTTAGAAAGCTTATAATGGGGTACATACTCATCAATTTGTGTTCCTCCGATAGCACCCCAACCGGATGAGAAATTAATGATGTGACCTCCTTTGTTCATATTCGGAATAATATTTTCAGTAAGCTCAATTAGCCCGAACACATTGATAGCAAACGTCGATTTTAGCTGTGACATACTAATTTTACTCTCATCCCATTTTTCAAGAAGCACTCCTGCACAGTTTATAAGTACATCAATTTTGTGGTCACGTATTCTTAAACTAAATTCATTGATGGAATTCGAATTGCTTAAATCAAGTTTAAAGCAATGAAAATTAGTGTGTATTATAGATGAATTTCCAGAAGTGGAAGTCCCCATTACACGAAAATTATACTTCGTTGAAAGTTGTTTTGCAATTTCCTGCCCTATTCCACGACTACAACCGGTTACAATTACAGTTTTCATATTTTACACCACCAGGGATTTATGTAATTGAAGTAACAACCAGATGATCCTACGAAAATAACAAATTTTAAAATGGTTTTTTTAATAAAAGTATTCGTTTTTCAAAAAATAAACTACCAGGTTCTCATCGTGCTTATCTTTTAAAACAGGATGAGCCATGAATTTATTATTGGTTAGCAAACGTGATGATTTGCTATTCAATTTGTGTGTATAAGCCAATATTGTATTTAGTTTCATATCTTCTATGGCATACCTGATAATCTCCCGGAGCGCTTCATCCATGATCCCCATCCCCTGGAATGCGGGCAATAACTCGTAACCGACCTCTGCTTCGTCCTGGTTTGCCGAAAAATTCCAAAGACAAATTGTACCTATCAATTCCTGTTGCTCCTTCATACAAATAACCCAATACAGCGATTTACCACCACTAACACCATCATTGATCCTGCCGATATGTGAACGTGCTTCATTAATGCTTTTCGCAAGTTCACGGCCCAGATAGGTATTTACATCTGGATCGGAGCGCAGTTTGAAAATACCCTGGTCATCGGATGGCAGCAATTGCCTCAATCGCAATCGCAGCGTTTCAAGTTCCGGGAAAGGAATAAAATATTTTCGGCGGTCGTCCTGATTCATATGCGAAATTTTATAGCCTGAATTTAAGATTTTATTCCTGATAAATTTGAAGAAATATTACCTTTTTTTTGAATAAGCACCCTGAACCTGTTTCCCATTTCAATCAAAAGAAGTTGTTTTAGCCGCGATTCCAGTTGCGCTACCTGTACAAGGTCAGATGACTCTGAATATTTCCTGATAAAATAATCCTTTATTCCCAATCTTAATAAAAAGTCTGACTGGTTGACCATTCCACAGTATTCCAATCCGAATTCAGATCCCCATTTACATAACGCAGAAAAGTTCACATGAGAGGTAATATCCTGGCTTCCTATATGTTGATAGAATTTATTGTTCAGGCTGTGGTTACTATAGCACATCATGGAACCTGTTTTCCTTTTTTGATGATATAAATCGCCAGCCAGATATCCATAGTCAATTGTGATTACATAACCCGAAAGGAGTTTGGATGATAATTGCTTGATCCAGTTTCTTGCATCGAGGTTGATTTCGGTGTAATAGTTTTTGGGCAAATTAATATCCCAGGTCTTCAAATAATTTTTCAATGCCTTGCTGGCCGGAACCAGGAATTCCGTAAAGCCATTTTGATATCCGACAAATATTTCCATGAGTTCCTGTTGCATCACAACGCGGTGTACCGGGAAGTTATCAAGCACCTCGTTTGTCAGAATGCAACCTGCAAAAACAGGCATTTCTTCAATACTGTCATAAATTGTGATGTTTCCTGGAAAATGTTTTAAAAGCAAGTCAGGAATTATTCCGTTTTTCTCGATAATGCAATAATGATAATTATCAATAATTTCATTTTCTGCAAAGTAATTCATGATGTCCAAACATAATTTCCCGTCCCCGGCACCGTACTCCAGGAGGGTAAATTTTTCCACACCCGTAAATTTCCTCATTTCCAATAATTGTTGGGCAATCATGGCACCGAACAATGAACTTACACAAGGACTGGTAAAATAATCACCCGATGCCCCGATATTCGTATGGCCGGAAGCGTAATAACCCAATCCCGGTTCGTACAAAGCCATTTCCATAAAATCGCGAAATGAAATGGCTCCCTTTTCCTGAATTCTATTTTTTATTACATCACTGATTGTCATAGTTTTCTCTTCTAACATATGTAATATCCCACATAGGGATACAAACGCATTTGCAATTCCTTTGCCAATGCAATAATTTTCTCTCCATGCAACATACGTTTAGGATACAAAAGAAGGATTACAAAGAATGTCTGAAATACATTGAAAAATACTGGAAGAAAATTACATGCTATTACCCCCAGGATCAGTTCAAACACTTTGGATTGCCCAATAAATTTGTAAGTCCAAACGACGATATTTACCTGAACGATCAATTTTACTGGGATAGTTATTTCATTATTGCAGGTTTAGTCAAGTGCGGCAGAACCGAACTCGCCAAAGGCATGATCGATAATTTTCTTTTCATGCAAAAGCGCTTCAACATAATTCCTATGCGAAACCGGTTTTATAACCTGGGCAGCTCCCAGGTACCTTTTTTAACTTCCATGGCCAGGGAAGTATATGACCAAACTGGTGACAACAGGTGGTTCAAAACAGTAATGACGGCTTCTGAGACAGAGTTGAAAACCTACTGGATGAATAAGTCATTAACCGAAATTCATATTGTTCACGAAGGATTATCGCGATACTGTGACCATTACATTACACACCTGGCTGCGGAACATGAATCCGGTTGGGACATGACTTCCAGGTTCCGGAATACGTGCCTGAATTATCTTCCGGTTGATCTGAATTGCGCGCTTTACCGCTATGAAACAGACCTTGCTGCATTCTTTAAGAAGTCTAAAAACATGCGTAAATACAATCAATATGTGACTCAATCAGAAAAACGCCGCAAAACTATGAATAAACTCATGTGGAACATGGATAAAGGTTTTTTCTTCGATTATGATTACAAACATCGCAAGCAACGCATATTTTATACGATAGCGGGATTCTACCCATTGTGGGCAAAACTGGCAACTTATACACAGGCGAGAAAAATGGTTGAGAATTTAAAACAATTTGAATACGCTGGCGGGCTTGCAAACACACAGGCCAAGGGGTTAGAAAAGGAACCCCGCCAGCACGATTATCCCAATGGCTGGCCTCAACAACAATACATCGTAATAAAAGGTTTAATGAATTACGGCTTTAAGGCCGAAGCGCAACGAATAGCTAAAAAATTCCTTGACCTTAACAATAAAATCTTCCTGGAAACAGGACAACTTTGGGAAAAATATAATGTAGTTAAAGGTACAATTGGTGATGCTGAAAGATATCCGACTCAATCGGGTTTTGGCTGGACCAATGCAGTATTTACCAGGTTAATCGACAAATTCGGAGATTGATAAAATGCGACTGATCATTGTTTCAAACAGAGCACCAGTAAGCATAGTGAATGAAAACGATTCCTATACCTTCAAAAAAAGTGAAGGTGGGCTTGCTTCAGGACTTGGGGCGTATGTAGATCATTATAAAAAAATAAATCCGGAAATGGAAGTTACCTGGATTGGATGGCCTGGAAATGTAGTGAAGGATGAAGAAAAAACAGGTGCTGAAATCCTGAATCGATTTGGGGTTCAAAGTGTGTTCTTATCGGAACAGGATATGGACAATTTTTATAAGGGCTTTTGCAATAAAACGCTCTGGCCCTTGTTTCATTATTTTCCTTTCATTACCGATTATGAAAATACTTACTGGGACGAATACGTCGCCGTTAATTATATCTTTTTTACAGCCGTATTGAAATTTTACAAGCCCGGTGATGTGATCTGGGTTCACGACTATCATCTCATGTTATTACCAGGCATGCTGCGGGAAAAAATTCCTGAAGCCAGTATTGGTTTTTTTCTGCACATTCCATTTCCCTCCTATGAAATATTCAGATTACTCCCTAAAGAATGGAGAAAAAAACTACTGGAAGGTCTTTTCGGAGCCGACCTCATCGGATTTCACACCTTTG
>JANWID010000055.1 GCA_025450095.1 Bacteroidia bacterium | reverse complement strand
CGACGCCCTCCAGAAAGTACTTTAATTGCTTTCATAGCTGAATAACTGCCGGATTGGTTTAAATTTGATCTAAACTCAATTTATTTCGGCAATGAAGCACCTATCCTTCCTAGTCCTGACAATATTCTTCTCTAATACATCCAGGGCACAGAATTTTCCTGCCTGCGATACGCTGATCATCAACTGTTGCAGTGTAAATATTTCCGGTCCAAATACTATAACTCTTACCGCTGCAAATTCAAGTTCGGTGCTTTTCGATTATCCAGGCTTTGCTATTCTCGACAGCAATGGTGATACAGTTGCGATAGAAATGGTAAACTATTTTGGGATAGGTACATCACCGCAGATTCACATCATGAACGTGGTAGCTCCGTTTACCCTTCCCTTTACCGGCACCTTGCAGTTGTATATGTTATTTTATGATACTCTTGCCTGCGAATTCCCCATCACCATTCCCGACACCGTTAGCGGTTTGCCTGAACATGCGAACCAATTAAAAATATTTCCGAACCCTGTGCAAAGCACATTCACAATTGATGCAAGTCAAACGCCATTTGCAAGTGGAACAATCAGGATGGATTTTTTTGATGTCTGTGGCAAACTCGTTGAATCCATTCAATTCGAAGGCGACAAACCGTACCGTTGTTCGACTGCTGGATGGCCAGGAGGAATGATCTTTTATAAACTGTATCTACCTGGTGAAATAACAACTGGTAAGCTGATCCTTTTGAGTGACCAATAACCAGTGACCAGTGACCGGTGACCAGTGACCAGTGACCGGCTTGCCCTGAGCAATGGAATGAAAAGTATTGAATCAATGCAATTAACTCATTACCTCTTGAAATTTGATCTTGAACTATTGGTAGTCGAAGGGTGACCCTGAAGCAGAGAGCTCAGGATTTATTGTTATCATTACTTCATTAAGCTCAAAATATAAGCCGTGCTATTCACTCGGTGTTCAGGTTTCAATCCCTTCGCTCTCGCTTCAGGGCAGGTCGCCTACTGCCTACTGCCTACCCTAGGACTACTTTTGTCTTAACTTTAAAATTATTCCGGTATTGAAATCCGTGCTCTAATTGAAATCCTTCATTTTAATGCTCAGGGCAAGCTGCCTACTGCCTACCGAATCAACATTCCCATTATTTTTGCACAAATCCCCTCAATAAAAATCCCTCACTAAATGTCCCTCGTAAATCGGATCAACAGGTGGCTTGAAAAACCACTTTCCGAAAAGTTGAACACTTTTATTTACAATTACAGGGCACTGAAATATTCTATTGTTACCCGTGATGGCAACCAAAAGATTTTAACCGCTCATTTACCCTGGTGTTCCATGAAAGTGCGGACGGACTGGTTGGGTAAAAATATCTTCCTGGGTTCGTACGAAAAAAAGGAGCTCCTGATGCTTGCATCATTGATCCAGCCCGACTGGGTGGCATTCGATATAGGTGCTAATATTGGTTACTACACGTTATTCCTGGAGAAGAAAGCAAAATGCTCCGAAGTTTATGCATTCGAACCTTCGCCAAGAGAATACAATTTGTTGCAGGAAAATCTTCAACTCAATTCATGTAACAGAACGAAGACATTTGCACTTGCGCTGGGTGAATCTGAATCGACTCTTGAATTGTATATGTCGTCGGAAAATATGGGGAAGAATTCGTTTAATTATTTCAACTCCAGTGACCAGCACATCAAGGTGCCGGTGAAAACTGCCAATTCACTTGTGGAATCAGCAAATATCAGGCGGCTGGATTTTATCAAAATGGATGTGGAAGGTGCAGAACCAATGGTATTGAAGGGTGCATCAGAAATCATCAGCCGGTTCAAACCGATTATCCTTTATGAATCGTGGGAATTTTCCAAAGCTCCTTATGGTTCCTTTGAATGCGAAACAACCGCGCTGCTGGAAAAATACGGTTATCATATTTTTGATATCGATCAACGAGGCAGGCTTATTACCGTGCGCAAAGGCGATATGATCCATTCAGAAAACGCGCTGGCCATTCATAAAGAACGAATCGGTGAGTTTTCTCCGTTCATACGTAACTAAAAAAATCTATAGATTTTTTAGCGAGTCTTAAAAGCTGAACTTTTATAAGTGTTTGGGTTAAATACATTCAAAAGTTAATGTTTTAAATTCAAGTACTCCCTTTAGGGTCGGGGTAAAAAGCCCATGCAACAAAATTTTAACATGGCATTACACTGTCGTCTTATTGATCACCCAATATAACGCACTGGGTATACCTGGATCAGTCCGTTGATGATGTAGTCATAGAACGGGTATCGCACTTTAGCAGGCATCAAATATTTCATCACACCTTGGTCGATGAGCGAAACCATAAACCCATTAGAAATCAGGGAATATAAAATCCGCTTGGGGCGGGATGGTTTCGGATGTATCCGGTGCAGGTATTTTTCATAGATGTCGGGTTTCATCCTATAAAGCTGATGTAACGATTTCATGTATTCACGTTGCCGCAGAATATACGATTTGCACGTGATCGGGTCGTCATGATAGGCATCAGCATAACCCTGGTTGTAATAAATGGACATACCCATGGAAACAGCCCTGTTACAAAGATCAAAGTCCTCGATATCGCGCAATCGTTCATCGAATCCTGATAATTTGTAAAAAGTCTCGCGTGTCAACGACATATTGGCTGCTGCAAGGAAAACCTCATCATCCTTCATAGGTTTCATGGCTTCCTCCGACCTGATCCAACCTTTACGTTCGTAAAGTTTAATACGATATTGCTGTATGTCGGTGGTAAAAAGTGACGCATCTTCCTGTATGCTTCCTCCAAGTAATGCATTGGGAACCTGTTCATGCAATTTAGCATGTTCCCGAAGGCATTCAGGAAAAGGCCGCATATCATCATCAAAAAAAACAATCAGTTCAAACTTCGCGTTTGCAACACCCGTATTGCGGGCACCAGCGCGACCTTTATTCGGAATTTCGAAAATGCGTAAAGGAAGCCTACTGGAAAACTGAACGGCCACTTCCTTTGAGTTATCGGCAGAACCGTCAAGCACCAGGATGATCTCATCAGCTTTCAGCGTTTGTTTTTCGAGTGCCTGCAGCACATTACTGATTTTCCGGGCTCCATTATAGGAAGGTATGATCACCGAAATTCCCTGGTTCATGAAAAAAATTTCCGGCTAAGGTAATTCATTTCATTCCATGTGATAGAAAATCGCTCACCTGCTATGCCTCATTTAAAAGAGGCAAAACTGCATCAGAATCAGAACGCATCTTATTGACTTACAAGCTATTGATAATTCTGATCCTTTTTGATTATCTTGCGAAACTTTTCAAAAATACACCCTTAGGAAGCCAGAACTCTACAGATTAACGACCTGATTCATGCTCTTTAATTCGGTTCACTTCCTGATTTTTTTTCCGGTCGTACTGCTTCTCTTTTATATGCTGCCCGTCAGGTTCCGATGGGTGATGTTGTTAATTGCGAGCAGTTATTTTTACATGGTTTGGCGGGTGGATTATTTTTTTATCCTGGTAGCGTACATCATAGCGAATTATTTCTGCGCCATACGGATCTCAGAACTCGACGACGGCCCGGCACGAAAACGATACCTGTATGCTGCTATCTTTTTCAATTTCGGTATCCTCTTTATTTTTAAATACTTCAATTTTTTCAATTCTGTTGTACACAATTCGCTTGCGAGTGCTGATGTGGAATGGAATGTGCCGCTCCTTAATCTTGTTTTACCTTTAGGGATTTCATTTCACACATTTCAAACTATGAGTTATGTGGTGGATGTGTACCGCCGCGATATTAAACCTGAACGACATTTCGGAATTTTTTCGCTGTTCGTGACTTTTTTCCCTCAGCTTGTTGCCGGCCCTATAGAACGAGCGTCGCACCTGCTAACCAGTCTGCGCGATCTACGGAATAAACTGAACAATGAACTGATCATTTCAGCCGTACAACAAATCACATTAGGCTTCTTTAAAAAGCTGGTCATTGCCGACCGGGTTGCCTCGTATGTGAACCAGGTTTATGCATTCCCGAGTGATTACAGCGGACTGAATGTGGCCATCGCTACTTTCTTCTTTGCCGTCCAGATCTATTGCGACTTTTCGGGTTATTCCGACATAGCGTTGGGAACCGCACGGCTGTTAGGTGTTAAGCTCATGGATAACTTTAAGAGCCCTTATTTTTCTCAGTCCATTGCGGAATTCTGGTCCAGGTGGCACATTTCACTTTCAACCTGGTTCCGCGATTACCTCTACATTCCTTTAGGTGGCAACCGGGTGGTAAAATGGAGATGGTACTATAACCTATTTATCACTTTTATGATTAGCGGGTTGTGGCATGGAGCCAACTGGACGTTCATCATATGGGGAATGCTCCATGGAACGTACCTGGTTTGTGGATACCTGTTTCGTGATTTATTAGCCAGGAACGGCATCAAGCTAGAAGCCCGATCAAAAGGTATATTCGGATTGCTACGAATGAGTGTCACTTTCGTGCTGGTATATTTTGCGTGGATCTTCTTTCGTGCAAAGAATTTGGATGATGCGTTTTTAGTAATCCAGAAAATATGCACGTTGCATACCGATCTTGATAAGTTTACTACCGGCTTGAACATGTTCGGAGTGTTCAGCATGCTAACGTCGTTGGGATCCATTGCACTGCTCATTGTTGTTGAACGATTGATGTATTCTGAAAAAGTAAGCAATAATTATTCATGGAAACTGGGTAGTACCATTGTGCTCTGTTGTCTCACGCTATTGGTAGGTGTGATGGGATCCATGTCATTCATTTATTTCCAGTTCTGATGCTGAAGAAGGGAATCATATTCACACTACTGGTACTGGTATCGAGCCTGGTTGTTTGGGTATTGTGTGATAAAATTTTACAAACCGGGTTGCTGCGTTCCAATGAAGATATCATTGGGAAAATGAACGAACTCATCCAGGACACTACCAACTATGACGTAGTTTGCCTGGGATCATCCCGTACCCTGGCGCACATCGATCCCAGGATTATTACAGAAAAAACAGGCTTATCAACGTATAATGCCGGATTCAACGGCGCCATCGTTTTTGATTTTGACATCTTTTTAAAATTGTACCTCGAGAAGCGCCAGCCTCCAAAATTCCTGGTGATGCATATCGACAGCGCATCCTTTCACCGGAATGTTACTGCCGAATTACCGAAGTTTTTTCCTTTTATCTCCAACGACATTATTTACAACGGACTTGTTGATTACGAAAAACCGGTAAAATATATCAGGAAATTCCCTCCGCTCAGAATATTTTATTACGATGACCTGATTAAATGGGTTGGCATAAAATCACTCATTGGTATTTCGGCAAGATCCATCTATGAAACACACAATGGATTTTCCAATTCGCATACAGGCGACAGTTATTGGAACGGGTATTGGGAATCACTTTATACATCGTATTGCGAAACAATAAAAAAACCATACGTACCCGACTCAGAAATAAATGCCGGCTTGGACAAACTTATTTCCATAATGGAACTCTGCAAGAGAAACAATACTCGGGTTATTTTAACCAGCTCACCAATTGTGGAAGGTGACAAGTTTGTGAAGTACGATGTAATCACCAGCCTGGTTGAAAAAATTACTGCGCCTTATCACCCGGTTTATTTTTGGAAACATGGCGACCCGCTCGACCGGAGACTCTATTATTACAATTATACCCATATGACTTATCGGGGTGCCGAGCACTACACCAATGGACTGGCCGATCTCCTAAATCAGATTAAGGCCGACCCGGATGCAGAGATGACGCACGACAAATGATCGCCCCCTTTCCATTCCGTTATCATATTGGTTTTTAGTTATTTAATGCTAATGTCTGTAAACAATTTCTCAGTCATACAAACAGTTGGAAGACCCTGTTCCTGACTATATTTGT
>JANWID010000054.1 GCA_025450095.1 Bacteroidia bacterium | reverse complement strand
CATCATTTGAATTTGACCATCCGGTAAACACATAGCCTCCATCCGTGGTCTGTTGAATGAAAGCTGATTCATCCCAGCCAGTTCCACCCAGATTTTTCTGCCACTGAATCACTCCGGCACTATTTAATTTTACAACCCAGACATCATACGAGCCGCCATAGTTGCCGGTAAGATCACCATCTATAGAGCTGGATCGGCCTGCCAGAATATAACCTCCATCAACAGTCTGGTCGGCGAAAAATAATGCATCGGGTGCGGTACCTCCTAAGCAATTCTTCCATTGTATCGCGCCCGAGCCATCCAGTTTCAGCACCCATGCATCAAATGATCCATGATTTGCTGTTACATCACTATCATTCGAGTCTGTTTGACCGGTAACGATATATCCACCGTCTGATGTTTGACGAGCTACAGCTGCCAGTTCAGATCCTGTTCCTCCAAAACAATTCTGCCATTGAATATTTCCGGTTCCGTCAATTTTTACTATCCAGTAATCATCACTACCACCATTAAATCCGGAAACATCACCATTATTTGAAGCAGTGGTTCCCGAAAGTATATATCCTCCGTCGCTGGTTTGTTCAATATATTTACTATGCTCCCAGCCGGAACCTCCATAGCATTTCGTCCAAAGAGTATCTCCTGAAGCATCCAGCTTGAGAACCCAAAAATCGCCCTGCCCGTGATTGCCGGATACGTCTCCATTAAATGAGCTGGAAGTTCCGATTACGATGAATCCGCCATCAGTGGTTTGCTGAATACAATCACCAAAGTCAGGAAACGTACCTCCATAATTTTTCTGCCAGTCTATTGCTACCTGCGCCTTTACGGGATGATAGATAAATGCAGCCAGATAAAAAATTGTGAAAATAAATAGGCTCTTCATTTTATATATTGAGGTATTAAAATAATAACCAAATACAATCAAATTCAGCAATCATTTTCAGGCAAATTTCCTACTTCTGAGTTATTATTAATTTCCGGGTCTCTTCACCCAACTTAACAAAATAGATTCCGGAAGAAAGCGCAGAGATATCTATTTCAACCGTTCCTTTTTTATCGACTATTTTTTCAAAACAAATCTCTCCCAGCAAATTTATTATTTGCAATTTGTTATTACCAATACTCTCAACTGTTATTGATGATGAAGCCGGGTTAGGAAATAAAATAAAATCTGAGCTTACGTTCCCGATTTCATTTACCGAAACAGCAACCTGTTTGTATATTACTGCACCACCATTATAATTTCCGACAAGAATATCCGGTTCCGAATCGTTATTGATATCTGCAACATCAAGAGTTAATCGTAGTTTTTCATTAATTCCACCATATATGGAATCAACCAGTGTGAATGTTCCCATGATGTTTCCACTGATATTCCCATACTGGAATATGGTGCCGCTTTCTGATCCTACAAGAAGCTCCAGTAATCCGTTCTTAAGGTATATCACCGGATAACTATAACCAAAAGGACTGAAAATACCGGAGACATCAAGATTACCCCATTGGGAACTCATAAGAGTAAAGACCGGGGAAGAAATTGTACCGGTGTTTTGAAAATAGTGGAGTTTACCGTTTCGATTTCCGCAAACCAGATCTGTTAAACCATCCTGGTTAATATCAAATAAGTATGGTGTATTTCCGGAACCAACATCGATTCCCTGGTAATTTGTTGTAATCAATAAGAAATTACCCCCATTGTTCATATAATAATTAAAGGTTCCATCATAAAGGCCCACCAGCATATCCTTATCAAGATCACCATCCAGATCACCGAATGCCGGTGCCATTCCTGCAAATGGAGATGTAATAGAATTAGCAAAATTATCGGTAACTAATTCAAATGCCGGCACGGCAGCTGAACCGGTATTATGAAAATAATATAATGAAGAAAAATCATTACTGTCTTTAGGTTGTCGTGCATAATTTCCGATAATAATATCTAATTGACCGTCATTATCGATATCGCTGAAACGAACATTGGCTACAGTTCCTACATCAATCATATCGCTGCATAAAAAATTATCCATTATTTTTTCATAACTTTTTATGGATGTGGATGAAGTATCTTTCAAAAACCAACTGTTGTTTATATCGTGAAATGAATTTAGCTGAGGTGCAATAATTAAGTCCTTATTTGCATCATTATCAGCATCAAATTCAAAAGCTGCTGCAAATCCCCGGACATCTGCTGCATCATTGGAAGTTGGAAAAGTATCTGTAATAAGAGTCAGGCTTGCAACCGAAGCATTGCCGGTATTTTCATAGTATTTTAATATATTAAAGTCCAAATTTGTAAAAACGGAAATATTATTAGTAAGTAAATCCTTATCGCCATCACTATCCATATCAAGAGCAAGGTAATGTCGTGATTCATTTCCTCCATTTTCAAAATTGACATCTCCCCAGGCATTGATATCCATTACAAAGATTAACGAATCACAAGTCCCATACAAATCAAACGATAAATTTTTGTAAAAGTCTAATCCGATCCCGTTCGATGGACTTAAAATATCCAGATCACTATCACCATCTACATCGGTAAATGAAGCCAGTCCATGTGACGGACAATAGATATTTGAAATTATAGATGATCCATAGTCTGCAAGCAACATGGAATCAAATAGGGCGAATTGAAGCGAATTGATCGTCACATTCAAATAAACACGGATGCCTCCTGAATAAGCATCGGTAAAAATATCTTCCTTGCCGTCGCAGTTGAAATCTAGCAGTTGTGCCCAGTTCAACATATCGGGAAAAGCAGCTATGTACTGAGGTGCATAATGGTAATCAACTTGTCCGGGTGTTCCATTATTGATGAAAGTGGAAATGCGATTCGAGCGCCTGTCAAAAACAAACAGGTCCTTAATATTATCCCCGTTTAAATCGATTACAGAATATTCAGGAGCATCCATTCCGCCAGACCAGGGATTTTGGAGCGGATTGCCATTAACAGTTACCGGGATGTTGAGGTCTCTTTCAAAGTTCTGCGCTGGTGACAGGAGTGGGAATAAAACAACAAGAGCCGTAATAGTTAAATGTGTTTTCATTTTGGAAAGTATTTAAAATATAAAATTAAATGTAATAGAAAAATCTAAACTTACCTCACTACTAAAAGATATATATCAACCAGGCTCTGTCAATTGGGTTCCTACCTTAATATATTCATTTTTTAAAATTAGATATGCAACTGGCTATAAATCAATATTGTATCAACGATAACAGGCAAAACCCTCAGGGATCTCGTTAGGAAAAATATTGAATAACACTTAAAGCATATTGATTATTGAATAAGGTTAGAATCGTTCCTAAATAATATTTTATTCTACAAAATCAATCCCGGATAAACTTTACAAAATATGTTTGTTCGCCGGAAAGGATATTCATAAAATACATTCCCTTTTGTAACCGCGAAATATCGATAATCGATTTGCTGAAATTATTTTCCTTGTAAACAATTTCTCCAATCGAATTAATTATTTGAAAATCGATTGAATTTGCTCTCACAACAGAACTGATATTTAAATAATCCCCGGAAGGATTTGGAAAAATTTCGATTTCCACTTCATTGTTTTCAGCAAGAGATGTACTGCTGGGAGTAAACGCTCCTCTCCTGTATTTCACCGTTCCCGTATTACCATCTTCCCAAACTACGATGATGCTACCATTTCCGATTGCTACATCTGTATTCATAATATTGTTAAGGTCCACAGTATCATATGCGACCGGAAAGCCGGAAGTAATATCAGCAGTGAAACTAATGGGAAGCTGAGTAACTCCATTAACATTTTGCATCCATACAATTGCTGCGGCATTACCGTAACTTGCAATCCGGGGGAAATTCTGATTTGACAGGTTCGGAGTATTTCCGGCCAATTCAATTATGCTGCTTAATGTGCCGGATTGCAGATCAGTTTTACTGAGATAATCCCGGGTGATTCCACTACCACCATTCATGAAAACAGAGTATAGTGTATCACCATAAATAATAGCGTCCGGTCCTGAAGAAGGACAGGCCATGATCATCCAGTTATTATTATCAACAGCCATTCCTGATGTAAATGACTGGGAATTGTCATTAGAAAATCCTGCCCAGGTATCGCGGATATTCATGTTATTATTCCGGTACAGCATAACAGTTGTATCGCCGCTTGAAACTACTGCACCCGGACAGCAATCGCACACTGCCTGTGATCCGCCCCAACCACTGGCCATTACATCTGTGGTAAAAGTGAGTCCATAATCATTGGAACGCGTTACAGCCCATCGCGCATTTGTAAAACCCGGATCAAATTTCATGAAACCAACAATAGGATTTCCGGAAGCATCCGTAGTTACTGTGGGAAACCGTGAAACGCTGTCGGCAATAAATGCAAGCTCTACTGGAGGATTGAAAGATAATCCGGCATTGTATGATGTAAAAATAAAGATCCGGTTGGTGTCGGTCGCTTCCGGGGTTCGCTTTACAACAACGTATACAGTGTCACCGTGAGACGCGATATCCGGTCCCATCCAGTTGGCGTTGGCAATGGCCATTCCCATGGGATTGAGACGGACCGGTAATGTAAATGCGGTTCCGTTCCAGCGTGAAAAATAAACAGACTGATCCGCTACTTTCCCCCAGACCACCAATGGATTTCCGGAGCCGTCGAGGACCACACGGGGGTGATTGTTTTCGAAAGCAATGGTAGCGATATCGGCGGCGGAACTCCAGGTAATGTTAGATTGTGAAATTCCCTGCCGGGTGAGCAACAGGAATATCGCGATAATAAAATAACGTATTGACATGTCAGGAGGATTAAAGATGGTTACTACGGTAAAGTTACAAATTTGAACGAAGCCAGGACTATATTTTCGATGCAAATCATATGAACAAAACCCTCCACAAATTCCTTAAATTTACAGTCTAAAATTGATGGCGATGCAACGGACACCCTGGATGAGTCGGAAGTTTCAGCTCGAAATCCCACCTGGTTGGATATACAACATCCTGGAGCGACTTCATGGAACAGGGTTTCGGATACGGGAACTGACAGCGGAGATTACAGATGCCATGGCTTCACAAAGAAAAGGCACAGCATGGAGTATCAAAGAACATATTGGCCATCTGACGGATCTTGAAGAGCTGCATATTGGCCGTGTTAATGATTTTATTTTCAAGAAACCGGTATTGCGTGCCGCCGATATGAAAAACCTGAAAACGGAATCGGCAAATCACAATGAAAAACCGTTAGTTATTCTCACCAGCGAATTCATCAACTCACGACAAAGCTTTATTGAACACCTGGAAAAACTGGATGAGGAAACACAAAATTTTATTTCAATGCACCCGCGTTTGAACATTCCGATGCGCCCGGTTGATATGGCATTTTTCACAGCTGAGCACGATGATCATCATCTTGCCAGCATTCGAATGTTAAAACAAGATATAATGAAATGAGACCGATCATCGGATCACACCTGCCAACCTGCAGGCAGGGATCCTCAGATTTTTTATCCCGGAATTGCAAATCCCGGGCGGCAGCAACGGATTTTAATATTTAGTACCGAGACTTTTTTATTTATCATTTATCATTGCTACTGCTTCACAAACAATTTCCTGGAATTACTGGTTTCACTATTAATTTCCACCATATATATTCCGGAGCTGAGGGAACGGATGTCAATTGAAAAACTACCGGTACCACTTTGCGAAACATATGAAAGGATCCCGGTATCTCTTCCAAACACATCATAAATCGTTAATGATTCTACTTCGGTAACAGGCGTAACAATTGTTATTAAATCGTGAGAAGGATTCGGAAAAATTAGAATCCTGTTTGTAACGAGTCCTTCTTCCTGTTCAATTCCGGTTGCCGGGTCGGGATGGAGTTTTACGATCCAGTAATCCATACCTCCGACACTATTTTCGGTTTTATCACCGGAAATACCGGAGTCGGATTCGCCGGCAAGAATATAACCACCATCGGAAGTCGGTTGAAAAGTATACAATAAATCACCCGTACTGCCACCGATAGTTTCCTGCCAGACAACGAGACCAGATGTATCGGTTCTGACAACCCAGTAATCTTCCAATCCGTTGGAGTTTTCCGTTTTATCACCTGAAATGTTTGAAAGCGACCATCCGCCAAGGATATATTCATTGTCAATAGTCTTGTGTACGGAATACATCGCATCATGATTACTTCCTCCAATGGTTTTATCCCATTGAATATTACCCAGTGAATCCGTTTTCACAATCCAATAGTCGTAACCACCCTTATTGATTTCGGTTTTGTCGCCGGAGATACCCGAAATGGAAGCGCCGCCAAGTATAAATCCTCCATCAGAAGTTTTGTCAACAGAATAAAGAAAATCAGCATTGCCCCCACCAATGGTATTTTGCCAAAGAATATTTCCAGTGGAATCTGTTTTTACAATCCAGTAGTCGTATCCTCCAAGACTGTTTTCAGTTTTATTTCCGGAAACAGGCGATTGGGAATATCCACCCAGCAGGTATCCTCCGTCGGATGTTTGCTGTAAGGAATGTAATGCATCGATTTCACTGCCTCCGATTGTACGTTGCCATTGGATAGTTCCCATAGAATCGATTTTTACGATCCAATAATCAGCAAACCCGAAACTGCTGTTTGCTTTGTCGCCGGAAATACCGGACCAGGAAAATCCTCCCAGCAGGTAACCGCCATCAGTTGTTTCAATAATGGAATACAGGTAATCTTCATCATTACCTCCAATGGTATTT
>JANWID010000053.1 GCA_025450095.1 Bacteroidia bacterium | reverse complement strand
TTCTTCTTTAATTCAGCTCCGTACTGACCATAATCATAAACCGCGCTGAGGCCGTCATAAATTTCACTGGAAGGAAAAATAAAACCATATTCTTTACAATGAGAAATAAGGTTTTTAAACAGATCTTCGTTCGTTGTTGCCATAGGGGCGCAAAGATACAAAAGTTTTTACGCTACTTATATCAGTATAATCCGTTATCGAATTAACCATCGAATTACTATTGAATCCACTACCGAATTAACTATCGAATTACCATTGAATCTCTATCGAATTAACCATCGAATCAGCAAAATCTATAATGAAAACATCATCCTGGCCTGGAATATATTGGTTGTGCCTTCTTTTTCATACCTGTTAAGAACGCAGTAACCATACGATAAAAACAATTTTATATTATTGGAAAGAAACCAATTTAAAGCAGGCGTAATTCTCCAGAAATCACCCCCTGTTACTAATTGATCCTGGAGGTCCAGGTTGGAGAAACGCAATATTCCTTCCCAAGCTCCGAAGCCACCGTCAAATACTGATCTTTTAACTTTGATAAATCCGAAAATGCCACTGGAAGTATAGTAAGGTTTTACTTCCCCGGTGAACGTCCAGGCAACAAAAGCTTCTCCTCCTTTAAAAACAGGATTGTCATTTTCAGGGGAGTGCATCATGTGAGCATGAAATTCGGAACCGAATAAAAATCTACCCGAGCGGTAATAAAGTTCTCCACCCACGCTATTTGTATAATCTACATTCATTGTTCCTGAATCAACAAAATAAGGACCTCCAGAAACTTCAGGTTTCGACCGGACTTTGAGTTGTCCGTCTTTAACTTTTCCATAACGATAATTACCGCCTATATGTAAAACAGTTTTATAAATGCCACTATAAAACGGAAGATATGCTATTCTTCCGGAACCCTGGTATTCAAAAGTCGAAAACGCTTGTGTGTCTGAAATCCAGTCAATAAATCCGCCAACATTCCATAATATGCGCTGTTTTGGCAGATATCCCATATATTTAATTCCGTCTGCAAGAATTGGAATTATATCAATTGCAGCCAATCGTTCCGTATTCCAGATCGCATAACCAACCATAATTTTACTAAGTGAATATCCTTCTTTTGTTCTGCCGATAAAAATATGTCCTGACATTTCAGGCATTTTAATCAGTATCCCGGTTTCACGCATATACCACGATTTGTCGTTTCCATCGTACATGATACCCATCTTGAACGTAATCTCCCGTTTAGTCTTAAACTTTCCCGATAAGGTAAAACGGGCATCGCGTAATTTGAAATTTGATTCTGCTTTAACCTGTTCTTTCGCGATGTCATCCTGAACGAACCCCGCATATTCATATAAAATTCCACCTCCAAATTTCATGGAACATAGCGGGCCGTCCCACTCATTGAGACGCATTGATGGAATTTCCTTTCCGGTTGAATCCGTATCCTTTGGACGAAAAACTTCACCCTGTGTACCATCCGGAACGGGAGGCTTTTCTACTTGAGTGAACCCCACCATAGGAGAAAATAAAAAACAACCAAATATTAAATAATTAAGGTATTTCATTGGAGTTATTTTAGCTGAACTTCAAACTTAGTTAATATTAATCGGGAATTCCAAATTCAATTAATAAATGAGGTGATCAGCAATCCGGCAGTTACTGCTGCAGCTGCAGTGACTATACCTGGTAACATGAAACTGTGATTAAGCACATACTTGCCGATTTTAGTTGTACCGGTCCGGTCGAATTGTATAGCAGTTAGTAATGTAGGGTAACCCGGTATGAAAAAATGGCCATTTACAGAAGGGAAAATCGCGATGAGGTATGCCGGCGATAACCCAAGTGCTAAACCCAATGGCATAAGTGCTTTTGCTGTTGCAGCCTGGCTGAAAAGTAAAATGCTTAGTGTGAATAATGCCAATGCAAAAAGCCACGGATACGATGCTACGATGGATCCTAGTGTTCCTTCGATCAATGCAAAATTGTGATTCATGAAAGTTCCGCTCATCCATACCACTCCAAAAACAGAAATGGTTGCCTGTCCACCGGAGCTGAATAAACTCGCTTTAGTAACATCACTGGCCTTGGTATTAGCGAATAGTATTATCAATGCAACAACCGCCAGCATTACAATCATGATCATGGATGGCATTTGAACATTGCCGGAGTCGTTAACAGCAAAACCAGGTTTGAAATTTTCTACTTCTGAAAAATCAGGAAGCAATTGCGGAAACGATCCCATTGCAACAACCGTTGCAACACCCAGTGCAAAAAAGAAAACTGATTTCACGGCGCCTTTTTTCTGCTGCGTTTCAGAGGACCCCGATGTTCCGTTTATTGCTGCAGCAAAATCCGGGTCACGCATTTTTTCAAGAAATTCAGGATCCTTATCCAGATCTTTTCCTTTTTTCATTACCACCAGTACACCTACAATTACTCCGATTAAAGTCGATGGAATGCAAACAGTGAGAATATCGGAAAGGCCTATTCCTGAAGCTGCCAGTACCGTTAGTAACGCGGCAGAGGCAGCCGAAACCGGGCTTGCCGTAATTCCCATATGCGCGGCTGTTACACTCATACTCAGCGCCCTTTCAGGACGAATTCTGGCTTTGGTAGAAACCTCAGCAATAATCGGTAATATGGAATAGGAAATGTGTGCAGTGCCTGCGAACAAGGTGAAGAGATATGTTACTATGGGTCCGAGAATAGTGATTTGTCCCGGATGCTGGCGAAGTAATTTACCTGCAATGCCAACCAGGTAATCCATTCCTCCTGCTGCCTGCAATGCTGCAGCTGAAGTAACAACACTGAGTATGATCAGCATCACTTCAAGTGGCGGATCAACAGGCTGCATGCCGAATACGAAGATCTGGATCAGTAATCCAATCATGCCCATCACACCCAGGCCGATGCCCGACATACGCGCTCCGATAAAAATGCAGATCAGTAATACGACAAGTTGTAGTGTAAATATCATAATGAAATCTGTTTATTTGTTAATCGCAATTTTTTTGATTCAATAAATATCATCAGGTAAATCAGTTTAACAACAAGACCCAAAGCACAATCATAATCGGACCTAAAATACCGGTAAGCGTTCCACACATACGAAAATCTTTTAACCTTATTAACCCGGTGCTGAATGCAATTGCATTTGGTGGAGTAGAAACAGGAAGCAGCATGGCGGTTGATGAGGCTAGAGCTATGGTCATTGCCATTTCAGTTTTAACATTTGGCAGAATTGAAATGCCTAATGGAATTAATACAGTAGCCGTTGCTGTATGACTCATAACATTTGAAATTGCCATTGTTGCAAATGCAAATATGAACATGGTTGCAACCTTTCCAACATGTAACGCTGTTAACTGTGCTCCGTAATAATCCAATAACCCGTTATACTTCAGTGCCACTCCGAGTGAAAGTCCGCCTGCCACGAGAAAGAGCGTATCCCACGGTAACGCACGTACGTCTTTTCCGGTGAGAACCCTGAACAGCGTCAGAAAGACAATTGGAATTGCCGAAACACCAGCTACACTTATTCCGTGCAGTGATCCGGTGAGCCACATCAAAACAGTTACAACTATAATGACCAGTACAATGTTTCTCTGGTATTTTATCTCAGCTGACATTACTTCTTTTGCACTATTCATAAACTCCAGGGAAATTGGAGTTTTATCTCTGACATAAACCAGGAGCAGCGTGGTGCAACAAACAGTTGTAATGATTAAAGCAATTGGTAAACCATATACCATCCATTCCAGAAAACTAATTGGAATGCCCGCATTTTCCAAAGCCCCTGCGGCAATTACGTTTGGGGCTGTACCGATCAGGGTTGCCATCCCACCGGTAGATGCAGCAATGGGTACGCCCAGCAAAACTGCTTTACCGATTCCGGATTTTGCCCCAACAGAAGTGAGTAAAGGCGTGATTGCAGCAATTATCATAGCAGTACAAGCAGTATTGGACATCAACATGGATGCTACCATTGTTGTTGTCATGAGCCCGATAACCAGGTTGCGCGGGTTTGTTCCAGAAAGCCTGATTGTAAACGAGAATAATGCTTCATCAAGTTTTGTTTTGCTCATTGCAGAAGCCAGGAAAAAACCGCCCAACATGAGCCAGATTACGCTGCTGGAAAATGTATTTGCATATTTTGCGATATCCTGTGGTTCCGGGTTAAAATTCGGATTACCAAGTGAGAAAACCAGGAATGCAATTATCAGCAACCCGGTAGCAAAAGGTGGAATCACTTCCGTGGCCCACAAGCCAATCGCAAAGAAAAGTAGAAATAAAACATACAATTGAGATGTGGTGAATTCAGGAACACGAATGATCGACACCAACCCCAGGGCTATACCTATGCACAAAAGAAATAATAATAGTGACCGGATCCTTGCCTTATTTCCTGTCACTTTTTTTTCTTCCATGGCGGGGACCGTTATTAAAATGGAATCGGCAGATTAAAAACCAGGTATTAATAATCTAAAAGTATAATAAAACTCAATCAATTCAAAAATCACTTTCCATTCCACTCAATAATTACACTGATCTGTAATGATAAAGTTACCAGAGCAAAATAAAATTATTAAATCCTGATTGGCTATTGTGAAGTTTAAGTTATGATTTGTTATGAGTTAGTTTGTCAGCCAAAAGAATTAGAAAATTGCACTTTTAATTTTAGTCCTAAATGTTGGGAATATGTGTTTTTAAATCGGGCATAAATTCATAGAATTGATAATCAACTATATATACAAAGCGCTCTAAATGCTTCTTTTTTTGATTAATTATTTATACGTTTGATATAATCATATTGCTTTTACATCCTCATTATTAATTGAGACAGAATTAACACCGGGAAAATTCATTTTTTATGAGAGGAAACAATACTGCTTCAATCGGAAAACGGAATTCTTAAACATAGATGATATGAAAAGAGTTTTATCTATAATATCCGGAATCTGCTAAACATTATCCCTATTCGCTTCCTGGCAATAGCCAATAGCCTTTGAATAACAATGATTCAGGGCTCATGTTTTATTTCATGAGAAACCTGACCCCTTATGAAATTCATATTTAATTTTTAATAATAATGATCATGAGAAACAAACCCTATCTATTTATGTTACCGGGCATGAATCCGGTGAAATTCGCAAGAAATGTTTTATCAATTGTTTTGATTGCTGTTACTGGAACTAGTATTGCCCAGACAAGAACTGAAAAGGATTTACTAGGAACAAAACAAATTCCGAATGAAGCCTATTATGGTGTACAGACTGCACGCGCCCTTGAGAATTTCCAGGTGAGCGGAGTAAAAACAAATTTTTATCCGGATTATGTAAGAGCTTATGCAATGGTTAAGCTTGCTGCTGCACGCGCTAACACGGATATCGGACGGATGAAAAAAGAGCGGTATGATGCTATTGAGAAAGCCTGTCTGGCAGTGATGGATGGGAAATACCATGACCAGTTTTTAACAGATCTCTACCAGGGAGGAGCAGGAACGTCAGCTAATATGAATGCCAATGAAGTGCTGGCAAACATTGCATTGGAAATGATGGGAAAAAAGAAAGGTGAGTATCAATTCATCGAGCCTCACGATGATCTCAACATGGGTCAATCGACTAATGACGTATATCCAACTACGATTCACGTTGCTATCCTGCTTCATAATGATAAGGTGATAAAAGAGGCAAAAGCGTTATCTGCAGCCTTTCATAAAAAGGGAGATGATTACAGCAAAATTCTTAAAATGGGTCGTACGGAAGGACAGGATGCAGTACCCATGACTGTTGGCCAGGAATTTCATGGTTTCGGTGCGCAGTTGGATGCAGCTATCGAAGCACTGGTGCATGCTGAGTCATACCTCTATGAGGAGAATATGGGTGCCACAGCGATCGGGACCGGAATTACAGCATCACCAGGTTATGCCGAGAAGTGTGCTACACACCTTGCAAAAATCACAGGCAAACCAATGAAACTATCATCTAATCTGATTGCAGCTACTTCCAGCATGCAGGGTTTTGTAATGTATTCTTCGGCATTGAAAAATTTTGCAATCACTTTATCAAAGATCAGCAGTGATCTCATTTTCCTGGCCTCAGGACCACGGGCAGGGATATTCGAAATCAACTTACCTGCAATGCAACCTGGTTCCTCTATAATGCCCGGGAAGGTTAACCCGGTAATGCCTGAACTGATGAACCTGGTATGCTATAAAGCAATTGGTAATGACGCGACGGTCACCATGGGCTCACAGGATGGATTGCTTCAGCTTAATGCATACGAGCCCGTTGTTGCTGTGGCCATTTTTGAATCACAAGCTTTGTTGTATAAAACATTACCGATATTCCGGACAAAATGTATTGAAGGCATAACCATAAATGAGGCAATTTTGAAAAACTATATGGAAAGAAGTGTTGGTATTGTAACAGCATTGAACCCGGTATTGGGATATGACAAAACAACTGAGCTTGCAAAAGAGGCACTGGAAACCAATAAGGGTATTCTTGAGCTCATTCGCGAGAAAAAACTTCTGACCGAACAACAGATCAAAGATCTGATGGATCCGGCTAAAATGACCAGTCCTCAATAGTATTTAACCTAAATTCAAATATTCTTATAACAACTAAAGCTATGAAAGCAAATGCCTATTATTTAAGAAGTATTCTTTTAGCCACGGGCTTAACTATCTGTACACTCGGATTTGGACAGACAGGCAAAATGAAAAACATTACGATCCTGGCGACAGGTGGTACTATCGCCGGTGCAGGTGTTAGTTCTACCGGCTCCGCATATACGTCGGGACAGGTTAAAATTGATGCTATGATAGATGCCGTTCCCAATATCAGGAAACTCGCAAATTTGAAAGGTGAGCAGATTGCAAATGTGGGTTCCCAGGATATGAGTGTGAAAGTTTGGCTCGATCTGGCTAATCGAATCAATACCCTGCTGGCTCAAGCTGATTGTGATGGTATTGTGATCACACACGGTACCGATACCCAGGAAGAAACTGCTTATTTCCTTAATCTGACCGTAAAGAGTGATAAGCCTGTTGTTTTGACAGGATCCATGCGCCCTTCTACAGCATTAAGTGCTGAAGGCCCATTGAATTTGTATAATGCAGTTGCTCTTGCAGCACATCCGGATGCAAAAGGATATGGTGTGATGGTGGTAATGAATGATGAAATTCATGCAGCAAGAGACGTTAAGAAAATGATCACTACGCCGGTGCAAACTTTTCAGTCTCCACAAGAAGGAATGATTGGCACAGTAATTTTTGGCGATGTGTTATTTTTTCATAAACCCAGCGGTCGTCACACAATGAACAGTGAATTTTCTGTAACTGGATTAACATCACTGCCACGTGTTGATATCGTTTATGCTTGCGCCGATATGTCACCTGATTTGATTGACTTAATGGTTAAGGCTGGGGCAAAAGGAATCGTGATTGCCGGTGTAGGCGATGGTAATATGACAGCGGGTACACTGGAAGCTGCTCAGAAGGCAACCAAAGCAGGAGTACCGGTTGTCAGAGCATCCCGCGTTCCAATAGGTGCAGTTTTAATTAAAGGAGAAATTGTTGATGCCGACTTTGGAACCGTATCTTCAGATGAATTGAATCCTCAGAAAGCCAGGGTGCTTTTGATGTTGGCACTTGCGAAAAACAAAACCAACAGGGATGAATTACAGAAATTATTTATAGAATATTAATTATAAGTAAATCAAAAACCATATGAACGGATATAAATATCAACTTTGGATACTGGTATTGGTTAGTCTTCCCTGCCTGCTCATGGCACAAAAAACAGAGCGCCAGGCAGGTGATACCACATACTACCCATCGATTATTCCGGAAGCAAAGCAGGGACTACTTAAAAATGTAAGTGTAATTGCTAATATGCAGTTTGGGTTGAGAAATGAATTCGTAGATGGTGAGTATACGCAAAGCAGGTTTAAAAATGAGCAGTTCAGACTGGAGATTCGCGGACAGGTCCACGAAAAAGTATATTTCCGTTTCCGCGATCGTTATACCAGGGCACAAACATCTGAATCAATTGAGAACCTGAGCCGCTCCGTGGATCTTGCATTTCTCCGGTTTGATATCAGTAAAAAATTCAGCATTTCCGGAGGTAAAATGTGTGCCGATTGGGGTGCATTTGAATTTGATTACAACCCGATTGATATCTATGAGTATTCAGACATAATTGAATTTGCCGATAACTTTCTGACTGGTGTCGGATTTACTTATACTCCGGGTCCCAAAAATCAATTTACCGTTCAGGCATTAGACTCGCGAACAAAATCGTTCAATGAATTGTATGGCGATCAACCTAATTTCACCGAGTCGAAAACTCCTTTGGCATTTGTAGCCAACTGGCGAGGCAGCTTGTTCAACAATAAAGTCAAAACAATCTGGTCTTATTCGCTTTTCAATGAAGCTGAAAATGCCAACATGCACTACATTGCTTTGGGTACAGAATTAACGCTCGGCAAATTTGTGGTTGCCTATGATTTTAAATGGAGCGATGAAGATCTGGACAGAACAACTATTGTTAGTGAAACGGTACCTGACAGCCTCTATCCGTTCTCTTTGGCAAATACACTCTATATCGGACATTGGGTGCATTTGCATTACCGGGTTTCCCCGAAAATTAATGTTGCATTATTTGGTATGATGGATATTGCAGAATGGAACAACAGTGATCAGGATCCGGAGAATATTACCGACGAAAATAATATCCGTACTGCATATGGATTTATTCCGGTCGTTGAATATTATCCGTGGTCTACTCTGAATCTGCGATTTTTTGTAAATTATGTAGGAAGAGTTTACCAATACTCCGATTATGCAAAATCACGGTTCGGTGCCAGAGATTATGATACCGGAAGAATTAATATCGGATTTATTTCACCTCTGGGAATTCTGTAACAGGTACGGATTACAGATTCTTTATCGATGCGGAATCGGATGTACAGATTACAGATCATAACTTATGTGACTTATCTGTAATCCGTACATCCGTTCCGCTATGACTTGAATCCGTAATCCGTACCCATCCGTAATCCGTACCTCTTAGAACTCGTAAGCTAAACTGATCACCGTACCATAATCAATATTGGCCTGAACACTACCTGGAGGATTGCTATCGTAATCGGTGTAAAAGCTTAGTTTGAGATCAAAATCCTCAATCATTTCCCAGTTCACACTGATGTCACCTTCATAACGCATCCTATCTTGTGAGAAGCTGAAGAAACCATACTGTGTTGTCTGTATATCCAGCTCAGGTTTTTCAAATCGGAAAACATTAAAACTAAATCCCAGCATACCTTCAGTTAGCAGCAGGCTTTTATCACTTTCAAAGCTGGTTTCCTGGTTTACAACAATAGCCCCGAACCCCAGCATCCGTACATACCGGGTAAGGAGTAGCTTGTTTCCAACACCGCCTCCTTCCTGGAATCTGCTTTTTATACCTAGTTCCTCATTGCGCTGGTAATTCAACATACCTGCAACAAACCAGACAGGATGGTAATAATAATTGACTTTAATTCCCAGATTTTCGTTCTCCCTGCTGAAAACATCGTTTTCAATAGTAGAAATTGCTGAGCCGTTTATCTTAAATTCTAATTCTTTCGCAAGATATGATGCAGAGCCATCCAGATTTATCCTTCCCAGGTCACTGGATCGGGTATAACTATATCCGGCTGAAATGAAACCTGTAATCCTTTTGCTGAAATTTTTCTCGATAGGATAGAGATTGGAAATATTACTCAACGCTACTATTGTGGTGTCGCTGCCATATGTGATATTTGCAAAACCGGCATGCGGACTTTTATTCAGCTTCCCGAAAATTACCTGGAGATCGACTGTTTCAATTCGAAAATTTCGTGATCCAACAATATGTTTCAGCTTCCGGAGCTGAACAGTAATATCATTAGCATCATCCGGATCGAATGTAATTACGCCGAGCTGTATCTTACTAATTTCACCAATTACGATTGTCCCATTATTGAAAAACAAAGTATCTTTTTGTGAAAAGACAGTCAGCGGAAAAAACAGGATGATAAGAAATGCGATGTATCGCATAAGTGAAATTAGTTAATTCCAGGTTCCCTTCAAATTTAATATTCCTATGCCATTTGGGGAAATTCAGAGGAGAATTTGACATATTATCAGTCATCAGCATTACTTTCATTCCAACATAAAAAAAGGCCGGAACGTTATTAATGTTCTGGCCTTATCAAGGTGTTAGGTCAATTTATTTTCTGCCCCAGAGCCTGGGTATTCCTTTATGGAATTCAAATTTATATGCAACTTCCAGATTAATAAAGCTGAAACCGTCATTCTTAGATGGATTTCCTCTCGGGCTTGTTGCGGGACCAGGGTAACCGCTGTTACCAAATCCTGTTGGATCGGAAATATACAGCGCCAGTTCCTGCTTCACCGGATCATTAGGGAAGTTTGCATTGATTTCAGAATAGGTTGGATATTCATCGCTCACATCATCCAGGTAATCGGTGAAGAACATATAATACCCGAATTCGGTTGAAATAGTAACTTTTTTGCTGATACCATACCGGATACCAATTCCCATTGGTACTGCTACATTAACAAAATTGTACATGTTTTTTTTGCTGACTTCACCTTTGTAGTCGTTTCCTTCGGTGTACCAGTCAGCAAGTGTGGTTTCATACTCACCATCTTTCTCAATGATATTACCGGCGGAACCCAGGCCTTCATCCGGAGCATCGCGCACGGTGCCATCTGACCAGAAATAATAGCGGTTAGCCTGGTCAATTTCTCCACGGAAGAGGTCTGCTTTAGGTGTGCCATAGAAAACACCTACTCCTGTGAATACAAAAAATGCCGCATGTTGTTTGTACAACGGCATTCGCGGATTGCTGTAAAGCGTATAGGTAACATGTGTTGCTAAGCCGAATAAATCATTTCTGAAACTTAAACCGCGTCCATAATTCCGCAGTTCCCAACCCTCGCGACTTCCGATGGGTTTCGTTTCATCATACTGCAACCGGTTCCATGACATTCGGACCTCCATGGACAGAGGACGATACAAATTTCCTGAATAAGCTGACGAGCCAAGGAAATTGCGGAAGGTAACTGCCATGCCTGGTTGAGTGCTTGCAGTCTGATACCAGGCTTCATTGCCCAGGTCACCAAAATAATTGGTAATGCCACCGGAAAGACCCACTTCGAAGGAACGCTGCGAAAAAGCGGGAATAAAACCAAGACACAAGACGAGCAGGAGGGGTAATAGTCTTTTCATGATTGGTTGGGTTAGGTAACACTAAATTAAGAAAAAAGCCATAAGAACCAAATTAATAAGCTGCTTTTTTGGTGAAAGATTCAAACAGGTGTGTGTTGAACCATTTCTACAGGACAAAAGCAATAATTTGCTGCACCAACCGGGCTTTTTTGTATCCGTGTTATCCTGGAACTCAGTTAGTGATTAACAAAATTGGTATTGTGGTAATGTAGGG
>JANWID010000052.1 GCA_025450095.1 Bacteroidia bacterium | reverse complement strand
CACTATTTATGGCGTTGCATGGACACTAAACTGGGACCCTTCACTTGTGGTGGCGGCCGGAATCATAAACGACTATACAGTATCAGCACTTGGAACATGGCATGCCGGTATGGAATCATTCGAACAATCTTTTTATTCAACCGGGACTACTGACCTTGCTATCTCACGAACCACTCAAACAGATACCATACAAATGCAGGGTATCATAGGTCAGATCGTTCTGCCGGTTCCTGCCAGCATCAATACAATAAGTTTACTCTCCTTGATGCCGACCAACGTAAGGGCACTCACTTATGGTGAGAAGAACATTGTGTTCAATATTGCAGGTGACTCCGTGGTCATTGATCCAAACTTTACAGGAACAAGTCCGGAGCCTGAAAACCTGATTTTTCATATGTACCCCAATCCGGCTTCTGACATAGTTCACATTGTATTTGGAAGCCCGGCAAACCGAACAATTACTTTAATGGATATAACAGGGAGAGTAATGTTGACCAGGAGGGTATCGGATAAACATGCTGAGATCAATGTCCGGAAATTACCAGCTGGTATTTACCTGGTGGAAGTCCTGGATGCAACAGGTAAACTTTCGAGATCAAATTTGGTGATCGGGAAATAAAAAAGTAACTTTAAAATTATTGAAATTGAACCACACTTTGTCAACATGTAGGTGATCTGACTTTTAATAAAAACAATTATGTATAAATCCCGTTTATTCCTGCTTTTGTTCATCATCTTTACTTCTACAGTAAAGGTGTCGGCTCAGTGTACGGCTGCCGTAAATGGTAGTGTTTACCTGGTGACAACAAATGCAGATGGCGGACCAGGTAGTTTGCGACAGGCCATCCTGGATGCAAATGCAGCGAACGTTGGAGGAGCTATTTATACCTGGGGTCCTGTTTTATACGATTTCCCTATTTATTCTCCATTACCGACTGTAACTTGCGACTCATTGATCATCTTACAAGGGGGAACGCTTTTTCGATTAGACGGTCAGGGTAGTATTCAGGAACCAGGATATGTGATCGTTTCAAACTCCAGTTGCCTGGACGGAGTTACTGGGATAAACTTTCTTCCTGCAACATTTACTGTTACGAATACAAATGATGATGGTATTGGCTCACTGAGACGTGCCATCGAAACTTCAAATTTTTCAGCTTCAGCCGATAACATTGTATTCAACATTCCCGGCCTGGCTCCTCATGCAATCCATCCGGTTACTCAATTGCCTGACATCAAACATTCCCTGACTATCAACGGAACCTCTCAGCCTCCAAATGGTTTTACAGGATCGGGTCCAACCATTGAACTTGATGGAGTAATTAATGGTTTTCCGGGTCTTGATATAGATTGTGATGACATCGATTTCCATTTTTCAGTTTTCGGAATGTATATCCATGGATTTAATACGGGTATCAGGGCACATAATGGAATTGTGACCGGATTGTTTAACATTGGTTCAAACCAGCACCGGCGAAATGTTGTCAGTGGTAATATTAAGGGTATCTATATATATAATGACTCCATCATCGTTGAAAATACCTGGATTGGCACCGATACCTCGGGAACTGTTGATGAAGGAAATTCTTTTTCGGGACTGGAATTGATTGGCAATACCTGCATACTTCATAACAACTTAATTTCAGGAAATGATTCATTAGGAGCATATATAGATGCCAATAGTTATGTTAACGTAAAAGGTAATATTATCGGATCGGATAAAACCGGCAATGCAGCCATCCCGAACCAGGTTGGGATCAGCATCTGGGATGCGGAGAAAATAATATTTGGCGGACCTAATAATGGTGATGGGAACCTGGTTTCAGGAAATACATTTCTTTCTGCCGAACTCACAGGTGATACCATAATTTTCTGTGGCAACAAATTCGGAACTGACATCAGCGGAACCGATACCATTTCGGGTGGCAGCAGTATGAACGGTGCATATTTTTGGGGACAGAACGTCCGAATAGGAGGGCCGACACTTTCTGAAGGAAATATTTTTGCAGGTCCTGGTGATGTCGGAGTTCGAATTGACCCGAGTGACTCACTTGTCTTCATGAATAATTTCGTTGGAACCGGTTTAAACGGAACGGGTGTATTTCCATTTAATATTGGAATAAAAGCCAGGGTCATGAATGGTACAAATCACCAATTGTATTCCGGAAATATTATTGCAAACAATTCATATGGTATCATACTGGATCCGAACAACCCCAACACAGGTACAATAGTCAACAACGAAATCTACAACAACTCGCTTTACGGAATATGGAACCATGACGATTTCCAGTTAATCACTGCGAATTCCATTTACAACAACGGCAAAGGAATAGAAAACGATCCGGGTGCAAACAATTCGATTGCTCAGCCATTCATTAACTATGCAGACAACAGCAACATCAGCGGAACAGCGGAACCGTTTGCCACTATTGAATTATTTTACAATCTTTCATTTAATGCAAATCCCCAGGGATACACCATGATTGGTTCCGTAACTGCTGATGCAAATGGCAACTGGCTTTACCAGGGAGTCATCACCAATCCGACCAATGTGACCACAACCCAAACCGATACGATTGGAAATACTTCAGAGTTTTCTCCTCTGTGGATTCCAAGTGGAATACATCCGGATTCAGAAAAATCAAGTTTCCAGTTGTATCCGAATCCTGCAATTGATGCAGTTTATATAACATTTAGCACTCGTGAAAGCAGAACTATTTCCTTCCAGGATATTACAGGTAGTGTTGTGCTGAATATGGTTGTCCCGGAACAACAGACGCAAATCAATGTCCGGAATATGCCAGCTGGTATTTACCTGGTGGAAATCATGGATGTAGCAGGTAATATTTCGAGAACTCATCTGGTGATTGGGAACGGGAATTAAAAAAATCATGAAATATATTTACCTCGTAACTGCTGTATTACTTCTCCACCTAAGTAAACTTTCCGCTCAAGTATATGGTTGCACCGATGCGTTGGCAACCAACTTCAATCTCTCAGCCACGGTGAACGATGGTAGTTGCATTTACCCTGCAGCGAACATTGGCCCTACTACAAGTGTCAACCTGCCAGCATCATTGTCCGAATCATCCGGTTTGGTTCTCTGGAATCAGCAGCTATGGACTCAAAATGATAATTCCGACACCAGCCTTTACACTATCGACTCATTGAGTGGTCTTATTCTCCTGCAAGCACCTCTTCCGGGAGTGGTTAATAATGATTGGGAAGAAATTTCTCAGGATAGCACCTACCTTTATATCGGAGACTTTGGTAACAACGCTAATGGTAACCGCACCAACCTGAATATCCTGCGCATTGATAAGAGTTCTGTCACTGCCGGTACACCTCTCATCGATACCATAAACTTTTTTTATGCTGACCAGACTAGTTTCACACCAACAGGTGCCAACAACACCGATTTCGATTGTGAAGCATTTGTAGTGACCTCCGACAGCATCTATCTATTCACTAAACAGTGGGTCGGCACCCAGACCGTTTGTTACACCCTTCCGAAAACACCGGGTTCATACTCTGCATTACCCTGCGATACGTTGAATGTAGCCGGTCTGATCACCGGAGCAACATTGCTGGGGAACGAGCGCATCGTCATGCTTTGCGGATACAATGGTCTGCTTCAACCTTTCGTATACTTACTATATGATTTCACCGGTCAGGATTTTTTTGGCGGCAATAAGCGGAAAGTCAATGTTACCTTACCGTTTCACCAGATAGAGAGTATTGCCACTGCAGGGTATACACGTTTTTACATGACCAACGAGCATTTCTCACAGCCACCCATAATTAACGTTGATCAACAATTGCACATGTTTGATTTGAACGCTTATCTGGGTGGATATATCGACAGCCTTACATCAGGTTCCGGTTTTACGGTTGAGAAACAATCTCCACTCATTTATCCGAATCCGGCTACCGACTATGTCTCGATCGAATCAATAAATTTTCCAATGAACTTTAACCTGCTGAATGCTTCCGGAGAAATTGTCTTACAAGGTAGGCTCACCACCGACAATCCAGGTTTTAGTGTGGCAGAACTAAAGGCAGGTGTTTATTTTTGGCAGGGTGAAATTTTCAAAGAGGCATTACCGGTGGTGATTAAACGATGAGTAGCAATGGCAAGAAATCAAATTTCAGCTGGTGATCAGAAGTAAATCCGGATTTAAAATCTAAACTATCTTTATTCCTCTACTGTTTGAGTTGCCATCATCAATGCAGTCGCAGGGCTGAATATTGCTTTTATTTCGCGGATGTTATCACATGGGAATTCACCTCGCTTTGCGTGTTCACGAAGGATTTCTTCATTCTCTGCTTTATAAGTACACCAGAGATTATCGGCAGTAACATAGGTGTGCAGCCATTGGATTTTTTCCGACCCAAGTTCTTCAATTACACTACATGATCTTTTTGCTATCACAATTTGATCGGACAATGTAAGTTTTCCCGCCTCGGGAAGATTTCTTTGAATGAGATACAATTTCATTTGTTTAGGTTTTTAAATTAATGATGACACAAATGTATAGGCACATCAGGCCGATGTGTTATCACGAATCATCCATTGTCTGGAATGATGAGTATAAAAATTCATTCAAAAGATGGTAAAATTCATCCCGACGGTTTTTCTTAAAACAGGGGAGGGGTCAGGAAGTCTTCAGCAATTCGAGGTATTCCATTGGCAAAAGCCCGAATTTTTTTTTGAAGCATTTTGTAAAATAAGAAGGACTGGTGAAACCTGTTTCAAATGTTACCTGCGAAATGGAATTACGCTGTTTTTTCAAAAGTTCCTTTGCTTTTTCAAGCCTGAAATTCTTTAATAAAACATTGCAGGAAACACCTGTAAGAGATGTGGTTTTCCTGTAAAGCTGAGTCTGGCTCATGGCCATAGACTGCGAATATTCCGGGATATCAAATCCAGGCTCATTAAATTTCTTTTCCAGTTTTGTATAAAGCTGTTGGAAAAATTCTTCATCCGGCAGACTCAAAGTAAGAAAATGATTTTTTTTATTTTGCAAAAGTTCTTTTGAAACCAGGTCTTTGGCTATTACAGCTAAGGCAATTTGTGAAGTTGCAGCTATCGAACAAAGGTTTTGTGCAAATTTTACCGTGTCCCCAAACAGCTCCTTACTTTTTTCGATTGGTTCTCCTCCGTTGATAGCCATTTTAAAGCCCAGCTTCCCGGCTTCTGCATGCGGAGTATCCTCATTAATTGCTATGCCGCAGGCTACGGCTTTTGAAACGGAATCAAACGATACGATGAATCCTTCACCGGCATGTTCCACTTCATTGCCTCCATGAATCAGGATATTTTTCCTTACAATTTCATTATGATTTTTTAACAGGTTATTTGCTTTTTCATTTCCCAACTGGTGCTTTAGTAAAACATGATCATTCATTTTACTTACCAACAGCAAACGGAATGACGGGTCTGAAAATATTTTAAGTCCACTTTCATTAATGACTGCATCTTCCGGATCATATATCCTTCCCAGGAATGATTTTACGATAGAACTGCTTACTTCAACTACCCTGTTAGGAACCAATCCATGCGCTTTACGGTGCATTTCCTTAACGGCATCTTTGTCTGGTGCATCTATAAGACAAAAAATGGTTTCACGTTCTTCGTCGATCCAATAGGTCATGCAGGTGCAACCAAAATCCTGCTGATGAAGCAAATCTTTGCGATGTGCTTCGGCAACATCTTTCGATTTCACCCCCGGGACTATATGAATATCCATGTACAGTGGCATATACGTTGTTCTTATAAAGGCAAAGTTAGAAATTTCAGTAAAAATTAAACATTTACCTGAAGCGGATTTTAAAAATGTTTATTAGGGAATAACTTCGTATTGCTTTCCTTTATATAAATTTTCGAACCAGGTAAAGAATTACACTTACCAACAGGCTAAGCAGGATCATAGTAGTTAATGGGAAATAAAACCGAAAATTTTCACGCTCAATTCTGAAGTCCCCCGGAAGATTACCGAGCCATCCGGTTTTATCCTGAAAAAAGTATATAACTATTCCTGTTACAACAAAAACAAACCCTATGACAATAAGATATTTTCCTATTGCCGGAATCATTTTAAAAAATTATTGAACAATTGATTTTGCACAACCCCTTAAAAATTCTGTTCCTGGATAAAAACTCAAGTATAGTATAGAATCACCGAGCATGCATAAATATTTACCCAAAACTTCTCAATACGGGGAAATCGGTTTTATTTTAAGCAGCTACCCTTTGTTTTAGCTCACACTCATCTTTCAAAAACTCCAGCCACTTTTGCATGTTTTTCTCAATGGTTTTAGTGAGAATTCGGTTGAATAGACGAGGAATCAGTCCTTGCAAGCTTTCCTCCACGCGCACCTCAGTCACTCTTTTCAATTCAGTAATATTCCAGGTATGAATGGCAGATATACCAAGTGATTTTCCGGACCAGCCAAAACTGGTGTAAGGTATAACGGTTAGCAGTATAGAACTGATGCTTATGCCTCCTGTTTTCCATTTAAACCGTGAGCCTGCTTGCAGAGGACCTAATAGCCTGCTTTTTGAAATTGCTTTATTCCATTCGGGCCATTTGTTAATCGCTGTCAAAACTTCCCATACTTCAAATGCACTTGAATCTATTACTATAGAATTGGTACACGTTACAGGGGCTTTTGGTTTGATATTTTTCATAAATGTTAGTTTGATATTGAAACATAATGAGGATAAGATCATTTGTGGTCTGACAAAAATCCGTCCGTTTTTAATTCTTTATGTAAGATAGATAAAGAATCTGGTATCTGTTATCTTTGGATACTAATTAACTTACTAACAATAGTACTATGGCATACGATGAAAAACTGGCCGACCGGGTTCGAGAGATCATCGCGGTCAATCATAATAAGGTAGAAGAAAAGAAAATGTTTGGGGGTTTGTGCTTTATGGTGAATGATAAAATGTGCGTGGGTGTGGAAACCGAACGACTGATGATCCGTTTTGATCCGGCTTTAACTGATGAGCTCATGAAAAAGGAGGGATGCACTCCAATGGATTTCACCAATAAGGTTATGAAAGGATTCGGTTTCGTCGATAAAGATGTGCTGAAATCCCAAAAACAACTGGAGTATTGGGTGAACCTGGCTCTTGAATATAATAAATTCGCAAAGCCTTCAAAGAAAAAGAAAAAGTGAATTAGGAATTAGATAGTAATAGTAATGGATGTGAAAACCTGTGCGTGTAGAATTTTAACGACAGGTTAATTATTGATTCATTTATAAATTAGCCATTTATCTGAAACAATCATTATTGGCTTATGAGAAATTTTATTATTGCTTGTTTACTTCTTTTTTCTATGGTTGCAAACGCACAGGACAGCACAAAAGCTTCACGGAAAAATTCGATTTTAGTTGGGATTGAATCCGGTCCGGCATTTTCTGATTTGCGAGGTCATGATATTGAAAAGGATGAACTAATGACAAAAACTTATTTTTCTGTTGGAGTGTATACCGGATATAATTTTAATTCAAAATTTTCTTTGATTACCGGCTTATATTATGACAGGAAAGGAGCTAAATGGGATTTAGATGATTTTTTGGAGGGCGATGAGATTTTCGGTGATTTTAAAGCCTGGGAGAAGTTTAATTATCTCACCCTGCCATTATATTTCAGATATACACGTTCCTGCAGGAGGATAAATTTTCATATTAATGCGGGTCCATATATCTCATGGCTTATGAAACAGGAATCGGTGATGGAATTTGATGAAGCGGAAACTTTTATTTATGATGACAAGGAGAATTATAAGGATTTTGATTTTGGTGTATCAGCCGGAATCGGAATTTCAAAAAACCTGGGCTCGAAATGGCTATTGTCATTGGAGTTAAGGGATAACCTTGGATTGACAAATATTTATGATCCTGTGGAAGAGGAAGACTTTATATACGAGGATGCAGAAAAATTTACTTTGTATACAAATTCAATTAATATTATGGTTGGTGCAGCCTACCGGTTTAACTGCAAAAAATGATTTTATCCATTATGGTTTTTGTTGGTTAGATCGGTAATGAATTTGTGATGCAATCAGGAAATCTCATTTAAAATTATTTCGGCAACATTAATCCCACTCACCAATGCAGCTTCAACCGTTCCGGTATTTTCCGATTCGAGTGCTTCACCTGCAAAGTAAATGGTTTTTTCTACTGGCTGATTGAGAATGTGAATCCTGTGCAACCGGTTTAACGTGGCGTAGCTGTACGCACCAGCTGAAAATGGATCCGATTTCCAGTTAAATATTTTTGTACTTTTAGTAACACTTCGAACAACATTTGGGGAAAGATTAAAAATGGATGCCAGGGAATCAAATGCGAAGTCCATTATTTCATCGTTACTTTTAGTTGACATTTCACTGGCACGCGGACCAGCCAGCCAGCCTGTAAGAATATTGGAATCATCCGGTAGTTGTGTCCACCAGGTTGGAATGATTTCATCACTCAGTATCCATCCTGCATTTTTAAATTCAGGTTGATCCCATATCCGGCTTTCGAATTCAATCACAATTTTGATTACTGTGCCATAGCCGATTTCAGAGGCAGCTTCTTCTATTTGAGTAAGCCTTGGTGAAAAATTCAATGATGCCGAATACCGGTTATCATATAATAATGGAGGAGGTAATGTAATAAGCACTTTTTCCCCTTCATATTTATTTCCATTACTGGTATGGATGATTACCTTGCCTTTTTTCCATTCAATTTTTTTCACAATTGTTTCCAGGTTAATGATTCCTCCCTTTGACAGAATAAAATTTACCAAAGCATCGGTTAATTCTGAATATCCATTATTCAACCTGTATTGTTCTTCATCATCTTCAGCAAGCCATTCTTTTTTAAAGTGAAGTGTACTGGCTTTGGAGGCGTCAGCAGCATCATAACCCTCCACAAAATTTCTTACTGATTGCTTAAATTCATCAAAAGCATTTTCAGGAAAATGAAAATTCAGAAAATCTTCCACCGTAATATCTTCTTTCATTTCCCTGAGATGTTGTTCCAGCATCCTGTATTGTTCAATGAATGCTTCAGCTTTTACAACATGTCCATTTTTAACACGGTACCATTTTCCTTTCGAAACATGGTACTCCATATTGAATTTTTTTAAAAGATTCAAAGTTGTTGGCAGCTTACCATGAATGAACTCTGCTCCGGCCTCCACAGGATTTGAAAATTCCGGATCATGAAGGGTATGTATTTTACCGCCGGTACGATTGCGTGCCTCCAGGATGGTAACATGATAACCCTTCTCACTCAAGTGATATCCGGCTGAAAGTCCGGCAGCACCGGCACCAATGATAAAAATTGAATTCTTCATTCAGGAAGAATAATAGCTTTAACAAATTTAGTGAATAAAATATTCAACGATGTGCGAATAGAATAACCTTAAAACAATACTTTAAAATTACAACTTCATCAAATCGTAATTCTTTCCAAAATAATCAGATTTAAAGAAAGTTCGCTATTAATGAGCTAAAACTATTTTGCTGGTATATACTGATGAAGATGTCCGGAGTTTTACAAAATAAACTCCATTTGAAAATTCAGAAAAATCAAAAATAGTTTCTTAATTCTGAATAGTGAAATGTAATAAAATAAATTTAATCATTTTAAAATTTTGATAGAAGTGTCCGTGAAATAGGTGAATGACAACTTCAGGCTTTCAGGAAATAAATTGCCTACACGCTTTACGTATTTTATTTATATAAATAGAACAAGAAAAAGTCTTTCTTAAGTAATCCGCGTAAATCCCTGCCTGACGTCTGAATACTATAATTATTCAACTTCACTATGAACATAAGTTTAACAAGAATAATTATTTTACAAATTCAGCAGGCAGGCGATTAATCCTTTTTATCAGTGTTCCCTGGAATTCTTACATTTCATTTTCACAGTATCGATTTAATATAAACATTTGAATATCAAGTAATAATATAATTACATCTTCTAAATACAGGGAGTTTTGCAAAGAATAGATACAGCTATCGAACTTTTCTGACAGGTCTGCGTAAGAGGCAACGAGTTGTTACGGCAACCGTGTCATTTGATCGTGTATTAACCTTTTAAACCTGTGGTTTTATGAATCCCGATAAGTCGGATTCAGGAAATTATAAGCTTGTATCCTGGTTCGTTTGCAGTCTTCTACTGTCATTGACGCTGTCCGTTAACGGACAATCGCCGGTAGCAGGCTTCACGGTAAGCCAGCAGAATGGATGCATTCCTTTTTCAGTTCAGTTCACAAACACTTCCCAAAACGCCACATCGTATCAGTGGGATTTCGGCAATGGTAATTTCTCGACTTCACAAAACCCGGTAAATGTATACCTGGGTACAGGAAGCTTTACAGTAAAGCTTGTTGCATTTAACGGTTCAGGTCAGGCCGATTCACTGGTGATCAGCAATTATATTCAGACAGTAAGTCCACCTGCAGTTAATTTTAGCGCGGCAACAACTCTTGCCTGTCTGGAAAATGGCAGTATTGCCTTCAGCAATCTTTCTTCGGGATATGATTCATGTCTTTGGGACTTCGGCGACGGAGTTACTTCCAATACCATCAATCCCGTGCACCTTTACCAGTCTCCTGGCATTTATACTATAACGTTAGTTGCCTGGAATACTACCCTGGGATGTGAAGCATCCTTTTCACGTAATGCATACATCACGATACTTGCAAATCCTGCCGCCACATTTACTTCGAGTCTTACATCCACGTGTGATGCGCAACAACCTGTTTCATTCGTTGCCCAGGCATCTTCTGCAAATACCTGGCAATGGAATTTCGGTGACGGAAGTGTTTCGTCATTACAGCAACCAACACATGTATACGGTCAACCCGGTATTTATACTATTACGCTAATTACCACCAACCAGCTTGGTTGCACCGATACAGCTATCATGCAGGATATGGTAACGGTTTTCGATAGCCCGGTTCCGGATATTGTTTCCGGTAACCCGATCATGCAATGCACGCCTATGGTAACAACGCTTTCCACTAATGTTCCGAACGTGGCAACTGCATCGTGGAATTTTGGTGATGGCAGCGGAGCTATAGGGACAACTGCACCACATACATACTGGGTTGCGGGAAATTATACTGTGGAACTGCATGTGACTTATACAAACGGATGCGAAAACTCAGATACCGTTCAACTTCAGTCGAGGCCTAATCCATCCGTTTTTTATCAGATGACAAATAACCAGGGATGTGCGCCGCTGCCGGTGAACTTCATTAATTTTTACACAAGTCCTGGTAATAATTACAACTGGAATTTCGGCGACGGAACCACTTCCACACAGGTTAACCCGACGCATACATACACCTCGCCTGGAAATTATTTTATAGAACTAACAACTACCGATTTATATGGTTGTTCCACGGCATTTACTTCAGTGTACTTTGTGCAGGTTACGCAGGTCAGCGCTGTATTTACAGCTGATGATATAACAGGATGCGCACCACACACTGTAAATTTTACTTATCCGGGAGGAGGAGTTAATACATACAGCTGGGATTTTGGTGATGGAACTACT